>JAUNJB010000215.1 GCA_030535375.1 Clostridia bacterium | reverse complement strand
CTGCCGCCACATGGCATTTGAAAAAGCTCTCCATATCGTCATGCCACCGCAGGCGATAGCCGGTGTCCCCAACGAGCTGTTCCATCTTCCGCTTTAGCTGCCCGGGCACGGCAGCGTGCAGGAAGCCGATATCCATGGTGCCGGCCCCCGCCCGTTCACAGATGGCGTACTCCGCTTCCCGCTTTCCGGCGGTGAGTTGGAAGCCAAAAAGGAACTGCTTCTCCGTCCGGGAATGCGCTTTTAAGTACCGCTCCATATCCGGGGCGGAGAGATTATTGCCCACCAAAACCACCGTATCCGCGTCCACCGCCGCCAGGTCGTCCAGGATCGCGCCCACCTGATGATACGACATGACGGAAAACACTGCGTCATAGTGCTGCGAAAAATCGACCTGCCCGACGATATGGGGGTGATCCGTCGTCGTCCTCCTTTGGAGGTGATGCCGGATGGTCAATCCCTTCGTCTCCAAAACAGCTTTCCAATTTCCTCTTGCCAGCAGGGTCACATCATGCCCCGCCTCGCATAATACATGGGTCAGATAGCAGCCGATGACCCCTGCGCCGTAAACCAATACCTTCATACAAATGCTCTTCCTTCCGCGCTGCGTCGATTGGTGCAGGCCTTCCAAAAGCCCTCACGTCCCTATTTCACAGCAGCCGCGCACCTCGGCCGCCCATCGCTTTGGCTCCCTCACCAGCAGTTCCTCATGCTGCATATCGTGGCGGCGGATATCCGGATCTTTGAAATGCCGGCGATAGCGCTCCTCATATTTTTCTCCCATTTTCAGGGCATAAAATATGTGCACCGCAGTTCCCGGGACGCTGATCTCATCCTCCAGCGGCGTCACCAGATCGGAATAAAACTGATTGCGGATGCTCCGCTTTTGAACAAAGACCATCGCATCATTGCCCACACCGAACATGTTGAGCATCGGCTCCATATAGGCCCGTTCCTCCGGTCCCTTTTGATCCAGCCGCTTCTGCATCCAGCCGGGCAGCCGGCCTTTTTGGAATATGCCATAGAGCACCCTGGCGATGAGCCGCGCTTTCAATCTGGCGGACAGACCGGTTTCCTGATCCAGATCCGAGCTGCCCAGGATACCGTGGTCAACATGCACCCTTCCCCGCTGAAGGAGCAGGCCCACAAAGCTCCCACCCATGGAGCAGCCATATGCGGCGCAGATATGTCCGCCGAAATTTTCCCGTATGTAGTCCTCCATTTTGACCGTCTCTGTCAGCATATCCGGGAAAACGGCATTCTCCGTCTCGTCAAAGCCGTCGTAGGACACGCAGACCACATGAAAATCCTGCGTCAGCAGCGGAATCACATGGCCAAAATTCCGCTTCCAGTGGCAGCAGGTGCCGGGCAAAAGGAAAATAACGGGTTTTCCCTCCTCACCAAATCGATAAAACTTCATCTTAGTCCGCCCTCTTTCCAGTTAGAATCTACTAACATATGATTTAGTCAGTATACCACCAGATTATGAATTTTTCAACCGCTGCGGAAGCTTCCCACCATCCTTCTTTCCTCAACACAAATTGAGCTCACCACTTGACATTGTGGCAAAGAGCTTACCATTTTCATCTGTTTGCTTCCGCCGCGGCAGGCCGGTCCGTTCGCGTCCGCCGCGCCCGAAAAACGCATCACCGGCAATCACAATCAGCACAAAGCACGGTGCTCCGCCCGATATGGGACAGAGCACCGTGTTTTTATTGAATTCACTGATCACTTCGGCCTTACAGCGCCGCTTCAAACGCCTCGAAAAACTCCGGGCAGCTCCATCCGCCGCAGCCGCAGAGCGTATCGCCGGAGACGCCCAGCTGGAGCTTGAGCCCGTTTGTGAGCGTCACGGTCAGCGTCTGCTTGCGCGCGGACGCGTCGGCAGACTTGAGCGTCGCCTGATCGAGCAGCACCGCGACGGCCGCATTGGCCGCGTCATCCGTCAGCGTGCCCACGCCGGAGAGCTCCAGCGTCTTCACCTGGCCGCGCACGGAGAAAGTATCCTCCAGCGACTGGCTTCCCGGGCCCTTGCCCGCATAGCTGACGCGCTGGAACACGCGCATCCTTCCGTCCACCTCGGCGGCCACCGCCGTGGAGGACGCGATGCCCCGCACCGCGTAGATCGCCGCGCCCTGAGAGGCGACGTTGGACAGGCCCGCGCGCATCTCATCCGCGGAGGCCAGCGAAGGCTCCTGCGTCGTAGACGTCACGCTGCCGATCTCGCCATCGAGCAGCGAGGAACCGATATCCTGCGGCGTCACCAGCATGCGATAGACATCGCCATCCACCGCAACCATGGGAATATCCCCCGATCCGGTGGCAAAGAGCGATTCATTGCCGGGCGCCGCCGCGCGCACGCTCGCCCCGTCGCCCAGATCCGCCACAAGCTGGCCCGCGCCGATGGTCACCTCGTCTCCCGCGGCGATCGTGTCGATGGTGACCGTGCCGTCGCTCATCAGGCCCTGCACGGCGCTGTCCTCACGCGCGCCAAGGCGGGCCGTCACCACGCCCACGCACACAAGCGCAAGGGCGGCGCAGCAAATCGCCGGGGTAAAACGCACGGCACGCCGCTTCGGCGCGGATGCGTCCATGGCCGCGCACTTGATGCGCAGCCGCATTGCCTCGTCCGCATGCAGACCGGCAAGCATCTCATCTGTAATTGGCCGCAGATGATCGAGCGCTTTCAAATCATTCACCGGTTGCTTCCTCCTTTAATAGGACTTCCAATTTCTTTCTTGCCCTGGAAAGGCGGCTTGAAATCGTCCCTTCCGGCAGATTCAGCATTTGCGCGATCTCCGAAATCCCCATTCCCTGATAGTAATGAAGCAGGATCGTCTCGCGAAACGAGGCCGGCAGCTTCTGTATGGCGCGCATCAGCTCCGCCTTCTCCTCACGCTGCTCGATACTCTCGTCCTGCGAGGGCATGATATCAAGCGACGGCGATCCCAGCACGACGCGCTTGAGCCACGCGCCGCGCCACAGGTCGCGGCAGCAATTCACCGTCACGCGCAGGAGCCATGCCTTCTCCCGCCCGGGCGCAATCGCCTCGCCGTGAGTGTACAGCTTCACAAACACATCCTGACAGACATCCTCAGCCTTATGCCGATCCGCCAGATAAAAATAGGCCATGCGCAGGACATCGTCCGCATATTGCTCGTAGAGCCGCTCGAACTGCTCATTGAAGTTCTGCGCACGCACGCTCTCTTCCAACCGTTTCACTTCCTACCTCTACTGATGTAAACGAATGAACACGCCGTTTTCATCCGCAAATTGAAAAATTTTTTCTGAAAATATTATACCTGAAACCTTCGCAAAGCGCAAGGCATCCCAGGAACTGGCAAAGCGCGGGCAGGATATCCCTGCCCGCGCAAGTGCAATTCAAACTCAGAAGCTGCGCCCGCCGCCGCCGCCGCGGGAGCCGACGCCGCATTAAAATTTTCAAACTCAATCTCATTTTCCTCACCACCGTCC
>JAUNJB010000214.1 GCA_030535375.1 Clostridia bacterium | reverse complement strand
ACGCGCACGCGAACGCGCCGGACTCCGACGGGCTCATGATGCCAAAGCGGATCAGCACGATCAGCAGGATCGGGAACAGCAGCGCCCAGATGGACTCCACAAGCGCGCGGCCGATCTCGGCAAGCGAAGCCGCCTTCTCATGCTCCGGCTTGTAGCCGAAGTGGCGCGCGGACAGGCTGCACGCGATCATCAGCAGGATCATCATCAGGAAACCGGGCACCCAGCCGGCCATGAACAGGCGGCCGATGGATACCTCACCCACCGTGCCGTAGATGATCAGGCCCATGGAGGGCGGAATCGTCGCCACGATCAGGCCGGACAGGCCGTTGATCGCCGCAGACCAGCCCTTTGCGTAGCCCAGGCGGTTCATCTCCGGACCGAGGATGCGCGTTTCCATCGCGGCATCCGCCACCGCGGAGCCGGACACGCCGCCCATCAGCGTGGACATGACGCAGGAAACCTGGCCGACATTGCCGTACATGTGGCCGGTCAGCACGTTTGCCAGCTTCATCAGGCGCTTGGTGATGCCCGTGGCGTTCATCAGGTTGCCCGCGAGGATGAACAGCGGGATCGCCAGCATCGTAAAACTCTGCGTGGTGGAGATCGACTTCTGCACCAGAATGCTCATGGGCAGGTCGCGGATGATGAAGAACGAAAAGCCGGAGACGCCGATGGCGAACGCAACGGGCATGCCCAGCAGCAGAAACACGAGGAAGATGATAATTGCAATGCCCATACTTACTTACCCCACTTTTCCACAGGCGTCTTGATGCTCTTGACCAGATTGATGGCCACGGAGATGATCATCAGGAAGGAGCCGACAGGCACCGATGCCGTCACCCACGCGTAGGAGATGTTCAGCGTGTTGATCATGCGCTTGTAGCCGCTGATGACGTAGGAAATGCCGTTGACCACCAGCACGGCCAGGAACACAAGCATGACCACCTTAAACGCGATATCCAGACATTTCTGCACGGATTTGGGGAACCTTCTGATGATCAGATCGATGCCGATCAGGCCCGTCGTGCGCAGCGCGATGTCGCCGCCCAGAAACACCAGCCAGGCAAAGGCGACCAGCGCCGCGTCCTGCGCCCAGTTGATCGGGAAGCCGATCGTGCGCGCCATGGCAGAAACAAAGACCAGAATCGTGATGCCGGCCAGCAGCAGGATGGCCAGCCACTGCTCAAGCTGGCAGAACTTTTCGTAAAATTTTTTCATTTGCCGTTACGTCCCTTCATGCTCACTTGAAACAGGCGGGCAAGGCCTTTGCCCCGCCCGCCGCCGTATCCGCTCAGATGCCCGCTTCCTCGTAGAGCTTGGCGCGCAGCTCGGTCCAGCCCAGCTTCTCATAGGCAGGCGTCACGGCCTCCTTGAACAGCTCCTTGTCCACCTCGATGATGGTCATGCCGTTGTCAACCAGCGTCTTTTCCATATCGGCCTGCGCCGCGATGATGTCCTGCGCATTGGCATACGCATTGTTGTAGCACGCATCCAGCACGATCTGCTGATACTCCTCCGGCAGCTTGCTGAACCACGCCTCGCCGCAGATCAGGCAGTTGAACAGGTTGATGTGCTCCGTCTTGGTCACATACTTGCACACCTCGTAGATGTGCGTCGACACCGCGGAGGTGTACTGCACTTCGCACGCGTCAATCGCCTTGGTCTGGATGGAATTGTACACCTCGGACCACGCGATGTTGTACGGCGTCGCTCCCATCGCGGAAATCGACTCGTTGTACGGCGCCGCGCCCGGCGTGCGGGTCACCAGGCCCTTCAGGTCTTCCGGCGTGCTCGCTTCCTTGTTCTGCATGAACGAACGCGCTCCATCGTAGTAGTTGAAGCACAGCACGCGGATTCCGTCCTGCGCAACCAGATCATCCGTCCATCCCTTGAACGTATCGGTGCTGATGATCTTGAGGCCGTCCTCGTAGTTATCCACAAAGTACGCCATGTTGAAGATGCCGATGTCGTTCACGTAGTTCGACATACGGCCCGCGTCCGTCAGCACAGCCACGCCGATGCCCGCGATCGCCTGGTCGATCATGTCCTCCTCGCCGCCCAGCTGCGAGGACGGATAGATGGTCACCTTCACTTCGCCGTTCGTCTTCTCCATGATCTCGTCGGCCGCGGCCTGCAGGCCCTGATAGATCATCGAGGAATCGGTCTGGGTGGTCGAGATCTTCAGCTCGTAGCTCTTCGCAGAGGCCACGGACGTCAGCGCAAAGCACATCACGAGCGCCAGCGCCAGGACAAGGATCTTTTTCATGGGGTATTTCCTCCTCCAATTGTTTTTTATATCAGCCGGTCTCTCCGCCGGATGACATACATATTCGGCTGTACGTTAAGATTTATTAACATCAAGCACTAAAATTCTATCTTTTTATAGTATGTATTGTACAACTTGTATGTTAGTCCTTCAATCGGCTGTCTCGATGAAAAACGCTGGTGAATTTTAGCCAATTCGTTATTTATTGCTAAGTTTCTGTTAAGAACCCATTTTCCCTGTTTTGGGCGCCGTCCGGCGGATAAAAGCGCTGAAATGCGGCCGCCCTTCCCGTGCCCCTTTCCCTGGGGAAAAAGGGATTGCTTTTCTCTCCCACAGAAGTTATACTAGGGTATAGCTTGTCATCATTTCGTCACAAGGAGTTGTCATCATGCTTCAGCTTTTCCCTCAAATCAAAAAGAGGATGATGCTGGTCTGCAGCGGATACCTCGCCCTGGTCATCATCCTCTGCCTGCTGCAGCCCAACAGAAACTGGGCCGTCATCGGCCTGCTGATCCTGCTTGCCGCCCAGTACATGAACGCTGTCAATGCGCATAATCAGCTGCTCAACCGGCTGTACAATCAGCTCGATGTCGAGGGATTTCTGCGGGATTACGAACCGCTGCTGAATGTCCCCGTGCGCAGCCCGAATCTCTACCTGATGGTTCGCCTGCACATCTCCAACGCCTACTGCGCGCAGGGCCGCTTTGACGACGCCATCCGCCTGCTCTCCTCCACCGAGGTCAGACAGGCCAAGCCCGAGCAGATGCTCGTCACCCGCTTTGCGCTGGCCAGCAACCTTTGCTACTGCGCCGAGCAGCAGGACGACATCGAAACCGCAAAAACATACCTCGAGCAGCTTCGCTCTTACAAGAAGCAGCTGGACGACATTCAGGCGCAGAAACCGGAAAAGAAGCGTATGGTGTTCAACACCGAGCTCAATGAACAGTGCATGAAGTTCCTGACCACCGGTAAGGCGGATATCGACGTGCTCAAAACGCAGGTGCAGCAGAATAACACCCAGCAGCTTCACCGCATCACAACCTCCCTGTGGATCGCCCGCGCCGACCTGGCCGCCAACAACCGCCGCGAAGCAGAAAGCATCCTGAATCAAATCATCAAGCTCTCCCCCGATCTATATCCCGGCAAGGTCGCCAAAAAGCTGCTCGATGAGCTGCCCCCTAAGCCCGAAGAAAAGGAAGAAAAAAAGG
>JAUNJB010000213.1 GCA_030535375.1 Clostridia bacterium | reverse complement strand
CCAGCTTCGCGTTCTTGAACTCGCTGGTCTTGTCAAGGTCATACATCGGGGAGATTTCCGGATTCTTCCGAACCTTCTTGGCGTAGCGGACAAGCCAGAAGCACGTCACCACATAGTACACCGCAAAGCACACCCAGCGGTAGCCGATGCCGGAATACGTGGGCAGCTCGGCGATCTTCTGCGCGACAAGCGTCGTGCTCACGTTCAGCGTGCCGGTCGAGAAGCCAATCGCGCCGCCCAGCAGAATGATGCCCACGCCGACGATGGAATCAAGCCCCAGGCTCAAGGCCAGCATCACGGTGATCGGCGCAAAGCCGATAAACGTATTGACGCCCTGCGTCGTGCAGATCAGCGCGAAGACGAGCATCAGCACCGGAATGAAGATTTCCAGCCTGTTTGAGAATTTCTTTGCCACCAGGGCGACCAGCGCCTGCAGAACGCCCGCCGAGGTGAGCATGTAGATCGCGCCGCCGCTGAAGAGCACCAGCAGGATCAGGTCCGCGTTGTCGATGAACGCGTTGATGATGAGCATCGGCACATCAAGCAGGCTGACGCTCACATTGTCCACGTATTCAAACGCGGAGGCGTCGACAACCTTCGTTCCCTGCGCGTTTTCAACCCGGGCATATTGTCCGCTGGGGACAACCCACGTCAGAACGACCGCGAGAACGATGATGATGACGAGGATGACAAAGGTGTGTGGCATCTGAAACGCCTTTTTCTTCGTCGGGGATTTTGCTTGAGACATAGCAACCGCTCCTTTTTCTCTCGTTAGTATAGATCAGGCTTTTCCCTTCGCCGCCGGAACCGGCTGCAAAAAGTCGTTCCCCGACCTCCGTTTCCTCTATTTTACATGAAACTTGACAAAATGTAAATCATATATCGATATATTTTTGCATGCATATCCGCCTTTTTTCATCCAGAATGTATATAGATAAAGGGAGGGCCCGGCATACACCGGAGCTCTCCCCCCTGCGCTGTTCCTTTATTGCGCCGCCTGCTCCTCCCCGGCTACGCGCACGCTCTTCACGCCAAAGTACTGCGCCATCGACTCGTTTGTCCACACGGCGGCGTCCTCATACGCCGTGGGCTTGCCCGTCACCGTCTGCACCGTCCACGCCGGCAAGAGCACGTCGTCCTGCGGCCCGGCCCCCTCGCACAGCGCATATTCATTCCGGAACTGCGCGATATATGCATCCTGCGTGCCATCGGCCTGATCGGAAACCAGCTTCACATAGTTGTCAACCTGGCCGCCCAACGCGCACATGCACAGCGCCGCCAGGCACAGCGCCGCGCAGACCCATCCGGCCCTTTTGCCGGACAGCTTCGCCCGGCGCGCCGGCTTCATCCGCGCCAGAATCATCGCCCAGGCGACGGGTACGGCAATCAGCACATAGTCGTGATACATATTCACCACACGGCCGGAGCCCGCATAGCCGGATGTGTACATATGCGGAATGATCATCGCGCACAAAATGAGGTACGCGCCAAGCAGCGTCGCCCACACGGGCGGGCAGCGCCGCCCGCTCTCCGCCGCGCAGGCGTCAATTCGCCGGGCGACGGCAGGCGTGGCGGCACACAGCGCCGTCAGCAGCGGCGTCTTGAGCGCAAACCGCACGAAATAGCCCAGGGCATCCCGCAGCGTCCAGCCAACGGTGAGCATCAGCCATCCGATGCCGCTCTGATGCGCGCCGTCCGTCTCCATGCGCACGGCATTGCCCGGCGCGACGATGGAGAGCAGCAGCCCCGCGCCGATGGGGATCAGCAGCAGCGCCGTGCGGACGGCCGCGCTCCGCTGCCCGGCCCATATCCGCTGAAGCGCCATCATCAGAAGCGCCGCCGCGGTCATCATCGCGGTGATGTAGTTATCCATGCCCAGCGCAAAGAGCAGCAGCGCACAGAGCGCGCACAGCAGGATCTGCCTTGTCCTCCCCGCCCGGCCCGCGCTGAACCGGTCGCACAGCACGAGCGTCAGCAGCGCCACGGCCTGCGCGCCGGTGTAGAACCATGCGCCGTTGAACCAGTAGATGCCCTCGACCATATCCGGCATGAATACCAGCTGCATCGCGGACAGCAGCAGATACATCGGCAGCCAGATATGCCCGGGCAGACGCAGGCGCACGGAGAGCATGTGCCTCAGGAAGACAAACCACGCCGCAAGATCGAGCAGCAGCAGCACGACGGCATGCACCCCGTAATGCGGAATCGAGAACACCGCCGGGTTGAGCGCCATGATGATCACGCCCGTCACCGTGCCCTGCCAGTCCCGCCAGGTGCGCAGCGCATAGCTGAGCGCATCCTTGAGCACGTGCAGGATGCTGCCCGTCTGCAGCCACGTGGGATGCGTATAGACCGCAAACGTGAAATCATCCGTTGCGGGATGCGCGGCGGACGCGCCGAGGAAGAAGGGCGCGAGCAGCAGCGCCCAAACGAGCAGCGCCGCGGCATATCGAATACGAACCGAAGCTTTCACCATTTTCTCCTCCCTCGCATGCCAAACGCAGGCGAATTACGCGCCAAACTCCGCCTTGCAGCGTGCAAGCATGCCGCGGATGGGCAGCTGATACGGGCAGCGCGCCTCGCACGCGCCGCAGTCCACACAGTCGCCGGCCTTTTGATCCATGGCGGCGTAGCGCTGGCGCGCCCAGTCGCCCAGGCCGTAGCGCTTCAAATATCCCTCGAGCACAAAGATGCCGCTGATGGAGATGCCCGCCGTGCACGGCTGGCAGTAGTTGCACCGGCGGCAGAACTGCGTGCCCAGTTCGCGGCGGATCGTCTCGATCCTCTCCTGCTCCTGAGCCGTCAGCGGCGAGGTATCCTCCATCGCCGCGAGGTTTTGCTCAATCTCCTCCACGGCATACATCCCGGGAATCACCACGGAGACATCCCGGTTCCGGCGGATGAAGCGCAGGGCGAGCGCCGCATCCTCCAGCGCGCCGCCGGCCATGGGCTTCATGCAGATGAAGCCGATATTCTTCTGCGCGCAGCGGCGCATGAGCTCCTCGCCCTGCGTCTCCACAATGTTATAGGGAAACATGATCGTCTCCACCCAATCAAGCTCAAGCGCCCGCTCAAACACGCCGGGCATGTGCGCCGTCAGGCCGATGTGGCCGATCTTGCCCGCGGCCTTCGCCTCCAGCAGCGCCTCGAGCGCGCCGCCCGGTGCGATCACCTTCTCCAGATCCGCCAGGGACGGGTTGTGCACCTGATACAGATCGATGTAATCCGTGCGCAGGTTTTTCAAGCTGATGTCGATATCCCCGGCCATCGCCTCGCGCGTGCGGGCCATCGACTTGGTCGCCACCACAAATCTGTCGCGCAGGCCGCAAAGCGCCTCGCCCAGGTACTGCTCGCTGACCGTATAGCCGCGCGCCGTGTCAATATAGTTGACGCCGCTTTGTGCCAGGCGCTCCATCAGCGTGCGCGTGGCGGCCGCGTCCACCTTCTGAATCGGGATGCCGCCAAAGCCCATGCGCGAAACGCGCAGGCC
>JAUNJB010000044.1 GCA_030535375.1 Clostridia bacterium | reverse complement strand
TAATTCAGCTAGTGAAACTAAAGTAGGAAAGGCAGCAATATTGTAGCTTCAAGGCTTTATTCAAAAAACGATGGCCTTAAATGCCTTTAGCCTACTCTGGGACGTTCAGCGCCAATAGCTGCGGAGAAGCTCGGCGGAAGACGTGGGACAGCGGAAAAGCAAGCGATAGGGGGGATAGAGAAACGAAAAGTTTATTGTTTTGTTCTGACTATCCATATGGTTTTAAGGCTTCTATCTTATTGTTGCAGGATTAAAGACACTATGCTATAATTCCGAATTGATAGAGAGTGATAAATCAGGGTTTATATATGGAGAATGAAAAATGGAAAAAGAAAAATTCGCCGCCGAGTTTTATGAAATAGAGATACAACGTCGTTTTGATTCAAACATCATTGTTTCAAACTCAATGGCAGATATCACAAGAATAAACACGATGTATGAGCAATGGATATGTATGAGGAAAGCGGCTTTGAGTAGTGTATCGCTATATAAGCAAGTTAAAATATGAAGATTTGGACGTCATTAAATCCAAAGATTTGAAACAATCGTTCGAACTATGCCTGTCGGAAAACCCGTAGGCATGAAAACCATAGATAGGAGAGCAATGATGTTAGATTTATTAAAAGTGGAGAATAACGGTATTTCCGTTGTTGTTGTTTTCAGTGATAATGTGGTTATCAAAGATACCCAATCCGCGCTTGATTTACTGATGATGGCAAAACATGAATCAGGAACAAAAAACATTGTGATCGATAAAAAGCTGGTTGCTGAGGACTTTTTCATTCTTCGCACAGGACTTGCAGGAGAAATACTGCAAAAATACGTCAATTACGGTGGGCGCATTGCGATATTCGGCGACTATTCACACTATACAAGCAAGCCGCTTCATGATTTCATTTATGAGAGTAATAAGGGAAAAGATGTATTTTTTACTTCAACACAAGACGAAGCCGTCAATATGCTTACTCATTGAATTACCAATTTATGAAAATAGCACCTCCAAGTAGGGCCGCTGAGGTTAAAGCAAAAGACAATTTCAGCGTCAACTTTACCAGGTCCCACTCAGTCTGCATGATGGTAGCCAAGCACTGATAAGGGATTGGTCGGATTTATCCGCTAGCCAGCGGCCGATGGTCAACGAAAAACTGAGCCGGTTTCCCTGACCTGAGAACAGTTTTGCAAAATAAGGGTTGACAAATCGTTGCATTTGCAATATACTGAATTTAATCATATAGCTTGTGAAAAGCGATGAAGGAAAGAGTACCCTGCGATATGCCCTCAGAGAGGCTCCGTGCGGTGTGAGGAGCTGGCAGAAAACAGGCGAACATGGTTCCTGAGCAGATGGCTGAGGAGTTTGCCCAAGGTCATACGGGAACGGCCCGTTATAGCCGGAAGGCATTGTCGGATGCCGAATAGAGGCCGGGAAACCGGCGAAGCGAAGTGGTACCACGGGCTTACATGCTCGTCTTCCGTAAGGAGGACGGGCGTTTTCTTTTGAAGAAGAGCTTTCCCGACAGAAGGCGCGTCATCGAGTTGAAGGAGGACAACATCATGGCTTACAGTTTTGAAACCCAATGCGTCCACGGCGGCGAAGAGCGCACCTGGAGGGATGGCGAGCGTTCCGTGAGCACGCCGATCTATCAGTCCGCCACTTTCTTTCATACGCAGATCGGGCACGGCCAGTTCAACTACACCCGTCAGGATAATCCCACCCGGCTTCATCTGGAGGAGACTGTGGCAGCCCTGGAAGGCGGAGCGGATGCCATTGCTTTTGCATCCGGCATGGCGGCCATCGCGGCCGTATTTGAGTTGTTTCGCCCGGGAGATCATATCATCGTCAGCGAGGATCTGTACGGCGGTACCACCCGGCTGTTCAACAATGTGAGCGCCAAGAACGGATTGCTGGTGGAATTCGTCGATACATGTGATGCTGAGAAAATCCGGAACGCCGTTCGCCCGGAGACGAAAGCGATCTACGTGGAAACGCCCAGCAATCCGATGATGAATGTCACGGACTTGCGGGAAGCACGAAGAATTGCTGCTGCCGCGAATGCGCTTTTGATAGTCGACAACACGTTTATGACCCCGTATTTTCAAAAGCCGTTGACGCTGGGGGCGGATTTGGTCGTGCACAGCGGCACAAAATTCCTGGCCGGTCATAATGATACCATCTGCGGCTTTGTAGTTGCGGCGACAAAGCAGCTGGGGGAAGACGTCAGGCTGATCGGTAAGACGACGGGCGGCATGCTTTCCCCCTTTGACAGTTGGCTGGTCGAGCGCGGCATCAAGACGCTGGCAGTGCGTCTTGAACGCGAGCAGGAAACGGCGCTCAAGCTTGCGCGGGCGCTGCAGGAAAACCCACATGTAAAAAAGGTATATTACGTCGGCCTGCCAGAGCATCCCGGCTATGCTGTCAATAAAGGACAGACAACCGGATTTGGCGCCATGCTCTCTATTCGTACAGACAGCGAGGAGACCGCTTTGCGCGCACTGCGCAAGGTGCGTCTGATTACATTTGCAGAGAGCTTGGGAGGTACGGAAAGCCTGATTACCTATCCGCTGACACAAACGCACGATTCTGTGCCGGAGGAGCAACGCATGAGGCTGGGCATCGACGGCTCCCTGCTGCGCCTGTCCGTCGGTCTTGAAGACGCACGGGATTTGCTGGCTGATATTGAGCAGGCCCTTGAAGAGTGAATGCGACGCTACGCAGAAAGGTGAGCCGAAGCACAGCGATCCGGACAGGGTGAATATGAAGATGAGGTGAGACCATGCCGATTAAGATTCCGAATAATCTCCCCGCAGAGAAGGTGCTGGAGAGCGAGAATATCTTCATCATGAAGGAACAGCGGGCGCAAACTCAGCAAATCCGCCCTCTTCAGATTCTGCTTCTGAACCTGATGCCGACAAAGGTGACAACAGAGACGCAGCTCGCCCGCCTGCTGGGCAATACGCCGCTGCAGGTGGAACTGGAACTCTTAAAAGTAGAGCATCATGTGCCCAAAAACACCCCGGAGGAGCACATGCTCGCCTTTTACAAAACCTTTGATCAGGTCAGGCAGAGAAATTTTGACGGTATGGTGATTACGGGGGCGCCGGTAGAAAAGTTGCGATTTGAGCAGGTCGAGTATTGGGACGAGCTTTGCGCGATTTTCGAGTGGAGCAAAACCCACGTTCACAGCACTTTTCACATCTGTTGGGCAGCACAGGCTGCGCTGTATTATCATTATGGCGTCAAAAAGTACATGCTGCCCGAAAAGCTTTCCGGCGTATTTGCACACAAGGTCGTCCATCGGAATTCCATTCTATTCCGCGGATTTGATGACAGCTTTCTGGTGCCGCATTCCCGTCACACGTCTGTTCACAGGGAGGAGGTGTTGGCTGTCTCAGGGCTCAAAATCCTCGCGGAGAGTGAGGAAGCCGGCGTTTATGCGATATCAAACAACGGCGGAAGCCAGATCTTCATCACCGGGCACTCCGAATATGATACGGATACTCTGATGAAGGAATACCTTCGTGACAAAGCCCTGGGCATCCGACCGCCGGTCAACTATTTCCCCGGAGATGACGACACGAAGCCGCCGGTCAACACGTGGCGCTCCAGTGCGCATCTGCTGTACTCCAACTGGCTGAACTATTTTGTGTATCAGACCACGCCGTATGATCTTGGGCAGATTGGTTGCCATGTGGAGCATAAGCCGGAAGCATGCCCTGGAGACGAGCGTAATTGTCCATATTACGTGGAAACGGAAAAGAGATGTACGTTGAAATCAGAGAATCCCGTGTAATCATGTTTCCTTGGTGTATGACCCGTCGAATAGGTCGTAAAAATGGACGGACTGTCACTGAAAAATGCTGTAATGTAATTCCTAAAGCCAAGAAGATACCTTAAAGCGGAAGGATGGGCGTATGTCACTTTCCAACAACGCTGTCGAAAACGCGATCTGTATTGGTAGTGGATGAAAAAACAGGATAATCTTGCCATCAACGGGCGTGGTCGCTGGCGCTGATGTATGGTTGAAACCACTGAGATCAACGGAACTTGATGTATTTGAATATCGCGAACTTTTTGTATTCCGATGTGTCTCGCTGACTGATGACCATTTCACGGGGAGTTTTCGAAAATTCTCATACGGCCATGGAACCAGATTATATTTAAGCGTAAACACATGGCCACATTTGACCTTGTGTCAACATCTCGTCGTCTAATTTTGATGAGAACCTTGTTGACGATTCAGATGTTATTCGGTAAAATAGGAGAAGAGCAAAAAGGAGGAAGGGCTTCATGAAATTGGGGTTTATCGGGGCCGGAAATATGGGCTCCGCCATCATAAGCGGTTTGCTGCGTCAAGACAGTCTTCCCGCCGATGATCTCTATATTAGCCGTAAGCATCCCGAATTGAGCGCTGATTTTGCCAAACAGGGTGTACATGTCCTTGCCAACAATTGTGATCTTGTCCGCTCTTGTGACGGCATTGTGCTGGCAATTAAGCCTGTTTACACAGCGCAGGTGCTTGAAGAAATCCATGATGTGATCAGCGGAAAGCTTGTGATTTCCATTGTGGCCGGCTGGACATACGATATGCTCAAGGCAGCGCTCCCGGAAAGCACCCGATTTGTGCGCGTGATGCCCAATACGCCCCTGGCTGTCGGCGAGGGGATGAGCCTGCTTAGCAGCCGCTGTACCTGCACGGAAGAGGAATTTGCTTTTGCAAAAGCCATATTCGCTGCTGCCGGCAAGGTGGCCGTCGTGGAGGATCACGTATACACGCCGGCCAATGGAATCAGCGGATGCGGTCCGGCGTTTGTCTATGAGTTTATTGAAGCGATGGCGGACGGTGGTGTACGCTATGGCGTGCCGCGCGCGCTTGCATATGAGTTGGCTGCGCAAACGCTGATCGGAGCCGCAAAAATGGTTCTTGAAACGGGAGAGCATCCGGGAAAGCTGAAAGATGCTGTCTGTTCGCCGGGCGGTACGACAATCGAGGGCATCTACGCACTGGAAAAGGGTGGTATGCGCGCCGCCGTGATGGACGCCGTAGGCGCAACCGTTGAAAAGACGAACAAGCTGGCAAAATAATTCAACCCGTTTGGATTGTTCTTTACATTCTTTGCGTTATTTATTATTTTCGGACACTATGAGCATTGGAGCGTTTATCACCTGTGAAAGATATTCTCATGTATACGGACGGCGCCTGTTCCGGCAATCCCGGCCCCGGCGGTTGGGGCACTGTGCTGCTGTTTGGCGAGCACATCAAGGAAATCTCCGGCTATATGCCGGAAACCACCAATAACCGCATGGAATTATTTGCGGCTGTTCAAGGGTTTACGGCGCTTAAGCAGCCGTGCAATGTGACATTGTATTCGGACTCGGCGTATCTGGTCAACGCGTTTTCGCAGAAGTGGATCGACCAGTGGCAGCGCAACGGCTGGAAAAACGCAGCTAAAAAGCCCGTTGAAAACCAGGACCTTTGGAAATGGCTGCTGACTGTCATGCAACCGCATCAAGTGACGATTGTTAAGGTCAAGGGCCATGCGGACAATCGTTGGAACAATCGCTGCGATGAATTGGCGACCGGCCAAATCAAAGAGCACCGATGATTGCGTTCGGCGCACACACAGTCAATCCAGGGATTCTTTCGCAAATGGCGGTTTCAAAGCGACGTGGGGAATAAGTTAAAAGACTTCGCAAAACTCAGGTTTTACGAAGTCTTTTGTCGAGGAGTGATCTGTTTTGCCTAATGACTACCATGAACAAGCGCAGCGTGCACGTACAAAACGGCTGCGTGAACTCCAGCGCGAGCTGCCGGATATGTGTGCGGATTACTTCATGTCCATTGAGCAGCTCACAAGCCCGCTGACGCGGCTGAGCTACGCATACGATTTAAAGCTGTTTTTCCAATACCTCTCCGATGAAGTTGCCAAGTTCTCGGGAAAACCTGTAACCGCGTTCGTCGTCGAGGACATCCGACAGGTCACCAAGCAGGATCTTGAACGCTATGCGCGATATCTCGCTTTGTACGTCAAAAACGAGTCGCTTGATGACGGCCAGATCGCAAGCAAAGAGATCTCCAATCACGAATTCGGCATTAAGCGGAAATACGCCTCCTTACGGGCGTTTTACAAATATCTGTTTGCTGAGGGGCTCATCGAAAGCAATATCGCCGCGCTCGTTCCGCTTCCCAAGCTGCACGAGCACGCGATTATCCGCCTGGATGTCGACGAGGTCGCGAGAATTCTCGATCTGGCCGAAAACGGTCAGGCGCTGCCTAAAACCTATCAAAAATACCATAATGTGACGAAAAAACGGGATCTGGCGATGCTCTCGCTCTTTCTGGGCACGGGTATCCGCATCAGCGAATGCGTTGGGCTCAATATCGACGATTTTGACTTCGAGCAAAATGCGTTCGTCGTCACGAGAAAAGGCGGCAAGGAGGTCATCCTCTATCTGTCCGACGAGGTCGCCGCAGCGCTGAAGGACTATCTCGATGAGCGCAGAAATATCGAGGCATTGCCCGGGCACGAGGATGCATGCTTCCTCTCCATTCAAAGACGGAGAATTACCCAGCGTGCCGTTGAAAACATGGTCAAAAAGTACGCGTCCATCGCCGCACCGCTCAAAAAAAAGATCAGCCCTCACAAGCTTCGCAGCACGTTTGGCACCAATCTTTACAGGGAAACCGGTGATATCTACCTGGTGGCCGACGTTCTCGGACACTCCGATGTCAACACAACGCGCAAGCATTACGCTGCCATTGCCGAGGATCACCGGCGCATTGCCGCACAAAAAACAATCCTTCGCGAAGACCCCGTGCACGGCGATCATCCCGATTGATGCATTTCAGTTCGATAAATATATAACATGTGTATATATTTGAACGTGCTCGATGAACTCTCCCGGATGCGCGACGATTCATCCCCGGTCTCTTGGATTCAATTCATAAACATGCCGGCATCCCAGAAAAAATCGTCTTCACCATCTTGCGCATCAGTCTCGATGGTCTCTTCATCGTAAAGATAATCATCCGGGTCCATATCCTCGCGGATAATTCCATCGACCTTGAGCGCGCGATACTCCATGCTCCCATCCAGGCCGATACATTTCCCACAATTATCGCAGATCTTCGACGGATCGAGATCGCAAAGATTGCACTCTCCGCATTCAATGCATTCCCGATCGGCCCGCAAAACGCAGCGCTTCACGCCCATTCCTCTCATCCCCTTTTTCTGTATGCCCCTATTATATCACCCCGATCAGGCCCATTCAAGCATACAAAAGAAAAACGAGAACATATGTTTGATTCTTCTTGATTCTGCCTCCCGATATATGTTATAATGAAGCAGACACATACGGAAAGGCAGATGATGGACGATGGCGGCTGCAAAGAAACCTCGAGGCGATACGCAGGAGAAGATCCTCGCCTACATTGAATCGGAGATCCGTTCACGCGGCTATGCGCCGTCCGTCCGCGAAATTGGTGAAGCCGTCGGCCTTAAATCCACCTCCACCGTGCACGGCCATCTGATGCGTCTGGAAAAAAAAGGACTGCTCCATCGCGACGCAATGAAGCCGCGAGCGATGGGCCTTTCCACCCCTCCGGCTTCTGAGGAGGATACCAGCGCCCATGTTTGCCAGATTCCCGTTGTCGGGCGTGTAGCGGCCGGCATGCCCATTCTCGCTGAGGAGAATATCGAGGAGCTCATGGCGCTGCCGGAGGACTTCGTGGGCGAAGGTGAGCATTTCATTCTCCGCGTGCGCGGAGAAAGCATGATTCAGGCCGGCATTTTCAACGATGATTACATCATTGTTCGCAAGCAGCCCGATGCCCGCAACGGTGAAATTGTCGTCGCCCTTGTGGAGGACGAGGCTACGGTCAAGCGGTTCTACAAGGAAAACGGCTATTTCCGCCTGCAGCCGGAGAACGACGCCATGATCCCCATTATCGTGCCTGCGGTGACGGTGCTTGGCAAAGTGGTTGGCTTGATGCGCAGGCTTTGATTCATCCCGCCCTTCAAAAAGCATGATAAAAGCGCCCGGGAACCTTCCGGACGCTTTTTTGCTGCTTATTCTTATCAGAACTCAAAACGGACAAATCGGTTCTTACTCGTCGAAATCAAACTCGTCCCCGGCCTGCTCTTTGAACAGATCAAACACAGCCTGAAGCACGTCGTCATCATCCACGCCGACATACGTCACTTCATCGTCATCATCCGCCTCGGGATCTTCCATGACCTGAAGGATCACAACCTCACCGTCATCGTCCTCCGTGGGCAACAGAACGACATACTCATTGCCCTCGTACTCGACAGAGGCGCAGAACTCGAACTCAACGTCCGTGCCGTCCTCATCGGTCAAAACGATGATGTTATCGTTTTCCATCATTTCCATATCATCCATGGCTAAAACCCTCGCTTTCGTCATACGATACAAATGAGTCTTTGTATCTGTCTATAGAATATCACAAAAAAAAGCAATATGCAATCCCTTTAAGTGAATTTCTTATTTTTCTGGAGGATCATGGTCATGAATTCATGCAGAACACTCCTGCTTTACGGCACGCCCGCCTCGCGCGAAATGGCCAAGCTGCTGCTTGAAAACCAGCCGCAGGTCCGGCGTGTCGATGCCGCGGCGGATCTGAGCGAGCTAAAGCTTCTGCTCACCTCTGCGCTCACGGAAAGCGAGCTGATTCCCCTGCTGGCCGGAAGCGGAATCAGCGGCTTCAGATTGTGCTGAGGAGAGCCGCCGCTCAGGTATCCTCCAGGAAGGGCCTGCCGTCCTCTTTATAGCAGAGCGTGCCAAATTCGTCAAACGCCAACGAGATCGGCGTGCTGTGGATGTACTTGAGAATCTCGTCCATGCGGATGCTGTCGCGGAAGCTGACGAAGGAAAAGCTCACTCCCGCCCGCTTCGCTCTGCCCGTACGGCCAATACGATGGATATAGAACTCCTGCTTGTCCGGCAAATCATAATTGAACACGGCCTCCACATCGTCCACATCGATGCCGCGCGCGGCGACATCCGTAGCCACCAGGATCTCAAACTGCCCTTTTCGGAAGCCGGCCATCACCTTATCGCGCTGGGATTGGCGCACGTCGCCGTGCAGGCATTCCGCGCTGTAGCCCGCCTTTTTCAGGCGCTCGCACAGGCGCGCAGTCATATCCTTGGTATTGCAGAAGATCATGACGCGCTTGTACTGATCCGTGTCGAGCAGATAAAGCAGGTGCTCGTATTTCTGCTTCTGATCGGACTCGATGATGTACTGCGTGATGTTCGGCTTATTCTCCGCCTCGGCCTGCACGACGATCTCAATGGGATCGTGCTGATACTTCCAGGAGACGGTCAAAACGTCCTGATTCGTCGTCGCGCTGAACATGACGAGCTGGCGGTTGGGATCTGCGCTCTCGATGACCTTTTCCACATCCTGAATAAAGCCCATCTTGAGCATCTCATCCGCCTCGTCGAGCACCATCGTGTGCACGCCGGAGAGGCGGATGTTGCCGCGCTGCATGTGATCAAGCAGCCGTCCCGGCGTCGCCACAAGCAGCTGCGGCTTCCGGGAGAGCGCGTTCATCTGCTTGGCAAACGGCTGCCCGCCGTAGATGACCGCGATCTTCACGCCCTTGATGAAGTGTGCGAGATGGGTTAACTCATCCGCAATCTGCTGCGCAAGCTCGCGGGTGGGCGCCAGTACAATCTCCTGCACGCTGGGATCGTCAAGGTTGATGTATTCCAGCATCGGGATGCCGAAGCCCAGCGTCTTGCCCGTACCCGTCGGCGCGATAGCGATAATATCGTTTCCTTCCATCATCAGGGGAATGCACTTTTGCTGTATCGCCGTCAGATTCTCAAAGCCCATCCAGTCAAAGGCCCTCACGACCTCGTCGCTGATGCCCATCTGAACAAGCGGATGATTGTTTTTTTCCGTATCGTTCAAGGTATTTCCCTCTCTGTTCCTAGTATTCTCGCCTTCTATTGTATCTCACCGCAGTCTATGTTTCAAGAAAAAAAGCAATTTTTTACGGCATTGTTTCTCTTTTTTCGCCCGCGGCGCTGCCCGGGATGATGTCCCCAATCCGCATGGCAGGAGCCTTGAGCATCGCCTGGCAGATTTCGCGTTCGCCAATCCAGTGTTCGCCATCTGCGTCCTCGTAAATAAAGGCCGCCGCCCTGCTTCGCGCCATGGGCTCTACGAGCGCATGCAGCGGCATGTTTTCCGGCACGCGATAGAGCGCCATCCGCCGGACCTGGTGAACCGGCACGCTGCGTTCCTGCACCACCGTATACAGATTCTCCGCAAGCAGAATGCGCTGACTGCCCGCGGCGCAGATCATCAAATACCCTCCCACAATCAGAAGAGAGAGATTGAGTATGCCGAGGCATATCATCCCGTAAAGACCGAGCGCCAGGAAGCCCGCTCCGGCGAGGACGCCGAGCAGCGACAGACAGCGAACCAGTCCCGACACGCCGAACAGATAATACCCTGCGCTGAACAAGATGCGTCCGCCGTCAAGCGGCAACGCGGGCAGCAAATTGATCACCAGCATGGTGGTATTGGCCAGAATCATCTGTCGGGCAAGCTGTGCATCGGATATCCCCTGCCTGGCCGCCGCGCTCAGTGCCGCAATAAAGAGATAATTGCCTGCCGGTCCCGCTGCGGAAACCGCTATGCCGCGCAGTCCCTTGCTGGGGCTTTTGCCAGGCTCGTAGGTCATCACACCGCCGAACGGCGTGAGCTCCACCCGGTCCATCCGCTCCCCGAGCATCACGCTCACGAGATAATGCGACAGCTCATGCACGAAAAGCGCCGCCATCGCCGCCAGACACGCCTGCCACGAGGAGAGCAGCGCGATGCTGGCCAAATATACGCAGAACGTCGGATGAATCTTGACCTTCACTCTGCGCTCCATCATTCGGCCATGCTGCCGAAAACCGGCAGCACGGATAGCCCGTCCTTGCGCAGCTCAAACGCGGCAAATCCGGCGGCCGTTCCGATCGGCTGCCCTGCCGAAACGCGGTCGCTCTCCGCAGCGGAGACCGTATCCAGTCCGCTGTAGATCGACTCATAGCCATCGTCATGCAGCACGCGGACGGTGTATTCATCCTGCCGGTTTTTGACGACGGTCATCACCTCGCCGTCCTTACAGGAGAGCACATCGCCTGTGCAGTCGTATTCAAGCCAAGGCTCCGTTTGACTCCAAGCATGCGCGATTTCCGCATCTGACGGGGCGGCAAGCTCCTGCGTTTGCACATCCGTAGTCAAAAAGACCATGGCGCTCTTGGGCAGGATATTGCTGACGAATTGCAGCCGTCCGAGCGTTTCATCGTATTCAAAGCCCGCCGTCAGGTGGCTCATGACCGCCTGGGTCTGTTCCGGATGATACAGCGCTGCTGCCGCGCCGCCGCACAGACACAAGAAAGCGGCTGCAAAGATCGCAGTGTTTCTCAGCAGCCGTTTATCATTCCGTTTTTTCTGATATCGTTTATTCTTTGGCGCTTCTCCATGCCATTCGCACCGCACGCGCGGCTTCATCTCGGCAACAACTACCTTGTTTTCATTCACGCCAAACCGCCCTCCCCTTTTTCTTCTGCCCAACCATATGCGCATAGACAGAAGAGAAGAACGGCGATTTACTCCTGCTGCTTTTCGCTCAAATCGATGGAGCTCTTGTACGCAGTGACATTCAGCACCAAACCGATGCCCGCCATATTCACCACGAGGTTTGTGCCTCCATAGCTGATGAATGGCAGCGGAATGCCGGTGATCGGCATGACACCGATACACATCCCGATATTCTGGAACACGTGGAACAGCAGCATCGCCATCACGCCGACGATAACCAGCTGTCCAAAGCGATCCCTCGTATGATAGGCCAGAAGAAGCATGCGCAGGATCACAAACGCATACAGCGCCAGCAACACCATCGCGCCGACAAAGCCGAGCGTCTCGCCAACGACGGAAAAAATGAAATCCGTGTGGTTTTCCGGCACATAGTTCAGGTGAGTAAGCGTTCCCTCCGCCCATGCTCCCTTGCCATATGGGCCGCCGGAGCCGATGGTGACCTTCGAATTGACGATCTGGTAGCTGCTTCCCGTCGGGTCATTCTCAGGATTCATAAACGCCACAAGGCGCAGCCAGCGGAAGTTATTGGTCGATGCCAGATAGAAGATCACGGGGGTCATAAACGCGACAGCCACACCGCCCATCAGAAACATCCAGCGCAGCTCAAATCCCGAGCAGAACAGCAGCGCTACAAAGATGACGCAGAACACCATCAGCGTGCCGATATCCGGCTGCAGCAAAATGAGCAGCGCGGGAACGCCGAAATGGATGCAGATATAGACAAAATACCGGAAATTTGGAATCGGTCTGTCGTGGTATCGCGTCAATGCTTTGGACAGCGTGATAATCAGCGCCACCTTGGCCAACTCGGACGGCTGAAACGTGCGGTCCAGAAACTGGAACCAGCCGCTGACGCCGTTGATCTTGGATGTGCCCAGAACCAGCGCCAGCAGCAGCACATCGACCACGTAGATGATCGGCCACAGACGGCCGATGATGTCATACTTGATCGTCATCATCAGCGCCACGACGACCATGCTCACCACAACCCACATCAGCTGCAGGCGTCCATTGTTCGCATCCATGATCAAATCCTGGAGGGAACGGTCCGTGCCGAGGGAGGGATCATAGTTGGCGATGGTGATGGCCAGCACGCCATAGAGCGCCAGCATGTAGCTGGCGACAAGCAGCGGCCAGTCAAAGTGCGGTTTATACAGCCTGTTATTGTCAGAAACACGCATGAAAATCGAATCTCCTCGATGTCTTAACCGCTGCCAAGCAGCGATTTGAGCAAATCACGCAATGCGGTACGGGCCGGGCCGTCGCATTCAATGGCCGGAATCCCCCGGCATTGCGCCGCGGCAATTGCCGCATCCTCCGGGATACAGCCGATGGCCATGCGATCGAGCGTCATCTGCACGGCATCCTGGCTATGCTGATAGCCGCGCTTGACGTGTTCACGGCTGATCCGGTTGATCACAAGGCTTGTACCCACCGATTCCCCGACACAGCGCATCATGATGCGCTCCGCGGCACGGATAGAGGCATCGTCCGGCCTTGTGATCACGATGTGTTCGTCTCCCTCCCGCAGCAGATCCGCGCCCAGATCGGTCTGCCCCGTCGGCAGATCGATCACCAGGATATCGCACATCGAATGCAGTGCCAGCATCGCGCTGGCCAGCTCCGCCACCGGTATGCTGTCCTGCAGCGAAGCGCAGGCAAAACGCAGGCCCTCATGCCCGGGAACGCGATACACGGCCGCCTCCATGTCCGCCTGCCGGCTGACAACATCGACCATGTCAAACACCACGATGCTCTCCATCCCCAGCATCAGATCACACGACCGGGAGATGCCGGAGGCGTCCAGCAGCACCACGCGCTTGCCTTCTTTCGCCGCGCCGGCCGCCAGCGAAAGCGCGATGGTGGATTTTCCCACCCCGCCGCTTCCGGAACAGACCGCCCAGATTTTTCCCATGTGACTTTTCTCCGTTTACTCTCGTCAATACGCCAGATAGTTCGACGGCGCCATAAAGTCCTCCTCATCGAGCTTGCTGTGCTCGATGTAATAGTCGATGATTTCGCGCACCGTCAGCGAGCAGTAAGCGCCGCTGTAGCCGTGCGGGATGTACACGCAGACGGCGATTTCGGGCTCCACAGTGGGATCGTCGGGATTGTACGGTGCAAAGGCGACCATCCACGCGTTGTTCTCCAGGTCAATTGTCGTCTTTTCAGCCGTTCCCGTCTTAGCGGCCATGTTGTTGCGGATATCGTCATATTCGCTGCTGCTGAAGAACTTGGATGCGGTACCTTCCGCCTCCGCAACGCCCGCCATTCCCCTGCGAATGGCATCCAGATACTCGTCGACATGATCGCCCTCGATTTCCGAAGCGAGAATCGGCGTGCTCTGGCTGAGCACTTCGCCGTCCGGCGAGATGATGGAGTCGATCAGCCGCAGGTCGTACACCTTGCCTCCGTTGGCAATCGCCGCCACATAGCGCGCCAGGGCCACAGGAGTCACCGTGGTGATCGACTGTCCGACCGCGCACATGATCGCCTCCGAACCGCCCCACTTGATCTCGTTGAGCATGATGAAGGTGTCGCCGGCGACAACCTGCAGGTAAACCATCTCACGCGGCATGTCGAGCTCTTCCATCAGGATGGTACGGATTTCCGGCAGCCAGTCGGTCTGGTTGTAATCGACGGCCATATCCATCAGGCGCTTCACGCACTTTTCAAGCTTATCCTCATCGAATGTCATCTGGTAGTCTTCACCGATGCTGATGAGGTGCTGCTTGATATTGTTGAAGACAATGGACGGGCGCCAGGTCGACTGCTCAGATGCGCTGATGGCCTTATTCTTGTCATACAGCGTCGTCTGGCTGCCCACATAGCCCTGCAGTTCGCCCGGAAGATCGATGCCCGTCTTGGTCGTCAGGCCGTAAAGCGCGGCCGTCTTGTAGAGCTGATCGTCCGTGTTCTCATACAGACGTGAACCCACTTCATAGAAGAAGTAGTTGCACGAGTGCGTCAGCGCCTCGCTGACGGTCTGATTGGCGTGCAGATCGAGCCGCTTCTGATTGACCCAGCAGCGCGGTGGATTGGTGCTGTCGTACTTCGTAAATTTGCCGCCGTCGCTGATCTGTTCGCTGATGGTCAGCTGGCCGGACATCAATCCCGCCGTCGCCGTCACCGGCTTGAAAATGGAGCCCGGCGTATCGCGGGAGCCGATGGCGTAATTGACCAGCGGATTGCGGGAATCCAGCAGGATGTTTGCCGCCGCCTCGCCGCCCATGATAAACGCATTGGGATCATACGGCGGATAGCTTGCCAGCGCAAGCACGCGTCCCTCCATGTCCAGCACCACGACAGCGCCCTTTTCCGCGAGCTCGATCGGGTTGGAGTCAAAGTCGCGCGTGGTTCCCTGCAGCTCGCTCTTATTGGTGTTGAGCCACGACTCGCTGTGGAGCAGATCCTCCTGCGTATCGCGAATATAGTTGATGTTGTACTCCAGCGCGCTCTCCGCGATACGCTGGAGATTGGAATCGATGGTCAGCTTGATATTGTTGCCGTCCGTCGCCTCGGTTGTGGAGAGCGTGCGGCTGATCGCGCCGTATCGGTCGATTTCCACCACTCGCTTGCCTACGCGCTGCGTCGTCGCAGGCGTAAGCCAGTCCTCCATGGTCTTCTCCACACCGTCAAGGCCGATCAGATCGGACAGCGAATATCCCTTGTCCTGATAGGAAGCGTAGTACGTGTCGTAATTCTGGATCTTACCGATATACCCGATGACGTGGCAGGCCATCGTGCCATTGGGATAGACGCGCTGCGTGCTGACGGAAACGGTGATTCCTTCAAGCGTGAGCGCCTTTGCCTCGATCTCGATGACCGTTTCCCAGCTGACGTTAGACGCGATGGTGATCGGCTGGGAGAGGAATGCATTGTTCTGCATCGTTTCCCACACGCCGAGCACCTGAAGCTTCTTCTCCGTGCTCAGTTCATCGGGAATCCTGTAGCGGGTGCACAGCGTATCAAACAGCTCCTGCTGCGGATAGGTGGTGGTGCTGGCCACATAGAAGTTGCTGCGCCACATGCTCTCCCTCGCCGCCTGCTGCGCCGCGGTATAATTGTTGTTGGCCCAGGTGAAGACCCACATGCCGGTCATCTCATCCTGCTTAAGCGAAAAGGATGTATCCATCGTGCCGCCGTTTTTCTCCACGATATCGATGACGTCGATGATCGCGTTGGTATACAGCACGTATTGGCTGACGGTCTTGCCCGTCTCCGGATCGATCTCCGAGGGCACAAAGTTCGGGTCGCGGTAAAACTGCACATTGTAGATCTGCTTGTCGTAGGCCAGAGTCAGGGAATTGACATCCATAATCGTTCCCCGGGAGCCCTGGCTGGTGATCGTCTTCGTCTTTTTGCTCTCAGCGCTCGCCAGATTCTCCTCGTAGGAGACAACCTGCAGATTGAACAGCCGCGCAATCAGTATGCCAAAGAGCAGGAACGTGATCACTGCAATGGCCTGATACCGACCCCGATACGTCTTATTCACAGAATACAAAACCTCCGAAAGTGCTTAACGATGGGTTTCTGTAGCGTTTTCATCTTCCTTGAGATCGCCGCCCCTTTTGCGAAAGCGCAGATGCCAGCTCATGATCGGCCGAAGCACGAGAGAAGCCGGCAGGACCATCAGCGCGCTGTAGCCCGAACAAAGGAGCGCGCGCATCACGGTGACCATGCCCTGCTCCGCTCCGATCAAAAACAGATAGCCAATATATGCCACCTCGCGCGCCAGCGTCAAAAAGAAGCAGATCAGAAGCATCTCCAGATAGCTTTTGTGTTTGAGCTTTTTGAGCTTATTGTCAAGCGCCGCACGCAGAAGCGGCGCAGCCCAACCGATAAATGTGTAGGCCACCAGATTGAGCGCCAGCACATAACCCACGCTCGCATCGTAGAACATGGCGATAAGCGAGCCGACACAAAACCCGCCGTACGCGCCGCTGTATGTCGTGACCGCCACCAGAAAGGCAATCATCAAATCCGGCGCGATACTCGCAATGCGCAGATAGCCGGAAAAGTTGGTCTGGCAGACACAGGCGACTATCGCCACCACCACCAGCCTAAGCGCTTTAGACAATCGTGTTCACCTCGCGCATGATTTACAGATCCTCCGGGAATCCATCGCCCTCAAGCATCTCAAGATCGGGATCCATGGTCGGCGAGGGCGTGGGCTCCGGAGTCGGATCGGGCGTGGGCGTGACCTCGACATAGTAATCCGCCAGGTCGCCCAGCGCCTCGGGATCGACGACAAAATCGACCTCCTCCGGCGCCGGGGTCGGCGTGGCGCGGCCCGGCGCATCCGGCAGCGGAACCGGCGTGGACGCGTTGAGCTCCTCCTCCTCGATCACAGCCTGCGGCCTGGCCGTCGCGACCGGCGCAATGATGATCTCCGTGCTGTCGTAGTTCTCCGGCATCTCCTCGACCTCCGCATAATACCGGAGGACAAGCACATTCTCGATGTGCTCAAAGTCCGCCGCGGGCTCCACGACGATGTAATGCTTGTTGTCCTCGATGGCACGCGTGCTCTCGCGCACGTAGCCGATCAGGAGGCCCTTCGGGAAAGACACTCCGACGCCCGATGTGATCACGCGATCCCCGGGACGGGGCACGCTGTCCGCCGAAAGATAGTACATCCGGCACAGCGGCTCGCCCGTGCTGCCCAACGTTCCCTTGACCGCGCCCTGATCGCGGCTGCTCTCGATGAGCGCGGCCAGGCTGGCCTGGTCATCGATTACCGTGATGACCTTGGCCGTTGTGTCAAACACCTCGTAGGTGTAGCCGATCAGGCCTTCCGACGTGATCACGGCCATCTGAGTGTCGACGCCGTCGTTCTTTCCCTTATTGATGGTAAACGTCGAAAAATAGTTGCCCGACTCGCTGGCGATGACGCGCGCCAGCACAGGATTCATCGATGCGCGCTCCTCGTATTCGCCCAGCATCGCGCGCAGCTGCGTATTCTCCTCCTCGAGCTCCTCGTACAAAAGGCTGCGCAGGATCAGCTCGTCGTTTTGCGCCTTGAGCTGATTGTATTCATACTCGATGTTGCTGCGCAGCTTTACGCGATACAGATACTCGGAAAACGCCTGCGTGATCTGGGAAACGACGCCCTGGATCGGCGTAATCACCCCGGCAAAGGTGCCCTCTGGTGAAAACAGCATGCCGCTTGACTGATGATATGCCGTAAAGCCCATCAGCGCAATCAGCACCAGGATGATCGCCCTGCGAATAACTGCATATAGAAAAGGATGTTTTTTCTTCATGAACTGCTCGTCCCCTCGCCGGTCAGGCTTCGCCCTTGCTCATACTGCCCAGCATATCGAAGTGATCGGCCATATAGCCCGCGCCCAGCGTGGTGCATTCTCCGGCGTCGCGCGCCACGGAAACCGGCACGCCGAATTCGGACGCAATCATCGAATCGAGGCTGGGCAGCGCGGCGGAGCCTCCCGTTAAGAAGATGCCGTTTTGCAGAATATCGCTGGCCAGCTCCGGCGGAATGCGCCCGAGCACCCATTTGATTGCGCTCAAAATCTCGGCAAGCGTCTCCCGGATGGCCTCGCTCACCTTGGCCATGCTGACATCGACGGTCAGCGGCATGCCCGTTGCGATATCGCGCCCGCGGACCACGGCGATGTGATCATAAGATTCGACATGGCGCACATCAGCCAGATCGAGCTTGAGCTGCTCTGCCACGCGCTCCGTCACCAGGATGGCGTGCTGCTTCTTGAGGTAGCCGGAGATCGCCTCGTCGATTTTATTGCCCGCCACCCGGATGGAATGGGAGAGCACGATGCCGCCCATCGACACGAGCGCCACTTCCGTGGTGCCGCCGCCGATATCCACAACGAAGCTGCCCTGCGGCTCATAGACCGGCAATCCCGTGCCCAAAGCCGCCGCAAACGCCTGTTCAACCACGAAAATCGAGCGCGCGCCGATCTTCTCCATCGCATTGACCACGGCACGCCGCTCCACCTTGCTGACCTCCCCCGGCATGGTGACCACCACACGGGGATGCACAAAATGGCGCGTACCGATCGCCTTGCTCACAAAATAATGAATCATCACCTGCGCCATCTCGTAATCGACGATCACGCCGTCGCGCAGGGGATGGACGATGCGGATGTTGCCCGGAGAGCGGCCAATCAGTTCCTCCGCGCTGTCGCCCACGGCGATGATATTGCGCGCACCGTCGCCCTTGGCAATGACCACCGACGGCTCGTTGACCACGATACCCTTGTCCTTGACATAGATGCGTGTGTTGTTGGTTCCGATATCCACAGCGATATCGGGCGAAACAAACTGAAAGACTGCCATCTTAGAAAACTCCTGAATTGCGTTCTTGCGCGCCGTTCATCTCCTGGAGCATGCCGCGAAGCATCGCCATGGGGAGACCGACGACATTGGAATACGATCCCTCAATCCTGTCGATGAACATCCCGCCGCGGCCCTGAATTCCGTAGGCCCCAGCCTTGTCAAGGGGCTCCCCGGTCGCCACGTAATCATCGATTTCCTCCTGTGTCATGGTGACAAAATGCACACGCGTCCTGTCCACGTTGCGGATGACGCGGTTGGTGCGCGTATTGATCAGCGTCAGCCCCGTGTACACATTGTGCCAATTGCCGGAGAGCCTGCCAAGCATCTCCCTGGCGCATTCCGGCGTATGCGGCTTTCCCAACACCGTATCTGAAAAGACGAGCGTATCCGCAGCAAGCACCAGCGCGTTGGGATGACGCGGAGCGACCGCCGCCGCCTTCCGATAGGAGAGCTCCAGCACCATCTCCGTGGGACGGCCGCTGAACGTCTCGTCCGCATCGGAGGCATCCACCGTATAGCTCAGCCCCATCAGATCAAGAATCTCCTTTCTTCTGGGGGAACCGGAGGCCAGAATCAAGGGAAGCTTCAACCGGATCATGTGTCATCCTCCCGTAAAAATCTTCAAGTCATTTCATTATATCATATTTTGTCTCGGCGTGCACCTGTAAATTAGCAATTCGCGCAAACAGCCGGACACACCGTTTTTCCCGCAAAGAAAAACCGCGGCGGGCATCCTCTGCCTGCCGCAGTCCTTGCGCATACCAACGCATCACAAATCACAGGAATTCGATGCCCTTTTCCGACATGGACTTGACCCGGGCCAGCGAATAAACGTCGTACCCGAGCTCCTCCAGGCGCTGATGTCCCATCTGGAAAGCCTTCTCGATGACGATGCCAATGCCGCCGACCTTCGCGCCGGCTTGCTGTGCCAGATTGAGAACGCCGAAAGCGGCCTCGCCGCTGGCAAGGAAATCGTCGATCAGCAGCACATTTTCCCCCGGCTGCAAAAAGTCCCGCTTGACCGTCAGCTCATAGCTTGTTCCCTTCGTGAAAGAGCGCACCTGCGTGTGCAGAAGATCGCCGGTGAGGATTCTTGACGTCTGCTTCTTCATGATCACAAGCGGCAAGCCAAGCGCCAGGGCTGTAAATGAAGCCGGCGCGATGCCCGAGCTTTCGATCGTCACCACGCGGGTGAAACCGCGGCCGCCGAAATGCTTTGCGAATTCCTCGCCGACCGCCTTCATCAGCGCGACGTCAACCTGATGGTTGAGGAAGGTATCCACCAACAGCACATCCTGATTGATCGCTCTCCCCTGTCTGAGGATCGCTTCTTTCAACATTTGCATATGAAAGCCACCCTATGAACCTTTCCTGATGAGATTTGAGCAATATTCTACCGCATTTTGCGCGTCAGTTCAAGCACTTTCTGAATTTTCTGTGAATCAACAGGGTAAATGTTCGCAAAATGGGCCGCAGCGTGTTCTGCGGACGGGCGGCGGATACAGCGGCAGATCCGGGCACGGGGAGGGACACAGCGGCCTCTGCCCGATCATCTCGCACCGGCTTAAAATGGTCTGCACGCACAGATTCAGGCACACCTGGAATGCGCACGGCGGACAAAAGCATGCGCTTGACAGGTAAACCTGGGCGCCGCGCCGGACATTCAGCCCGCACAGCTCCCGGCCATGCCGTCCACAGACGCTGATCTCGATGCATGCTTCGCCCTCCGCGCGGCAGCCGCAGCTGTCTATCACACAAACTAAGAGCGTAACCGCCAGACGCTGCATGGGCCTCGGCGCGCAGCATGGCTCGGCCGTCCTGCATGGCTCTAAGCACACCACATCGATGCCGCACAGAGAAAGCGGCGGACA
>JAUNJB010000212.1 GCA_030535375.1 Clostridia bacterium | reverse complement strand
ACCATCGCCGTCATCACCATCGCCGTCTGGCTGCTGGCCGGGCAAACCATAGGCTTTGCGCTGGCACGCGGCATCTCCGTGCTGGTGATCAGCTGCCCCTGCGCGCTCGGGCTCGCAACCCCCGTGGCGATCATGGTCGGCAACGGCATGGGCGCTAAAAACGGCATCCTGTTTAAAACCGCTGTCTCCCTGGAGGAGACCGGAAAGACCGAGATCGTCGCGCTCGACAAGACCGGTACCATCACCCGCGGCGAGCCCCGCGTGACCGATCTCCTCCCCTCCTCCGGCGTCTCCGAGCGCGAGCTGCTTGAGCTCGCCTGCGCCCTCGAGCAAAAGAGCGAGCATCCCCTGGCCAAGGCCGTCCTCGCCCGCGCCAAGGAGGATTCCATCGTCCCGCAGGAGGTTCTTTCCTTCAAGGCGCTGCCGGGCAACGGCCTGAGCGCACAGCTTCATGGCGATGCGCTGGCGGGCGGCAATCTCGCGTTCATCAAAACGGCCGCCGATGTGGATGACGAAACCCAGCGCCGGGCTGAACGCCTCTCCGAGGAGGGCAAAACGCCGCTGTTCTTCGCCCGCGGCAAGACGCTGCTGGGCATCATCGCCGTCGCGGACGTGATCAAGGAGGACAGCCCCGAAGCCATCCGCGCCCTGCGGAACATGGGCATCCACGTCGTCATGCTGACCGGCGACAACGAGCGCACGGCCAGGGCCATCGGCAAGCAGGCTGGCGTCGACGAGGTCATCGCCGGCGTGCTGCCCGACGGCAAGGAGAGCGTCATCCGCACCCTCAAACAGAAGGGCAAGGTCGCCATGGTCGGCGACGGCATCAACGACGCGCCCGCTCTCACCCGCGCGGACATCGGCATCGCCATCGGCGCGGGCACGGATATCGCCATCGACGCGGCCGACGTCGTGCTGATGAAGAGCCGCCTGTCGGACGTCCCCGCCGCCATCCGCCTGAGCCGTGCCACGCTCAGAAACATTCATGAAAACCTGTTCTGGGCGTTCTTCTACAACGTCATCGGCATTCCGCTGGCGGCAGGCGTGTGGTATCCCCTCTTCGGGCTCAAGCTCAATCCGATGTTCGGCGCCGCGGCAATGAGCCTGTCGAGCTTCTGCGTGGTCACCAACGCGCTGAGACTGAATCTTTTCAAACTGCATGATGCGGGAAAAGATAGAAAAATGAAAGCTAAAAAGCACAAAAAGGAGGCAAAACCCATGGAAAAGACGATGAAGATCGAGGGCATGATGTGCGGCCACTGTGAGGCGCGCGTCAAGAAGACGCTGGAGGCCATCCCGGGCGTCGAGCAGGCCGTTGTCAGCCACGAGGCCGGCACCGCCGTCCTCACCCTCTCTCAGGATGTCGCCGGCGACGTGCTCAAGAAGGCCGTCGAGGATCAGGATTACAAGGTCATTTCCATCGACTGACAGAACGACGGCCTTTCCCTCCTCCGGCGAGGAGGCCATCAATCGATGGAAAGCGTGTCAACGGACGAGGCGCGCGGGCCACACGGCTCGCGCGCTTTTTCTGTACACTTGTGCCGTTGACATTTCTTATGGACGGGATTACACTGTATGCAGTCTCATTTCACCCCTTTGTCAAATTGGAAAGGACATGCATATGAACAAGTATCCGATCACCGAGGATCAGCTTGCATCCTGGTCCGCCCAGTATGAAAACAGCCCCGAGCGCCAGCTCGCCACCCTCTCCCTTGCCAAGACGGAGCTCAACGATGTGGCCTTCGTATCCAAGGGCGCCTTCGCCATGCGTCAAAAATTCTCCGTAGATATCCCGACGATGGAGGTCACCAATCAGAAGTCGAGCGGCCGCTGCTGGCTCTTCGCCGCGGCCAACGTGCTGCGCGAGCGCATCGCCGCCGCGCGCAACCTGGAAAAATTCGAGCTTTCCCAAAGCCATCTCGCCTTCTGGGATAAGTTTGAACGCGCCAACTACTTCCTTGAAAGCATCCTGGAAACCGCCGCGCTTCCGGCGGATGACCGCGTTGTCTCCCATATTCTGACCACCGGCGTGCACGACGGCGGCCAGTGGGATATGTTCGCCAACATCGTGCGCAAGTACGGCCTGATGCCCAAGGACGTCTACGACGAGACCTACCAGTCCAGCAACACCCGCAGCATGAACGCCGTGCTCAACCGCAATCTCAAGATCTGCGCCGCTAAGCTGCGCGCCATGGTCGCCTCCGGCGCGCAGGATGACGCCATCCAGGCCGAAAAGAACGCCATGCTCGGCAAAATCTACGGCTTCCTGTGCAGCTGCTACGGCGAACCGCCCAAGACGTTCGACTTCGAATTCGTGGACAAGGATGACGTTTACCACATCGAAAAGGATCTCACCCCCATCACATTCGCCGAACGCTATGTGGGCAATCTGCTCGATGACATCGTCAGCATCATCAACGCGCCGACGGCCGACAAGCCCTACCACAGGACATTCACCGTGCGCCTGCTCGGCAACGTGGTCGGCGGCAGGGACGTCTGCCACCTCAACCTGCCGATGGACGAGTTCAAGGCCGCGATCATCCGCCAGCTTGAGGCGGGCAAGGTCGTCTGGTTCGGCAGCGACGTGGGCAAGTACGGCGAGCGCGCGATGGGCCTGTGGGATGACAATTCCTACAATTATGAGCTGCTGACCGGGCTCGACCTGGAGATCTCCAAGGAGGACGCGCTTGACTACGGCTTCTCCGCGATGAACCACGCCATGGTAATCACCGGCGTGAACATCGAGGGCGGCAGGCCCACCCGCTGGAAGATCGAAAACAGCTGGGGCGATAAGAACGGCGCAAAGGGCTACTACGTCTGCTCCGACAGCTGGTTCGATCAGTATGTATATCAGGCCGCTGTCGAAAAGGAGTACCTGGGCGATCTGGCCGCGCTGGCCGCGCAGGAGCCGATTGTGCTCGATCCCTGGGACCCGATGGGCACGCTGGCAGAATGATCTCCGCCGCTTCATCCCCTTATATCAGCAGAAACGGGGCTATGGGAAGGTTCTTCCTTCTCATAGCCCCGTTTTTTGCCTCCATGTGCTTCTTCCGTTCCGGGCACGGCCCCTGTACCTTTCGAAGCTATTCCTCCGCGATGAATTCCACATCCTGCGTCAGATACTGCGCCGTGTTCAGCATCTCCGTGTAGATCTCCCTGCGCTCCAGGATGAAGCAATCCGCCGCCTCCCACAGGGCGAAGGAACCGATGACGCTGAGAATCTCCAGGAACAAACCGTCCTCGCGGCTCAGGGCAAAGAAGAAATACAGCGACAAAAACGCGACGCCGACCGCAGACAGCCCGATCAGCTTTCTGCTGCTGTTTCGCCTGTCCCACATCTTGTCATGCATAATGACGGTGTAATGCTCCGCAAGCAGGCGGCGGATCTCCTCCTGCTCAGGCACATCGATCCCGCGCCCACGGAAACGGATCTTCAGCGGAATCTGCGCCGGGATGATATTGGCCTTCCTCTCCACGAAATCGTAGATCTCCGGATTCAAATCCCGCTGCTTGCCCACCGACAAGGGATCATATA
>JAUNJB010000043.1 GCA_030535375.1 Clostridia bacterium | reverse complement strand
ATTTATTGAAATCAATAGAAGAAACACCTTATTGGACGAAAGAATATGAGGCATTTGCAAGAAGCATCGAGATGCTGTGTCGGGCAGCAGCTCCCATTCATTAAGCTATTTCTATCTCGCGAATGATAGGTGTGGGATTCATGTTAATACATGATAAAAATAGGAGGTTGTTCATGAGAAAGATTTTTGGAACAGCAGTTCTGACACTGATATTCATAGCATGTTTTGCCCAGGCATTGGCTCATGAAGAAAGAATAAGTATTCAGGACATAATTGATGAAGCAAACGAATTAAATAGATGGCATAAAACATACGAAGCATATGGGAGAACAATAGTGGTAGATATTCCAATTAGTGTTCCTCAGGTTGATTCAATTCCCATCGTAACGGCTTCGACATGGACAACGGATGATTCACAGGTTCTGAAATCGCTCCAGCGTGCAGAAGGGATTGATTTACTCGATGGTGAGTATGCCGAAATCGATAAGCTGATGTTTGGTCAACTGAATAACGGAAAAGTAACTGACAGGGGAGCAACTATACAAATTGGTGTTCAGGGAATGATATTAAGAGTAATGTTTAACTCCCCAGAAGAACTATTGTCCGTAAACACTAAACATTATTTGAAAATCAGAAAGAAAGATTATTATCCATATCAATTGGATTTCGAGGATGTTTACGCAGAGAACAATGATATGAGCTTGGCATTAGCGAATGAATACCTTGAGCGTATTCTTGCATATTATTTGGCACCGGAGACTGTTGAATACTCAATTGATTATGTTGAATTGGCTGATCGAGCGAGAAAAACCAAAAGCCTCGAAGATGAAGAATTCGGAGAATGTGTTGACTATTATGATAAAGGCTCATACTTTATTCGCTTTTTTCAGAATGTTCACGGTATCCCTGTTATGCTTCCGGCCTATTATGGATATGAAAACCTCTTAGAGAACCATGTAAACTATGAACAATTTGTTGATTGGGGAGTTCCGGGCGGCATTGCACAAATAATGGATACGGAGTCTTTCTGGGTATCCATCGAATGGATGAAAGAAGAACGGATCGAGAAAGAAGATTTGCGCTTACTTCCACTGGAGAGTATTATTCAAAGCATCGAGGATCAGATTTATAAAGGATATATCCGAAATGTGTATTCGCTTCGGTTAGGTTATACGATTTTTTTGAATGACGATTCCCCCAATACTTATACTTTATTTCCGATGTGGGTTTTAGAGTGTGATTATGTGGAGACGCCCAATAAAGAAGTAAAAGTGAATCCATACACAGATGAATTCAGAGAAGGATTCAGCTTCTCTAGGGTATTAATCAATCCACAAACTGGTAAGGTATCTGATAGGATGCATCCAACACAGAGAGATATGTATTGCCCCGAAATTATCAAATGATACGCAAAAATACGAAGCCATTTTACAGAGAAGATTGAAATGGATGATTCAGAATAAGAGTTGAATTAGACGGTGGGCAGAGGCATTTGTCTGCCGTTTGTTTCTCATTGGCTAAATCTTGTTTAAACAGTTTGAAAAATGCTGCGTGAATATGCTTTATGTGCACTGCGCTGGGGAATTCTCTTTATTTTGGAAAGAAAATGCGAAAATGTGAAAAATCGGGCGTGGTTCTGCGTCTTATGATTTGAAGAATTCTGAGGAAATATGCGAAAAGCTGTCAGGTTTTGTCGTCCCGACGATATAGGAAAAGTGAAACGCCAAAAAGATAGAAGGAGCGATGTGGAATGAAAAGACGGACGGGGATGCTGGCAGCGCTGCCTGTGATGCCCGCAGCGGAGGGCACGCAGATGGAAAAGATCGAAAACCCGATCAATCTGTCCCAAATCCGTTGGAACTGTCCTGAGGTGATCCTATGGTGAAGCGGAAATCCCTCCGGGAGCGGGGCGGGCGTCTTTCGGCCTTTCCCGTGGAGTATGTGACCGTGCCGCTGACCGTGCTGGCGGCGGTGGTCGTGATCATGTCGTTCACAGGGCTGTGGCCGGAGCAGGAGAACGTCTACAATTCATATACGCTGCAGGCCTGCGCGTGGCTTGGCGGGCGGCTTGATGTGGAGAATCGCGCGTGGCTGGAGCTGGCCGTGTGTGACGGCAGATATTACGTGAGCTTCCCGCCCTTTCCCTCTTATATGATGCTGCCGTTCGCGGCGATCTGCGGGGAGCATACGCCGGACCATCTCATTTCGCTCGCGGTGACGCTGATCGGCGCGATCTATGCGGTCAGGCTGTACAGGAACGTGGGGCGGGACATGAAGCGCGCAGCGTTTTTTGCGCTGTTTCTGTACCTCGGAAACGGGTACCTGTTCATCGCGATGCGTGGCTGGGTCTGGTTTATCGCGCAGAGCATGTGCTTTACGCTCTCGCTGATGGCGCTTTCCTATGCCGTGGAGGGGCGGGGCGGCAGGGCGCTGCTTTGCTGGGCGTGCGCGGTGGGCTGCCGGCCGATGGTCGCGCTGTATCTGCCGCTGCTGGCGCATACGCTCTGGCGGGCGTGGCGCGCGGAGCATCCGATGGGCACCTTGCGGCAGATGATCCGCGCAAAGGGATGGTGGGTGCTTGCGCCGGCCGTGCTCGCGATGTCCTACATGGCGCTCAATTTTATGCGATTTGGCAGCATACTGGAGTTTGGACACAACTATCTGCCGGAGTTCACCAGGACGCAGACGGGGCAGTTCAGCCTCGGCTATGCCGGGGAGAACGTGAAGAAGCTGCTGCGCATTCCCGAGCCGGACAAGGCGAGCGGCGTGGTGAGCTATCCACGGCATGAGGGCATGGCGTTTTTCCTGGTGGACCCGATGCTCGTCGTCGCCATGGCGGGCTGGCCCCTCGCGCTGGTGAGGCGGCGGCGCGGGGAACGGGTGATGCGGCTGGTTCTGCCCGCACTGCTGGCCGCGCATGCGGTGATCATCTGCTGCCATCGGACCCTGGGCGGCTGGCAGTTTGGAAACAGATATTTGCTGGATCTGTTGCCCTACGTCTACTTTGGCCTGATCCGCCTGAAGCCGGAGGACGAGCGGTTTGCGCAGCTTTGCCTGCCGCTGTTTGTGCTCGGCGCGGCGCTCAATCTGGTGGGCACCGTGGGCGTGTACAACGCATGGATATGACGGGCGCGGCGCGCGGCATGGCGGACTTTGCGCGCTTTTGCCGCCGCGTGCATTTTGCAAATCCATGCGGCCGGTCACAGGAGCCGGGAACATGTGCATACATACACGGCAAGGCGTATTTTTATAAGGCCCCGATGGCGGAGGAGGAAAAGAATCGGACGCAAAATTTGCGCAGTTCTTATGCAAAATGACCGACTGATGAGAAGAAAAAGGACAAAAACGCTTTTCATTTTTCATACAATCTGATATAATGGGTTTCAGATGGAAGCGGAGAGCGTTTTTTTACCCGCTTTTTCGTATCATTCGCCGCCAGGCGCATAGCAAGGAGGATCGGTTTTTATGAAAGACTACATGGTGAAGGACATACGCAACATCGCTGTATTGGGACACGGCTCTGAAGGCAAGACGACGCTGGTGGAGTCGATGCTCTACGCCGCCGGCGTGATTGACCGCCAGGGCCGTGTCGAAGACGGAAACACAGTCAGCGACTATGATCCCGAAGAGAACAAGCGCCATATCTCCATCAGCGCGTCCGTGGCGCCCATTGAAATCCACGGCAAGAAGCTCAACATCATCGACGTCCCCGGTTATTTCGATTTTGCGGGTGAAATGGCTGGCCCGCTGCATGCGGTGGAGGGCGCGCTGATCGTCATCAGCGCGGTGACCGGCATCTCCACCGGCTTTGAAAAGGCATGGAACGCGACAGGGAAGCATGGCCTCGCACGCTTTATCGCCATCTCCCAGGTCGATCGTGAACATATCAATTACCGCAAGGTGATGGATGATCTGCGCGCCACCTACGGCAACTGCATCATCCCGATGGTGCTGCCCATCGGCGAGGGCGCGTCCTTCCGCGGCGTGGTCGACGTGCTCAGCGGCAAGGCGTTCACCGGCGCGGGCAAGGATCGCCGCGAGATCCCGATTCCCGACGATATGCAGGCCCTGGTGCAGGAGGCGCTGGAGGCGTGTCATGAGGCGGCCGCATCCACCAGCGAGGAGCTGATGGAGAAATTCTTTGACGAGGGCAAGCTCTCCGATGAGGACATGCTGCGCGGCCTGTCCGTGGGCATCTATGAGGGCAGCATCGTGCCCGTCGCTCCCGTCTCCAGCCTGGACGGCATCGGCGTGCGCCCGCTGCTCTACGCGCTGGCGATGTACATGCCGTCCCCGATGGAGCACACCTATCACGGCATCAACCCGAAGACGAAATCCATGCACATCCGCCATGCGGATATGAGCGAGAGCTTCACCGCGCAGGTGTTCAAGACGATTGCCGACCCGTTTGTCGGAAAGCTGTCGCTGATCAAGGTCATCTCCGGTGTGCTCACGCCCGCGACGCCGCTGTTCAACGCCAATGCGGACAAGCCCGAGAAGGCGGCCGGCCTGTTCATGGTGCGCGGCAAAAAGCAGACGCCTGTTTCGATGCTTTGCGCGGGCGATATCGGCGCGCTCAGCAAGCTGCAGTATACGTCCACCGGCGACAGCCTGTGCGAGATCGGCAAGGTTGTCCAGTATGACGAGATCGACTTCCCGGCGCCGCAGATTTCCCTGGCCGTGTACGCCAAGAAGGCCGGCGAGGAGGACAAGGTGTTCTCCGGCCTGGCCAGGCTGTGCGAGGAGCTGCCGGATGTCATCGTCGCCAAGGACCCCATGACCACCGAGACGCTCATCAGCGGCCAGGGCGAATTGGAGCTTGAGATTGTGCGTCAGAAGCTGCTCAGCAAGTTCGGCGCGGACGCCGTGTTCAAGGACCCGAAGATCGCCTACCGCGAGTCCATCCGCAAGACCATCCAGGTGCAGGGCCGTCACAAGAAGCAGTCCGGCGGCCACGGCCAGTTCGGTGATGTGTGGATCGAGTTCTCTCCCGCCGATCCGGGCGTCGAGTTCGAGTTTGTCGATGCGGTTGTCGGCGGCGCGGTGCCGCGCAACTTCATTCCGTCTGTCGAGAAGGGCCTGCGCGAGAATCTCGTCAAGGGCGTGCTCGCCGGCTTCCCGATGATGGGCCTGCGCGCCAAGCTCTACGACGGATCGTATCACCCGGTCGATTCCTCCGAAATGGCGTTCAAGACCGCCGCGCGCATCGCGTATAAGCAGTGCATCAACGCCTCCCCTGTGCTTCTGGAGCCGATCATGCACGTGGAGGTGAGCGTGCCGGACGAGTACATGGGCGATATCATGGGCGATATGAACAAGCGCCGCGGCCGCATCCTGGGCATGGAGCAGGCCGACGGCAAGCAGCTGATCATCGCCGAGGTGCCCCAGGCCGAGATGTTCAAGTATGCGACCGACCTGCGCTCCATGACGCAGGCCAAGGGCTCCTTCAAGATGAGCTTTGAGCGCTACGAAGAGGTGCCCGCCGTCATCTCCGCCAAGATCATTGAGGCGCACAAGGCCGATCTTGAGGACGACGACGATTGATCCTCTGATTCGCGTCATATTTCACTCTCCCCTGAAACAACCGACGAAATTTCGCCGGCCGTTTCAGGGGGTTTTGTATGCTTTGCGGCGCAAGCGCCGGAAGGATTGTCACCGGATTGCCACAACCTGTTAAAAAAGGACACAGAAATTTCACCGGATTGTCAGATGGGCTTGACATGAGTCGTTTTCAAAGTTAAAATAGAATCAGTCAAAGTGAAAACGTGTGCGGGGAAGCCCTGCGCGCCGAAGCATGCAGCGGACTCGATTCCGTTTGATACATCAATTCAATAGGCGGTGAACAACGCTTTTGTGTGGGATGACGGGCGCCGTATGCCCTGATGCCGCGCTGGCGTTCATCGGGTTTTTGTTTTGTGTTGCCTGAGGCGATGGGTCAGCCCTCCACACTTTTGACCGGCTGGGGACGTAAAGTCCGACTTGAATGAGTTTGAGAGTTTGTCAAAGAAGGAGTGTGAGATGGGTTGACGTATTTTTTTACCTTTTTATCCATAGTGGTCGCCGTGGCCGTCGGCCTGGCGATAGGCTATATCTACCGCAAGAACGTTCAGGAAAAGAAGCTCGGCAGAACCGAGGAGTACGCGCGCAACCTGCTTGACGACGCGCAGCGCCGTGCGGAGGAGAAGAAGAAGGAGAGCATTCTGGAGGCCAAGGAAGAGGTCATCCGCCTCAAGAATGAGCTGGACCGTGAGATCCGCGACCGCCGCGCCGAGGTGCAGCGCAGCGAGCGCCGCGTCGCACAGCGCGAGGAGACGCTTGATAAGAAAGCGGACAATCTCGACGCGAGGGAGACCTCCCTTGAGCGCAAGCAGAATGAGCTGGATCGCCTGACCCAGGAGGCGCAGGAGCTCTGCGCCCGCCAGAAGGCCGCGACGGAGGCCAGCGAGCAGGTCGCCCGTGAGCTGGATGAGAAGCGCCGCGAGGAGCTTGAGCGCGTCGCCAAGATGACGCAGGACGAGGCCCGGGACATGATCGTGCAGCGCATCCAGAAGGAAGCGTACCACGACGCGGGCGTTCTCGTGCGGGAGATCGAGCAGAACGCCAAGGACGAGGCCGAAAAGAAGGCGCGCAACATCGTCGCCATGGCCATTCAGCGCTGCGCCTCCGACCACGTGGCGGAGACGACGGTGTCCGTGGTTTCCCTGCCCAATGAGGACATGAAGGGCCGCATCATCGGCCGTGAGGGCCGCAATATCCGCACGCTGGAGACGGCCACGGGCGTCGATCTGATCATCGACGATACGCCGGAGGCGGTCATCGTTTCCGCGTTTGACCCGGTTCGCCGCGAGATCGCGCGCATCGCGCTGGAGAAGCTCATCGCCGACGGGCGCATTCATCCGGCGCGCATCGAGGAAATGGTGGAAAAGGCCCGCCGTGAGGTGGATAACCAGATCCGCGAGACCGGCGAGCAGGCGATCTTTGAGACGAATATGCACGGCATTCACCATGAGATGGTCAAGCTTCTGGGCCGCATGCGTTATCGCACGAGCTACGGCCAGAATGTGCTCAAGCATTCCATCGAGGTTTCCCACCTGGCTGGGCTGATGGCGGCGGAGCTTGGCGCGGATGTGACCCTTGCCAAGCGCGCGGGTCTGCTGCACGACATCGGCAAGGCCGTCGACCACGAGATGGAGGGCACGCACGTCGAGCTGGGCGTGGAGATGGCCAAGCGCTATCACGAATCGCCGGAGGTCATCCACTGCATTGCGGCGCATCACAACGACGTGGAGCCGCAGACGGTCGAGGCTGTCCTGGTGCAGGCGGCCGACGCGATTTCCGCTGCCCGTCCGGGCGCGCGCCGCGAGTCCATCGAGAACTACATCCGCCGCCTCGAAAAGCTCGAGGAGATCGCGGGAAGCTTCCAGGGCGTGGAGAAGTCCTTCGCCATCCAGTCCGGCCGCGAGGTGCGCATCATGGTCAAGCCGGAGGATATCTCCGACGAGGGCACGACGGTGCTCGCCCGCGAGATCGCCAAGCGCATCGAGAACGAGCTTGAGTATCCGGGGCAGATCAAGGTCAATGTCATCCGCGAAACCCGGTGCACGGAGTTTGCGAAATAACGGCGTCCCCGGCGGCATGCCCTTTTCCCACAGCGGGGAAAAGCGCCGGAAGCATAGAAGCGTTATATTTACGCCCTCCCGTTTGGGAGGGCATTTTGTATGCTTACGGAAGCTGGGAAAACGTAGAAATGGCCGCATCCAGAGCCGCTACGGAGCGGATTGACTGCTGGCGCACGAGCAGCTGACGCCGAACCTGCGGCTGCGCATGCTCAAAGAGCCTGCGCGCATTGGAATTGCTCTCCAGCAGCGCGTAAAGATTGGGATAGAGATTCACACGCTCACCTCCTGATGAACATATCCTGCGCATAAAAACCCCGGCTTATGCTTGACGCTGCTTCGCGCAGGGGACTATAATAAACGGAGCATATCTGCGAAGGAGAATCACCGGCATGACAGCGATGGATGCGGCGCGGCAGGCGCTCGGGGAGGTATTCGGTTACGACACGTTCCGGCCGGGACAGGAAAGCATCGTGGCGGCGATCCTCTCCGGCCGGGATGTGATGGCCGTCATGCCCACGGGCGCGGGCAAATCGCTGTGCTATCAGATTCCGGCGCTGGTTTTGCCGGGAATCACACTGGTCGTCTCGCCCCTGATCTCGCTGATGCGCGACCAGGTCGGCGCGCTGATCCAAAATGGCGTGCGCGCCGCGTATATCAACAGCTCGCTGACACCCAGGCAGCACGCGCTGGCGCTGCAGAACGCGCGCGGCGGCTTATACCGCATCATCTATGTCGCGCCGGAGCGGCTGATGACCGACGCGTTTCTCGATTTTGCGAAAAACGCACGGATCGCGCAGGTGGTTGTCGACGAGGCGCACTGTGTCAGCCAGTGGGGGCAGGATTTCAGGCCGGGATATTTGCAGATCGAGCCGTTCATCCGCGAGCTGCCGGTGCGCCCGCGCGTGAGCGCGTTCACCGCGACGGCGACCGACACGGTTCGCCGGGACATCATGCGGCTGCTGGCGCTTAGCGATCCCTACGAGATCGTCACAGGCTTTGACCGGCCGAATCTCTTCTTCGAGGTGCGCAGGACGGGCGACAGGGATATGAGCCTGCTGCGCTTTCTGCGTGAGCATCAGGGCCAGAGCGGCATCGTCTACTGCGGAACGCGCAAGGGCGTAGAGCAGGTGACGCGCATGCTGCGGGAAAACGGCGTTGACGCGGTCGGCTATCACGCGGGCATGGACGACGGGGAGCGGCTGCGCGCGCAGGAGGATTTCGTATCCGACCGCGCGCCGGTGATCGTGGCGACCAATGCGTTTGGCATGGGGATCGATAAATCGAATGTATCGTTTGTCGTCCACTACAACATGCCCAAGGATTTGGAGAGCTATTATCAGGAGGCGGGCCGCGCCGGGCGCGACGGGGAGGACGCGGTTTGCTGTCTGCTGTACCAGCCGTCGGATGTGCGGCTGAATTCGTTTTTGATCGAGCACTCTCTGGAAACCAGCCAGCTCGACGAGCAGACGCAGCAGGTCGTGCTGGAGCGCGCCCGGGAACGGCTGAAGCAGATGACCTTTTATGCGACGGGAAGCGGATGCCTGCGCACGCGGATTCTCCAATACTTTGGGGAGAGGCCGGGGCAGCTCCGCTGCGGCAACTGTTCCGCATGCCTGACGGGCGCCAGGGAGCGCGATGTGACGCGCGAGGCCGGGCAGATCGTCGCGGGCGTGATGGCGATGGGCGGACGTTACGGCAAGGCGACGGTGGCGCGCGTTCTGTGCGGGGCAAAGGATGAACGCATCCGCAGCCGGGGGCTTGATAAGCTGTCGGCATTTGGCTGCCTGAAGGCGGAGGGAGAGACCGCTGTCCGCGCGATGATCGACGAGCTGATCGCGGACGATGTGCTTGAGACGACCGAAGGCGACTACCCCGTGATCAAGCCCGGACCGCGCGCACGGGAAGCGCTGCGCGGCGACGAGCCGATTCGCATGACGCTTGCCGAACAGGAGGGGACGCCGGGCCGACGCGTGAGCGCCAAGCCCTCGGTGGACAAGGCGCTGTTCGCCAGATTGTCGGCGCTGCGCCGCAGCATCGCGGAGGAGCAGCATGTGCCGCCGTTCATCATCTTCACCAACGCGACGCTTCGCGACATGGCGGACAAGCGGCCGAAAAACCGCCGGGCCATGCTGCGTGTGGCCGGCGTGGGCGAGGGAAAGCTGGAGCGCTACGGCGACGCGTTTTTGCGGGAAATCGAGCGATACGAGGAGGAGCAGGAATTTGTTAAGCGCAAGGCGTAGGGAATGGGGGATGGCGGGCCTGATCTGCCTGGTGACGGCGGCGGTGCTGCTGCTGCTGTGCTCCCAGAGTTCGCCGCTGTATCCCATCAACATCTGGGATGACGCCAACTGCCTGCTGACCGTGGGCCGCGTGATGCGTTCGGGCGGCGTGCTCTATCGCGACGTGTACGAGCAGAAGGGGCCGACGCTTTACCTGATGCACGCTCTGGCCGCATGCATATCGGATACGAGCTTTTTCGGTGTCTACGTGGTCGAGGTGATTTCCCTGGCGGCGGCGCTGCTGCTGGCATATCGCCTGCTGCGCCGGCGCGCCTCCATGGCCCTGGCGCTGTCCGGCGCGGCGGTGCTGGGGGCGTGCGTGCTGGTGAGCACGGCCTTCTCGCGGGGGGACAGCGCGGAGGAGCTGTGCCTGCCATATCTGATGGGGGCGCTGATGCTCACCTTTGACGAATACGGACAGCGGGAGGGGCCGATGCGTCCCGCCAGGCTGTTTGTCTGCGGCCTGCTGGCGGGCGTGGTGGCGACGATCAAGTATACGATTCTCGGGCTGTTTGTCGGCCTGTGTCTGTGCGAGGGCGTGCTGGCGATCCGCCGGGGCGGGCTGCCTCGCGCGCTCAGGAGCGCCGGGGTGTTCCTGGCGGGAATGCTGCTGCCCGTGCTGGGGTGGGCGGCTTATTTTGCCGCAAACGGCGCGCTGGCCGACGCGTACACAGCTTATATCTACAACAACATCTTCCTTTACAGCGATTCCTACACGCTGCTTGAGCTGGCCAGGGGCATGGCCGCTGCGTTTCGGGACAATCTCACGTGGGCCATTCCTGCGGTGGCGGGCGTGGCGGCGTTCTGCCTGCGCGGGGAGGAGCCGCTGCGCCTGCGCATGGCCGTGCTGACGATGGCGGCCTGTTCGTTTGCCGTGGTATTTTTTCTCGGGCGCACCTGGCCGTACTGTCCGCTTGTGCTCAGCGTATTTGCGGCCGTCGGCGCGGTGGAGCTTCTGCGGTTGGTTCGATTGGGATTGGCGCGGTGGGCGCACCGGACGCAGATCTGGACGGCGGTCATCGGCGTTGCGGCGGGCGCGCTGTCGCTGGTGATGGCGTGGGGGATGAGCCCGAACGCTTACCTGCGCGGCGTACCGCTCGGTGAGCTGGCGCAGGCGCGGCTGGCCGCCTATGTCGAGCCGGGGGCGACGCTGCTGCAATACAGCCACCTTGACGACGGGCTCTATCTGACGACGGGAACGCTGCCGCAGCAGAAGTATTTCGTGCGGCTGAACGTCTCCTTCGACGAGATGGCGCAGGAGCTCGACCGGTATCTGGAGGAGGCCATCCCGGATTACGTGCTCGTCTCCTGGAGCGAATTGCCAGAGCGCTTTGACCGCTATCAGCTGATCGCCGTCGACGCGGGCTATGACGAGCAAAACCGCATCAACAAGGGATTCTATCTGTACAGGAGGAAGAGCGAATGAAGAAGCTGCGGATATTCGGTGTGGCGCTCTGTGCGCTGTGCGCATGGCTCGCGCTGACCGTCGCCTCTACGAGCTCACCGCTGTATGCCACCAATTTTTGGACGGATACCAACATTTACTTCACCATCGGGCGTGGGATGACGCAGGGGCTGATGCCCTATCGCGATCTGTTCGATCACAAGGGGCCGCTTCTGTATCTGATCTACGGATTGGGGGCGCTCGTGTCGGATACATCGTTTGCCGGCGTGTTCCTGCTGGAGACCGTCAGTCTGTTCCTGGCGCTGCTGGCGGCGTGGCGCATCGTCTCGCTTGATCGCGAGGGCGTGCTGACGCTCGCGGCCATTCCGCTGACGGCCATCGTCACCGTGACGTGCACTGCCTTCAATCAGGGCGGAAGCGCGGAGGAATTCTGCCTGCCTGCGCTTATCCTTGCGCTGTGGGCGGTGATGTGCCGGCTCGGAGACGAGGCATGCCCGCATCCCCTGCGCCTGTATGGCGTTTTCGGCGCGGCGATGGGCTGGGTGTTTGCGATCAAGTATACGGACTGCGGTCTCTTTTTCGGCCTTGCATGCGCGGCTTTATGCTGGGAGTGGCGCGTGCGCGGATTTGCGCGGGCGCTTCGTGCGGGCGTTGCGATATTGGGCGGTATGCTGTTGATCGTGCTGCCTGTGGCGGCCTATCTGGCTGCGAACGGTGTGCTGCGTGACTGCGTGCAGGTGTATTTCATCCAGAATCTGTTTGATTACAGCGGAACGCCGATGTCCCTGACCGGGCACGTCTACAATGCGCTGGCGTATCTGCGCACGCAGAGCGCGGCCAATCCCGCCGTGGCTGCGCTGGCCGCGTTTGGCTGCGCGTATGCGGCGGTTCGGGCGCTGGCCGGGCGAAAGAGGGGCTGTATATTCGCCGCGCTGGCCGCGCCTTTGGGGGCCGGCCTGCTGCTGCTCTTTTGCTACTGGGGAGAAATGGCGCATCCGTACTACGCGCTGGTGTTTGCGGCGCTGACGCCGCTCGGGCTTTTGCCGCTGGGCCGGCTGAGCAGGAAGCTGACGGTGGGCGGCTTTGCCGCGGTGCCGGTTGTCGTCTCGGCGGCTATCGTGCCCGTTTGCCTGCTGCTGTGCGCGGCGGCGCCGCTGCGCGCGGTGAAACGGGAGGACATGCCGCAGGCGGCCTTTGCCGCGATCATGAACGGGGAGGAAGCGCCTACGCTGCTCGATTTGACGAGCCTTGACCAAGGGTTTTATCTCGCGGCGGGCATCACGCCCAATTGCCGCTATTTTGCGGACAACAATTTGAATACCGAGGAAAAGCGCGAGGCCATCGCAGGATATATCGAAAGCGGCGCGGCGCAGTTTATCGTCACGCGCTACGCCGATGTGGGTGAGGGATACGAGCTGATCGCCGAGGATCAGGGCGTTTTCGATCTGAATGACCTGCGCACATACAAGCTCTACAGGCGGATCGACGGGAGCGAGGGAGGAATGGATTCGTGACGGATACGAGGATTGAAGCGGGGGCGCTTCGCGCGTTCATGGAGCGCGCGTACGAAAAAGAGGGCTTCGCGCCGGAGGATGCCCGCCGGATCGCGGATGTGCTGATGCAGGCCGATCTGTTTGGCATCGAGAGCCATGGCGCGCAGCGCATGATGTACTATCACCAGAATATCGCCTCCGGCAGCGTCGCCATGCACGCGAAGCCGGAGGTGCTGCGCGAGACGCCCGTTTCCGCGCTGATCGACGGGCATTTCGCCATGGGCCAGATCACGGCGGCGTATGCCATGGAGCAGGCGATCGGCAAGGCGAAGAGGATGGGCGTGGGCATCGTGGCGGTGCGCAATTCGTCGCACTACGGCATTGCGGGATACTATCCGCTGATGGCGGAGCGCGAGGGGCTGGCGGCATTTTCGATGACCAATACGGGGCCGATTATGGTGCCCACGTTCGGGCGGGAGATGATGCTGGGCACCAACCCGCTGGCCTTCTGCATGCCGGCCGATCCGTATCCCCTCTGGTTTGACGCGTCCACGACCGTGGTCACACTGGGCAAGGTGGAGGTTTACAACAAGCGGGGCAGGGCGATGCCGGACGGCTGGACGATTGACGGCGAGGGAGCCGTGTGCCGGGACGCGGCGAAGATGAACGCCTCGATTCTGGCGGGCGGGCTTGGCGGCATTCTGCCGCTGGGCGGAGAAGGCGAGACGACCAGCGGCCACAAGGGCTACGGCCTGGCGCTGATGGTCGAGGCGCTGACGGGCGTGCTCGCGCAGGGGCTGCTTGCCCCGGACATGTGCGGCGCGCATGGCGACCACACGAGCCACTTCTTCCTGGCATTTGATCCGGGCATGTTCGGCGATGCGGCGCACATCCGTGCGCACATGAGCGGCTATCTTGCGCGCCTGCGGGCGAGTGAAAAAATGCCGGGGCATAGCCGCATCTATACGCCTGGTGAGAAGGCGTTTGAGGCGCAGGCCGACAGGCTCGCAAACGGCGTGCCGGTGGAGGCCAACACGCTCAGGGAGCTGCGGGAGATTGCATCGGCGCTGGGCATCGAGAGCCTGTGACAATCGGATGTGGGGAGGCGCATGTGCATGCGCAAAATGACGGAGGGGAGCATCGCGCGCCACCTGCTGGGGTACGCGCTGCCGCTGATTCTGGGCAATTTCTTTCAGCTGACGTACAATGCGGTGGATTCCATCGTCATCGGCAAATTCGCCGGGGAGGGCGCTCTGGCCGCGGTCAGCGCCGCCAACCCGGTGATGACGATCGTGGTTCTGGGCGTGTCGGGCATTTCCATCGGCGCGTCGGTGCTGATGAGCCGGTTTTACGGCGCGGGGGATGAGGAAAAGCTGCGCCGTGAGGTCGCCACGACGATCCTTTTCGGCGCAGCGGCGTCGTTTGTCGTGTTCATCGCGGGCCTGCTGGCGGCTCCCGGCATTCTCTGTCTGATGAATGTGCCGCCGGAGATTATGCCGCTGGCGGTGCGCTATTTGCGGATTATCTTTGTGGGCTTCCTGTTCACCTTTCAGTACAACATCCTGTCCGCCGCACTGCGCAGCGTGGGGGATTCGCGCACGCCGGTGATCTTCCTGGCGCTGGCCTCCGTGCTCAATGGGATGCTTGACGTGCTGCTGATTGCGGGGATGGGCTGGGGCGTGGCGGGTGCGGGCGCAGCCACAGTGATCGCCGAGGGCATGAGTGCGCTGCTGTGCGCGGCGTACATCCATCGGCGCATTCCGCTTCTGCGGCTCGGCCCCGGGGATATGCGCGTGGACAGGGCGCTGCTGTCCGAGACGGTGCGAAGCGGCTCGATCACCGCGCTTCAGCAGGCGTGCCAGCCGGTGGGCAAGGTGCTCATCCAGAGCGTGATCAACGCACAGGGTATCAGCATGATCGCGGCGTTCAACGCCGTCAGCCGCGTGGATGATTTCGCCTGTATCCCTGAGCAGAGCATCTCCTCGGGGATGATGACCTGTGTGGCGCAGAATCGGGGCGCCGGGAAGGCAGAGCGCGTGCGCGAGACGCTGCGCCGCGGCATGCTGCTGGAGGCCGTGTACGGCGTGATGATCTGCGCCGTTACGCTGCTCTTGCGCATGCCGGTGATGCGGCTGTTTGCGGCGCAGGACAGCGCACAGATGACGCAGATGGGCGCGGAATACCTGACGCTGATGGCGTTTTTCTATCTGCTGCCCGGCATGACCAATGGCATCCAGGGATTCTTCCGGGGTATGGGCGAGATGAAGACGACGCTTGTGGCGACGGCCATCCAGATTTTCGTGCGTGCGGCGGTGGTGTATGTGCTCGTGCCGCGCGTGGGGCTGACCGGCGCGGCCTATGCCTGCGCGATTGGCTGGGGCTGTATGCTCGTCTACGCGGCCCGGCGTTACCGCAAGATCGGCAGGAAGCTCACGTAAGGCCCAGAGGGCACAGCCGGGATGGACGGCAGCCGGAGGCATTATCGAATGGATAATCAAAAAGGGAGAAGGCCGCAATGACCTTCTCCCCTTTTTCATATGCGCTTAGATATGGCCGGCTACCAGATACAGACCGGTCACCAGCACCGGGATGAGCATGAAGCCCAACCCGAAGCGGGCCACATCCCAGACATCCTTCCGGGTCATTTTGTGCGCGGCGGCGACAGCCGCAGCGGCTTCAGAAACTGTATAATTCAGCATAGCTTAATTCCTCCTTACATCGTGCCGCCCTATGGGCGAGCGTTCTTCATGCCTGCTCCCGCTTACAGGGAGAGCAGCGCCAGGCACAGTATGCCCAGCGTCGGCAGCGTCAGCATGGCGAGCGTTGCCAGAAGCTCATGGCCATTATGCTGCGTGGAAGCATGGCGGGAAATAGAATTTATCATGATGATTGACCTCCTTTGTCCGTTCCTGTGGGAACAAACCTCTATATGAGCAGACCCGGTTTGCGCCTGCTTTGCGGCGCCCCGCATCTGTTGGCGGTATCATAGCACAAGGCGAAAATCCTGTAAACCCCTTTTGAGCAAGTTTGGCAAGGCGTACCAAAAGTGGGGAAAAGGGGCGGGATTGGGCGCCTCAAAAAACGGTAAAACCCGCTAAAATGATTGCGGTTTTATCATCAGTTTTAGAGATTTTATGGATTTCATATGCACGTGATTTTTTTATCAATTCAAAAATCGGACGGATTTTGAGGCGGATGCGCGATGGGAAACAGAAAAAATTCAGGTATTGTGAAAATTTTGTGTAGTAGTTGTGTATAAAAAATGCAGGATAACCTGTCGCTGCGTGCATTTTGAACGGAGAATCGGCACGGATATGGCATGGCGCCGTATTGACAGGAGCAATCAAGGAATTATAATGGAAGCAGAAGGGAACTTCTTGGGGAGGGAAAAACGATGTGGCTGCTGTTTGCGTGCGGTTCGGCATTCTTTGCGGGCATTACCGCAATTCTGGCCAAGGTGGGCATCCGGAACACGGATTCCAATGTTGCCACGGCACTGCGCACAAGCGTCGTCGTGGTGTTTTCGTGGGTGATGGTGTTTCTCACCGGCGCGCAGCGCGGAGTGACGGCCATTGCACCGGTGACCCTGCTGTTTCTTGTGCTCTCCGGGCTGGCGACAGGGGCGTCGTGGGTGTGCTACTTCCGGGCGCTTCAGCTGGGCGATATCAACAAAGTGGTGCCCATCGACAAATCAAGCATCGTCCTGACGGTCATTCTGGCATTTATCCTGCTCGGTGAACCGATCAGCTGGCTCAATGGAGCCGCGCTTGTGATGATCGGCGTGGGCACGCTGATGATGATCGAGAAAAAGAAGAGCGCAGGCGCGCGGGCGAAGGACGGCAGATGGCTGATCTATGCGCTGCTGTCTGCCCTGTTCGCCAGCCTGACATCCATTTTGGGCAAAATCGGCATTACGGGCATCGATTCGAACCTGGGCACGGCGATTCGCACGGTTGTCGTGCTGATCATGGCGTGGATGATCGTCTTTGCGCAGGGCAAGCAGGGGGAGATCCGTGGGATAGACCGGCGCAGCTGGCTGTTTCTTGCGCTTTCCGGCGTGGCGACGGGGCTGTCGTGGCTGTGCTATTATCGCGCGCTTCAGCAGGGGCCGGCGAGCGCGGTCGTGCCGATTGACAAGCTCAGCATCCTGGTCACCGTGGCCTTTGCGTGGGTGTTTATGGGCGAGAAGCTTTCGAAAAAGAGCGCGGCAGGGCTTGTGCTGATCGTCGCGGGCACGCTGCTGATGACGGTGTGACGGGACAAATAAAAAAAGAGGGAGCTTAAGCATCCAGAGATTCTAAGAAAAACTAAGCATTTGTGCCCGAAGGTTTCCGAAGGTTCGATTTGCTCAGCCAACTGCTCTCTTAGAATGCTCGGAATTAGCCCGACAGCTCTCTCTTTTCTGATTCGTAGGTTACTCGCCCTTGCGCGCGCGGGCGGCGGCCTTCTTGCGCAGCTCGGTATCGAGGATGCGCTTGCGCATGCGCAGGCTCTTCGGCGTGATTTCCAGCAGCTCGTCATCGTCGATGAACTCCAGGCACTCCTCCAGGGAGAGATTGCGCATGGAGACCAGCTTCATGGCGGTTTCCGCGCCGGCGGCATTGCGGATGGAGGTCAGATGCTTCTGGCGGCAGACGTTGACGTCGATGTCGCCCTGACGCGCGTTCTGGCCGACGATCATGCCGGTGTACACGGAGGTGTTCGGGCCGCAGAAGAGTGTGCCGCGGTCCTGCGCGTAGAACAGGCCGTACATGACGGCCTCGCCCGTCTCCGTGGAAACCAGCGCGCCGACGTTGCGGTGCGGGATATCGCCCTTGAAGGGCTCGTAGTGGTCAAAGACGGAGCTCATGACGCCCTCGCCGCGGGTGTCGGTCATGAATTCGCTGCGGTAGCCGAACAGGCCGCGGCTGGGCACGGAGAACTCCAGGCGGACGCGGTCGGTGCCGGTCATGTTTTCCATGACGCCGCGGCGGCGGCCGATCTTTTCGATGACCGCGCCGGCGTATTCGCTCGGCACATCGCATACCATCTTTTCAACGGGCTCCAGCTTATTGCCGTTCTCGTCGTAGTGGAAGAGCACCTCCGGCTTGGACACCTGGAACTCGTAGCCCTGACGGCGCATATTCTCGATGAGCACGGACAGATGCAGCTCGCCGCGGCCGCTGACGAAGAAGGCGTCGGGCGTGTCGGTCTCCTCCACGCGCAGGGAGACGTCCGTCTGCAGTTCGCGCATCAGGCGCGCGCGCAGATGGCGGGAGGTGACATAGGTGCCCTCGCGGCCGGCGAACGGGCTGTCGTTGACGGAGAAGGTCATCACGACGGTCGGCTCGGTGATCTTGACGAACGGGAGCGGCTCCACGGCGTCCGGGGCGCAGATGGTGTCGCCGATCATGATATCCTCGACGCCCGTGACCGCGACGATTTCGCCCATGGAGGCGGATTCCACCGGCACGCGCTTCAGGCCGTCAAACGCGAAGAGGCTGCTCATGCGGAAGTTCTCGTGCAGATCGGGGTTCTCATAATTGGCGCGGGTGGCCATCGTGTTGAGCCTGAACGTGCCGCGGGTGATGCGGCCCACGCCGATGCGGCCCACGAATTCATTGTAGTCGATGGTGGAGATCAGCATCTGCGCGGCGCCGTCCGGATCACCCTTGGGCGCGGGAATATACTTGAGGATGGTGTCAAACAGCGGGCGCAGGTCGGCGCCGGGGGCGCTCAGGTCGAGCGTGGCGGTGCCGGTGCGCGCGCTGGCATAGACGATGGGCGTGTCGAGCTGGCTCTCGTCCGCGTCGAGATCGATCATCAGGTCGATGGCCTCGGATACCACCTCTTCGCAGCGGGCGTCCGGGCGGTCGATCTTGTTGACGACGATGATGACAGGCAGACCCAGCGCCAGCGCGTGCTGGAGCACGAACCGCGTCTGCGGCATGGGGCCTTCAAACGAATCGATGAGCAGCAGCACGCCGTCCACCATCTTGAGCACGCGTTCAACCTCGCCGCCGAAATCCGCGTGGCCAGGGGTATCGACGACGTTGATTTTCACATCGCCGTAGTATACGGAGGTATTCTTGGCCAGGATGGTGATGCCGCGCTCCTTTTCGATGTCATTGGAGTCCATCACGCGGTCGGCCACCTGCTGGTTCTCCCGGAAGACGCCGCCCTGCTTGAGCATCTCGTTGACGAGCGTGGTTTTGCCGTGGTCAACGTGCGCGATAATGGCGATGTTGCGGATGTTCTCACGAATCATTTCCAATCGAAGCCCTTCTTTCTGTCTGTCGGATGTTTACACGTTGCGGGAAGCCGTCTCGGCGAGCACGAGACCGTCGTTATTTTCGGTGGCCCAGCGGATAGACCACTCGTTTTCAAAGAGGATGACATCGCGCTCATGGCTGTCCTTGGCCAGAGAGGATGTGCTGGAGAGCTTGAGCTCCTCCACGGGCCTGGGGGTCTTGACGATCCAGCGCACGTGGCGGTAATTCAGCTGCTGGCGGTGGATTTCGGCGTTGTACTCCGTCTTGAGCCGGTGCTCGAGCACCTCGAACTGGAGCACGCCGACCACGCCGACGATGATTTCCTCAAAGCCGATGCCGGGGCGCTTGAAGGTCTGGATGGCGCCCTCCTCGGAGAGCTGCATCACGCCCTTGACGAATTGCTTGCGCTTCAGGCTGTCCACGCTGGTGACGCGGGCGAAGAATTCCGGCGCGAATACCGGGATGCCCGCAAAGCGGCGCTTTTTGCCGGTGCAAAGCGTGTCGCCGAGCGCAAAGATGCCGGGATCGAACAGGCCGATGATGTCGCCCGGATAGGCGTTTTCAACCGCCTCGCGCTCGTCGGCCATGAATTGCTGCGGCTGCTTGAGCTGCACCGTCTTATTGGTGCCGCTGTGCCATATGCTCATGCCCTTGGTGAACGTGCCAGAGCAGATGCGCATGAAGGCCAGCCGGTCGCGGTGCGCGGGATTCATATTGGCCTGAATCTTGAAGATGAAGCCGGAAAAATCCGGATCGGTCGGCTCGACTGTGCCCTGGTCGCTTTCGTGCGCGGCGGGCGGCGTGGAATACTCCAGGAAGCGGGTGAGGAACGGCTCGACGCCGAAGTTGGTGATCGCGGAGCCGAAGAACATGGGGGTCAGCTCGCCCGCGCGCACCTGGCCGAGATCGAACGCGTCGCCCGCCATGTCGAGCAGCTCGATTTCGTCCATCAGGCGTGTGAACAGGCGCTCGCCCAGCAATTCCGGCAGGGCGGGATCATCCACCGGGATATCCTGCTTTTCGACGCGGGTTTTGCCGTGGTCGCCGCTCTCGTATAGCTCGACCATCTTGGTGTCGCGGTGATAGACGCCCTTGAAATCGCCGTCCGTGCCGATGGGCCAGTTGATCGGGCAGGCGCGGATGCCGAGCACCTGCTCCATCTCCTCCATCAGGGAGAAGGGGTCCTTGGCCGCGCGGTCCATCTTGTTGACGAAGGTGAAGATGGGGATGTTGCGCAGGCGGCATACCTTGAAGAGCTTGATGGTCTGCGCTTCGACGCCCTTGGCCGCGTCGATGAGCATCACGGCGCTGTCCGCCGCGACGAGCACGCGGTAGGTATCCTCGGAGAAGTCCTGGTGGCCGGGCGTGTCCAAAATGTTGATATGAAAGCCATCGAACTCGAACTGCATGGCCGACGAGGTGACGGAGATGCCGCGCTGCTTTTCGATTTCCATCCAGTCGCTGGTGGCGTGCTTATCGCTCTTTCGCGCCTTGACGGAGCCGGCCGTGCGGATCGCGCCCGAGTAAAGCAGCAGCTTCTCGGTGAGCGTGGTCTTGCCCGCGTCCGGGTGGGAGATGATGGCAAACGTGCGGCGGCGGGCGGTTTCGCGCTCAAGCGCGCCGGAAACAAAGGGGTCAGACATTTCGGGATCCTCCTTGGGTATTCTTTTCATGGGACGGAGTGAATGCACCGGCGCGGTTACGGCCGCGAAGAGCACACAGACGTATCGAACATGCCCAATCTCCCCTCTGAGTTGATTTTTCAAAGCGATCACACATTTTTACAATGATTAAGTATACCACAAAGCGTTTCCTTTGAAAACCGAAAAGGTGTAAAAAAATGTGTGCCCGATTGTAGGAGTACAATACATCTTGGACATAAGAGAAAAAAGAATAGAAGGATG
>JAUNJB010000042.1 GCA_030535375.1 Clostridia bacterium | reverse complement strand
GGTTCATGCAGGAGAAGTTTTCCTGCGTGTAGGGCGCGGTGTGGGGCGTGAGCAGGACGTTGGGCATGCCGCAGAACGGGCTGTCCGTGCAGGGCTCGGTGGGATGGACATCCAGCGCCGCGCCGCCCAGATGCCCGCTTAAAAGCGCCGCGCGAAGGTCCTCTTCCACGGCGACGGGCGCGCGGGCGACATTGATGAACACCGCGCCTGGCTTCATCCTGGCGAATGCCCGCGCGTCAAACATGCCGCGGGTTTGGCCGGTCAGCGGCACAGCCGCGACGACATAGTCGCTGCTTTCCAAAAGGGCATCGAATCCGGTGTACTGCGCGTGGTAAAGCGCCTCCTCCTCGGGATGACGATGACGGGCACAGCAGAGCACGCGCATGCCGAGCGCGTCCGCGCGCCGCGCGATCTGCGTGCCGATGCCGCCGAAACCGACCAGGCCGATGGTGCGCGTCTTGGCGCCCTGGGTCAGAATACGCGTCCACTGATGCGCGTGCATGGGCGCGTTCTGTTCATGCAGGCGGCGGGCAAAGTAGAGCACGCAGGCGATGGCATATTCCGCGACGGAGCTTTCCACCTGCCCAAGCGTCCGGGCGACGGCGATGCCCATTTCCCGGCAGGCGTCCATATCGATGGAATCAACCCCGACGCCGCGGCGGGAAATGAGCCTGAGATTCGGCAGCTGCTCAAGCAGCGCGCGGTCAAACCGCTCCAGAGAGACGATGACGGCGTCCGCATCAGCAATGGCGTCGCGGTACTGCCGCGGCGTCATTGCCATACCGTCGGGGAAGAGGGTCACCTCGTGTCCCGCGTTTTGCAAAAGAGCGACGGCATCTGGGGACAGATCGGCAAAATTCCGGGCCGTAATGGCGATTCTGGCCATAGAGAATCCTCCTTTATCCAAGGCGTGATCACAGCAGCAGGCACAGCAGAGGCAGCGTGACCAGGGAAAGCAGCGTGGTGACAAACACCAGACAGGATGCGAACGGCGCGTCGCCCTCGTAGCGGGCGGCGAGGATGGCCGTCGTGGAGCCGGCGGGCATTGCGCTGATGAGCACCATCACGCCGCGCACCGTGCCGTCGATCGGCAGGAGCGAGAGCAGGGCGAGCACCAGCAGCGGAATCAGGATCAGGCGCACGAATGCGTACCACCACATCATCCTGTCTCCGAAGTCGATGTGCTCCGCGCCCGCCAGAATGCTGCCGATGACCAGCATGGACATGCAGGTTGTGCAGCCGCTGACGGCGGAGAGCGATTTTTGCAGGAAGGACGGCAGCGCGGGGTTTCCCGCGAGCATCAGCGCAAAGCCGATGAATACCGCTACGATGCACGGGTGCGTCAGCAGCTTGCGCACGACGCTTTTGCCGTCCGTATGGGTGAAGAGCGACAGCCCGGCCGACCACATCACCACTCGCTGAGGGATCAGCGCGACGGAGGTGAGCAGCGTGCCCATCGCGCCATACACGCCGCCGATGATCGGCAGCCCCAGAAAGCCCGCGTTGGAGCAGACCGTGCCGTAACGCAGGCAGGCCAGCCGCTCCTTCGGCGCGCCGGGGTAGATGAGGCGGCTGACGAGCAGATAGAATACCTGCGCCGCGCAGGCGATGAGCAGCATCAGGCCGCAGGAGGTGAGCACCTGCGCGTTCATGTCGAGCTGAAAAGAGCAGATGATGTTGCAGGGCAGGATAAAGTTGATCAGCAGATCGGACAGGGATTTGCGCCCTTCCGGTGTGATGGTGTGCAATCGCGTGAGCACAAAGCCCGCAAGCACGAATAGGAACAGCTGCAACTGCAGCGCGACCATGGTTTCAAACGGAGAGGACATCGCAAGCACCTCGCACGCACAGGCTTCCGGCCTGAAGGCCGGCACCATTGGCATTTCTTACGATATTGTAACGCGAAGTGAAAATGATGTCAATGAAACGAAAGCAGAAGCGCATTTTTGTAGAAAGTACGAAAATAGAGAAAAAGCGTAAATTTTTGGACGTTTCACCGTCTATATAAATGAACGCGGAAAGGATACGAAAGAGAAGAAATCAAAGCGCGGAGCAAGGAGCAAAAAGAATCATGAAAAAGTGCATGCGGGCGGCCTTGTGCCTGCTGACGGCGGTGTGGATGCTTGCCGGAGGGCAGGCGATGGCGCAGGAGCTGACGGTGCGCCGTGTGGACGGCATTGGCGAGGCGGTCGGCATCTGGGAAAAGAGCGACGGACAGCTGTATCTCTTCCTGCCGGCCTACATGGAGGGGCAGATGCTGGAGGTGCGCTATGAGGGCACGGGCAGCGTGTGCATGGGGGAGATGGATATCCCCAGCGGCTCGCAGACGGACGCGATCCAGGGCGGTGCGGAGCTGACGCTGGAGGACGGGGAGACGATCATCGTCATGCAGAGCAGGAATCTGCCCGCCGTGCATCTGACGACGGCATCCGGCAGCCTTGACTACATCCATGAGAAGAAGGGCAACAAGGAATCCGGCAGCATGACGATTGTGACGGCCGAGGGCGTTGTCAACTATTGTCAGGAGATCGACACCATCAAGGGCCACGGCAACGCCACGTTTGTCTACGAGAAAAAGTCGTATCAGGTGAAGCTGGAAAAGAAGGCGCCGCTGCTTGGCATGGACGAGGGCAAGACCTATGTGCTGCTGGCCAACCAGCACGAGAACTCCCTGCTGCGCAACAGGCTGACATTTGAGCTGGCCGCGGCCATAGGCCTTCGGTATACGCCGGAATGCCGCAGCGTCGATCTGTATGTCAACGGAGAATACCGCGGCAATTATCTGCTGTGCGACAAGGTCAAGATCTCCTCCGGCTGCGTGGATATCACGGACAGCGAGGAGCTGATTGAGGCCGCGAATGCGGAATTCATCGAGGAGGGCGGAGAGCCGGAGCTTTACGGCAGCAGCAAATACGCCGCGGGTACCTACAAGGGCGCCGCGTGGCCTGTGGAGCCGGAGGATATCACCGGCGGCTATCTCTTTGAGCTCGAATACACCCAGCGCTATCCGGATGAGACGAGCGGCGTGGTCACCGAAAGGGGACAGGCGGTCGTGGTCAAGTATCCCGAGGAGATGAGCGCGGCACAGGGGGAGTATGTCAACGAGCTGCTGAACCGCTTTGAGCGCGCGATCTTCGCCGGCGACGGCGTAGACGCGCAGAGCGGCATGCATTATACGGAGATCGCGGATTTTGATTCGCTCGTGCGGAAGTATATGATCGAGGAGATCAGCAAAAACTACGATGCCAACAAGAGCAGCCAGTATTTCTATAAGGACAGCGACAGCGTGGACACGCGCATCTACGCCGGGCCCGTGTGGGATTATGACAGCGCCTGGGGCAACTATGCGCAGGAGGGTAAGCTTGAGACCGCCGCGCCCACGGGGCTGAATGTCGCGCAGAAGGGCTTCAAATACTCCTGGTGGCCCGCGCTCTACAAGCAAAGCGACTTTGCCGCCCAGGTGCGCAGCGTGTTTGACGAGGAGCTCAAGCCGCTCTTGTACGGCGTCATTGGGGAGTACGCGCTGCCGGCGGGCAGCGGGCTCAAGTCGCTTGACGCGTACGCGCAGGAGTTGTCCGCCTCCGCGGAGATGAATTTTGTGCGCTGGCGCGTGCTCAATCACAGCTCCCGCGCGGTGAAGACCGGGGCCACATATGCGGAGAACATCGAGTATCTTCGCGATTGGATCGAAAATCGTCTGGAATATCTTGACAAGACATGGTGAAAAGGCACAAAATCCGAACAATTTTGAAAAAGAGATCTCTTTCTGTCGGAGATTTTGTTGATTCCCTCGATCTTTTCTGCTACAATACTCGGGCAACAAGACAGGTGCTGTCCTGTTTCCGTCAAGAAAAGAAAGGGGAACTATACAATGGCGAAGCAGCTTGAGATGATGTATGAGGGCAAAGCGAAGCAGGTCTTTGCGACCGATGACCCGACCCTTGCGGTGATCCATTATAAGGATGATGCGACCGCGTTCAACGGCCTGAAGAAGGGCACGATTGTGGGCAAGGGCGTCGTCAATAACCTGGTGAGCAATCATCTGTTCAAGATGCTGGAGCAGCATGGCATTGAAACCCATCTCGTCGAGCAGCTGAACGAGCGCGACAGCGTCGTGCGCCGTGTGCAGATCGTGCCGCTGGAGGTCATCGTGCGCAATATCGCCGCGGGCAGCCTCTCCAAGCGCCTGGGCCTGCCGGAGGGCACCAAGCTGAAGAGCACCGTGCTCGAGTTCTGCTATAAGGACGATGAGCTCGGCGATCCCATGGTCAACGATTATCACATTGCCGCGCTGGGCGTAGCCACCCCGGAAGAGGTGAAGATCATCGGCGACATGGCGCTCAAGGTCAACGAGCTGCTCACCGCTTATCTCAAGGACCTGAACATCGAGCTCATCGATTTCAAGCTTGAGTTTGGCCGCTTTGACGGCCGTATCGTCCTGGCGGACGAGATTTCCCCGGACACCTGCCGCTTCTGGGACAGCAAGACCGGCGAAAAGCTCGATAAGGATCGCTTCCGCCGCGATTTGGGCGACGTGGAGGGCGCGTATCAGGAGATTCTGCGCCGCCTCATGGGAGGAAATGACTGATGATCGACCGCTATACGCGCCCGGAGATGGCCGCGCTGTGGACCAAGCAGAAGAAGTTTGAAACCTGGCTGGAGGTGGAGCTCAATGCCACCGATGCCTGGGTGAAGCTGGGCAAGGTGCCTGCCGAGGCGGCTGCCGCCATGCGCAAAAACGCGAAATTCACCGTCGAGCGCATCGAGGAGATCGAGGAGTCGACCCGTCACGATGTGGTCGCCTTCACCCGCTGCGTGGCCGAGAGCCTGGGCGACGAATCGAAGTACCTGCACTTTGGCCTCACCAGCACCGACGTGGTGGATACCGCGCTTTCGAGCATCGTCTCCCGCGCGTGCGATATCATCGAGGCGGATATGCACAAGCTCATCGGCGTGCTCGCCTCGCAGGCCGTCCAATACAAGATGACCCCGTGCATGGGCCGCACCCATGGCGTGCACGCCGAGCCGACCACGCTGGGCCTCAAGTTTGCCCTGTGGTACGCGGAGATGCAGCGCAACATGGAGCGCATGGAGCACGCCCATAAGACCATCCGCGTGGGCAAGATCTCCGGCGCGGTGGGCACTTACGCCAACGTCGATCCGTTTGTGGAAAAGTACGTCTGCGAGCAGATGGGCCTTGAGCCCTCCCCGATCAGCACGCAGGTGCTTCAGCGTGACCGCTATGCCGAGCTGATGACGACCATCGCGATCATCGGCAGCTGCCTGGAGAAGTACGCCACCGAGGTGCGCGGCCTGCAGAAGACCGAGCTGCGCGAGGTGGAGGAGCCGTTCCGCGCGGGCCAGAAGGGGTCCTCCGCGATGCCTCACAAGCGCAACCCGATCAACTGCGAGAAGGTCTGCGGCCTTTCCCGCGTGCTGCGCGGCTACGCGCTCTCCGCGATGGAGGACGTCGCCCTCTGGCACGAGCGCGACATCAGCCATTCCTCCGTGGAGCGCATCATTCTGCCGGACGCCACGCAGCTGCTTGACTACATGCTCACGCTGATGACGCGCATTCTGGGTGATCTGTTCGTCTATCCGGAGAACATGCAGCGCTCGATGAGCATGTCCTTTGGCCTGACCAATTCCCAGCACGTGCTGCTCACGCTGATTGAGAAGGGGATGCTGCGCGAGACGGCGTATGACTGCGTGCAGCGCAATGCCATGCGCGCCTGGCAGGAGCAGCGGCCGTTCCGCGAGCTGATCGAGCAGGAGCCGGTCGTCGCAGAGCGCCTGACGCCCGAGGAGCTTGACAGGTGCTTCGATCTGTCCTACCACTACAAGCATGTCGACGAGGTCTTCAGGCGCCTGGGGCTTCAGTCCTGACCGGCCTGAAACCTACAGTTTTTCTGCAAGATTAACAGAACCGTCCAAGGAAAATCCATCTTTCTTGGACGGTTTTTTATTTTTTTGTAAGAAATTCTGTTTTCAACTTGTCATGCAGGGGCTTTTATTCTATAATAAAAGCGGTTCACATCGTTTTTACATTGGATTTGATGCGCCGGCGAGCTCCGGGTGTTGGAGGAATCATGTATAAGTTGCTGCTGGTTTCCGACAAGGAAGAGGTTCGAACGCTGTACGAGGGCTTTTCCGAGTGGGAGAATCTGGGGTTTGAGCGTCCCGCTGTGGCCGCCGACGCGAATGAGGGGATCGATTTGCTGGGAAAAGAGCGGTTTGACGCCGTTTCTTGGCTGCTGTCCGTGAGCGAGGGCAAGCGGTTTTTCGGCTATCTGTCCCGCCGTCCGGAGATGCTGGGGATGGAAACGGCGCGCGACGAGGCCCGCCTGCGCCGGGAGATCAGCAGCGCCAGGCGCACGCTTTCCTCGCGTGACGCGGCCCGCCAGACCAAACAGGTCGATGACCTCACCCGCGCGATGCAGGGGGAATTCTTCTGCGATCTGCTGCGCGGCGCGGCGTACGACAGCGCGAAGATCCAGGAGCGCATGCGCTCCCTCAGGATGATGGAGGTGCGGCCCGAGCGCCCGCTGGCGACGGCCTCCTTCCGCCTGCCGCAGGGGGATTACTTTCTCTCCGAGGTCTGGCGGTATGGCCGGGAGAGGCTTGAGAACGCGCTCAAGAATATCTTTGAGAGCGGAGATCCCCACATGCATTTCGTGCTGCTGATCATCAACCCGCACCACATGAGGCTGATCGGCCTGCCGAGGCAGGACATGAGCGGCGATGAGGTGTACGACCGGATGGTCATGCATCTTGACCGCTGTCAGGCCGCGCTGGAGGAGTACTTTGAATTGACGCTCAACATCAAGCGCGTCATCCGGTACGACAACCTGTACGAGCTTGGCAAGGAAAATGCGCTGCGCACCGCGCACTGAATCCCGAATGATCGCCCGAAGCCGGAGGATAACCGCCGGTTTCGGGTGTTTTTTTGTCCGCGCGGCGCATACCTTGGGACGCATACGGGTTTTGGGGAGGGAAGGCCATGCGCACAAGGAGCCGGCGGATGATCCTGAGGAGCGGGTTGCCGGAGGATGCGCTTCGCGACAGCGCGCGGGTGACGATGTGTGGACAGAGCAGCGTGCTCGTCGAGGGGCAGCATGGCGTGGTGGAGCTGGCGCCCGGGCGCATCCGCCTCAAGACGGGCAGAGGTATCCTGACCGTGGCGGGAACGGCGCTGCGGCTGGAGGAATTGTCGCTGGACGCGGCGATGATCACCGGAGACCCCGTCGTGACGGTCACCTATGGGCGGCCGGAGGAGTGAGCCCAAACGCTTGAGCGGAAAAGGAGGCGGCGTGCGTGCGTCTGACGGTGGATATCGAGGGGCTGAACCTGGAGAAGCTGCTGCGCGCCGCCGCACAGGGCGGCATCACGCTGCGTCAGGCGCGCCGGCTGGAGGGGCGCACAATGCGGGTATCCCTGCCGTTTTGGCAGATGAAGGCGCTGCGGGCATTGTGCGAGCGCTTTGGCTGGGAGCTGCGCGAGCACAGTGCGGGGCCTGTGCTGCGCTCGGCGCGCTTTCTGCGCCGTCGGTGCATGCTGGCCGCGGGCATGCTGCTGTGCGCCGCGCTGGTGTACGCCTCCTCGCAGATGATTCTGGCGGTGCGCGTGGAGGGCGCGCAGGAGAACGTGGCGGAGGTGCGCGTGTTTTTGCAGGAGGCCGGCGTCCGGCCCGGACGGCTCAAGCAGAGCTTTTCCCTGGACAGCCTGCGCGAGCAGCTGGCGCTGCGATTGCCGGGGCTGTCGTTTGCGGGCGTGCGGTATATGGGCAGCACGCTGCTGGTCGACTGCCAGCCCGCGCGCGAGGGGGAGCAGGCGATGATCGCGGGCAGCGGCATGGACATCGTGGCGACGCAGTCCGGCATCATCACGCATATCTACGCGGGCAGCGGCACGCCGCAGGTGGAGGTGGGACAGGCCGTCTACAAGGGCCAGGTGCTCATCAGCGGGCAGGAGCGCACGCAGGCCGGGGAGGTGCGCACCCGGCAGGCACAGGGGGAGGTGCGCGCGCGCGTGTGGGCGCGGGGGGATGCGCGCGTCAGCCTCCGGGTCATGCGGACGGTGGAGACCGGGCAGACGCGCACGCGTGTGACGATCAAAACGCCGTGGTCGGAGCGCGTTGTGCGCGACGCGCAGCCGTTTGACGAGCAGGATCAGAGCACGCGGATTGAGCCGGTGGTGGGCCTGTTTCTGCCGCTGTGGCGGGAGATTGAGACGTATGCGGAGATCACCGTCGTGCCCGAAGCGCGGGAAAAGGGCGACGCGGCCAGCATGGCGCAGGGCGCGGCGGAAGAAATTGCAAAAAAACAGTGTCCATCTGACGCCATAATTCTTGACAAATGGGTAGATTATAGTATGATAGATGATGAGTTCGTGTATGCGACCGTTGTTCTTGAATACGAGGACAGCATCGGCGGGCGAAATGCCGCGCCGTGAGCGCGCCTGCACCGAACCGAACTGTGGAAATACGGGAGGTCTGCTTCTTTGGCAGAGGAAATGAAAGGCGCTCCGGAGTCCGGGGCGATTCAGGATCTGTTTGGCGCGGGGGATGAGAATATTCTCCTGCTTGAACAGCTGATGGATGTGCGCATCGCCCTGCGCGGCGGGGAGATCATCGTGGAGGGCGGCACGCGCCAGGCGGTTGACAGAACGCAGGCAATTCTGCGCAAGCTGATCGCCCTCAGTGCCCGCGGGGAGCGCGTGGATACGGCCGTGGTGCAGTATGCGGTGTCGCTGGGCGACGAGCTCGACGAGCTGGATACGCTCTACCATGAGGTTGTGGCGACCACATTCCGCGGGCGGCCGATCCGCTGCAAGACGCTCGGCCAGCGCGGCTATGTGCGCGCCATCAAGCGCAATACGCTGACCTTTGGCATCGGCCCGGCGGGAACGGGCAAGACATATCTGGCGATGGCGATGGCCGTCGCTGCCCTTAAAAGCAAGGATGTGGAGCGCATTGTGCTCACGCGTCCGGCCGTGGAGGCGGGCGAAAAGCTGGGCTTTCTTCCGGGAGATTTGAATCAGAAGGTCGATCCCTATCTGCGCCCGCTTTATGACGCGATGTTTGACATGCTGGGCGCCGAGACGTGCCAGCGGATGCAGGAGCGCGGGATCATCGAGGTGGCGCCGCTGGCATACATGCGCGGGCGCACGCTCTCGGATGCCTTCATCATCCTCGACGAGGCGCAGAACACGACTCAGGAGCAGATGAAGATGTTCCTCACCCGCATGGGTTTCCGCTCCAGAATCGTGGTGACGGGCGATCCCTCCCAGATCGACCTGCCGCATGGCAAGCGCAGCGGCCTGATTGAGGCTGTGGAGGTGCTCGAGGGCGTGAAGGACATCGCCGTCATGCGGCTGACCCATCAGGATGTGGTGCGCCATGAGCTGGTGCAGGCGATCGTGCGCGCCTATGATGCGCACGCATCTCGCGCAAAGGAGGAAATGAGCGATGGAAGATACGGCCAAAACCGGCAAAACCTGGATTGACAGCCTGAGCCTGCGCGTGCAGCAGGTTCTGTTTGCCGCGGTGACGTACCTGGTGCTGCTGCTGATCTGCCTGCTCGCGGTTTCGCCGGAGCAGTACGACCTGAGCGTGGGAGATGTGGCGCCCAAGACGATTACGGCCAGCAAGGATATCGTCGACGAGATTACCACCCAGCGCAGGCGCCAGAGCGCGGCGGACGCGGTTTCTCCCGTGTATTACAAGGATGAGACGATCGCGGACAGCGTGCTTGCCGATCTGGAGGCGGTCTTCTCCGAGCTGCGCGCCGTGCGCGAGCTGGGTGAACAGATCCGCAGCGGATGGACGGACAGCAGCATGACCTTCACCGAGGAGGACTATGAGCAGGCGACCGGCCTGCTCACCAAGGTGACGCTGAGCAGCTATCAGCTGCGCACGCTGATGAATACGGCCGAGCAGGATTTTGAGAGCCTGTATCAGAGCCTCAACTCGGCCACGCGCACGACGCTTGTCTCCACCATCACCGAGGGACAGATCAACGACGCGATCAACAATATCCAGCAGATCGTGGCCTATAATACGCGCACCGATCTGTGGTACAATGTGGCGATTCCCACACTGCGCGCCTGCCTGCGCCCGAACATGCTGATCAACCAGGAGGCCACGGAGGAGAACCGCCAGAAGGCGTATGACGCGGTGGAGCCGACTGTCTACAAGCAGGATCAGAATATCGTCGTCAAGGGCGACAGGATCACCGCGGAGCAGATCGCCGTGCTCGATTCGCTCGGCCTTTTGCAGGGCAACAGCTTCGATTTTTCGCTCTACATCGGCGCGGCCGTGCTGCTGGGGCTGATTCTGGCGGGGACGTATCTGTTCACCGCGCTGTTTGAGCCGCAGCTGCTTTCCTCCGGAAAGAGCGCGCTGGTTTTGCTGATTGCCGGCGTGATGACCATCGGGCTGAGCCTGCTGATCGGCCGGTACATCGGCGTCAATGCGATGCCCGTCGTGCTCGCGGCGATGCTGGTGGTCAATCTGCTGGGCGAGCGCCCGGCCTATGTGGCCAACCTCGCGGTGTCGCTGCTCATTACGTTCCTGACGGTCAAGGGCACCGGCCTGATCACCTCCCAGATGCTCAGCGTGCTGCTGATGTCGTGCCTGGGCGGCACGCTGGCCATCTTCATGCTGCGCAGGAACCCCTCCCGCGTGTTCGTGCTGATCACAGGATTCGTGGTCGGCGTGGTCAACTTTGTCGTGCTGGCGTGCGTGGGCGTGCTCACCTCCAGCGAGCTCAGCGGGATCGCCGTGGATGCGAGCTATGCCATACTCGGCTCGTTCACCTCGGCCATCCTTTGCGTGGGATTGCAGCCGATCCTGGAGGCGACGTTCAACCTGGTCACCCCGGCCAAGCTGATTGAGCTGTCCAACCCGAATCAGCCGCTTCTGCGCAGGCTGATGATTGAAACGCCGGGCACGTATCATCACTCCATGGTGGTCGCCAACCTGGCGGAGGCGGCTGCGGAGGCCGTGGGCGCCAACGCGCTGCTTGTCCGCGTCGGCGCGTATTATCACGACATCGGCAAGCTCGTCCGCCCCATGTATTTCAAGGAAAACCAGATGGGTGAGAATCCGCACGACAAGACCGATCCGCGGGTATCCACCGCCATTTTGACCGAGCACACGCGCGATGGTGTGGAGCTTGCGCGCAAGCATCACCTGCCGGAGCCGATCATCGATATGATCCGCCAGCATCACGGCGATACGCCGGTCATGTATTTCTACGCGAAGGCGGTCAAGATGCTGGGCGAGGAGAATGTCGACATCCGGGATTTCCGCTATGACGGCCCGAAGCCGCAGACGGCGGAGGCCGCGATTCTGATGCTTTCCGATACGGTGGAGGCGGCTGTGCGGTCCATTCCGGAGCCGACGCAGGCGAAGATCTCCGCGATGATCCGCAAGCTTGTGCGCGGCAAGATGGAGGACGGACAGCTCGATGAGTGCACGCTGACCTTCCGGGATATCGGCCACATCTGCTCGGCGTTTGAGACGATCCTCAAGGGCGTGTTCCACGAGCGCATTGAATACCCGAGCGTCGATCTCGGCCGCGCCAAGCGCCATACGCAGCAGCGCGCGCAAAAGCTGCAGCAGGATGTGCAGGCCGCCGGCCAGCCCGGTTCCGAGGCGGCGAAGGAGAGCGGCAAATGATTCTGGAATTTGAGGACGAGCGGGGCCTGCTCGACGGCGAGGCGAGGGCGCTCATGCAGCGCTGTGCCGATGCCGCGCAGGCGGCCGAGGGCGTGACGCTGCCGCTAGCGGTGTTCGTCGAGATCGTCGGGGACGAGGAGATCCGCGCGATCAACAGGGAACAGCGCGGCAAGGATGCCGCTACGGACGTGCTCTCCTTTCCGACGGTCAACTATTCTGCCGGGAAAACGGCCGGATGCAGCGCCGCGGCGCTTCGCCGGGAGTATGATCCGGAGCTGGGCGCGTGCGCGCTGGGCGATATCATCATTTCGATGGATCATGTGCGCGCGCAGGCGCGGGAATACGGCCACAGCGTGCAGCGCGAGAGCGGCTATCTGCTCACGCACGGCCTGTTTCATCTGATGGGATACGATCATATGACGCAGGAGGATAAGCCCGTCATGCGTGCCATGGAGGAGCGTGCGCTCGCATCGATCGGACTCTCCAGAGAGGAGGAGATCCAATGACGGATCAGGAATTGATGGACATGGCGATTGAGGCGAGGCGGTTTTCCTATTCGCCGTATTCCGGATATGCGGTCGGGGCCGCGCTTGAGAGCGAGGACGGCCGTGTTTTCACCGGCTGCAACATCGAAAACGCCGCTTACGGCAATGCCATGTGCGCCGAGCGCACGGCGCTGTTCAAGGCCGTCAGCGAGGGCGTGCGCAGGTTTACCCGCGTGGCCATCGCGGGAAGCGGCTCCGCGCCGTTTCCCTGCGGCGCGTGCCGGCAGTCTCTTTATGAGTTTGCGCCCGGCCTCGAGGTGCTGGTGACGTGGGACGGGCATGTGCGCAAGACGACGCTTGCCGCGCTGCTGCCGGAGGGATTCGGCCCGTCGGCGCTGGGCAAGTGAGCCGATGACGCGCCGTGAAACCGAAAAAAGAAAAACCAAGGAGCAATCATGGATAAGACGGAAAACAGATTCCTTTCGGGCTTTGCCGCGATCGTAGGCCGCCCGAATGTGGGAAAATCGACGATGATGAACGCGATGGTGGGCGAAAAGGTCGCCATCGTCAGCAGCCGCCCGCAGACGACGCGCAACCGCATCATGGGCGTGGCGACGGGCAAGGATTGGCAGATCGTGTTTCTGGATACGCCGGGCCTGCACAAGCCGCGCACGAAGCTGGGCGAGTACATGGTCAAATCCGTGCAGGACGCGATGGACGGCATCGACGTGCTGCTGACGCTGGTGGATGTGAGCGACATCGGGCCGCAGGATCGCGCCATCGTGGAGGAGATGGCCTCCCGCAGGGTCAAGAAGATTCTCGTGCTCAACAAGACGGACATCGTGGAGGAGGCACGGCTGCTGGCGGCCATCCAGTCCTTCGCCGGCGCGCAGTACGATGCCATTGTGCCCATCAGCGCGCGCACGGGCAAGGGGATGGACGAGCTGAAGCGCCTGATCATCTCCTATCTGCCGCAGGGCCCCAAGTACTTCCCGGACGACATGATGACCGATCAGCCGGAGCGCGTGATCTGCGCGGAGATCATCCGCGAGAAGGCGCTGCTCCATCTGCGTGACGAGGTGCCTCACGGCGTGGGCGTCGAGATGATGGCCATCAACAAGCTGAGCGATCACCTGACCGAGATTCACGCGACGATCTACTGCGAGCGCGCAAGCCACAAGGGCATCATCATCGGCAAGCAGGGCGCCATGCTGCGCACCATTGGCGCGGAGGCCCGCCACGACATCGAGGGCCTGCTGGGAACTAAGGTGAACCTCCAGCTCTGGGTCAAGGTGCGGGAGGATTGGCGCAACCGCATGGACGACCTGCGGACGCTGGGCTACGAGAATATCTGAGATCTTACGGCTCCGGGCATGACCCCTTCCATGGGCGATTCCCGGAGCTTTTTTGATTTATAGGAAATTGTGCGAAAACCGGGCAGCGGCCGCCAGGAAATGGCGGAAAAAACGGCCGCGTTCGCCGTAATCGGACGATATGCAGCGTTTTTTCGGAAACGGAAGCGTGCAGCGGCCGCCAGGAAATGGTGAAAGAAACGGCTGCGTTCTCCGTAATCGAGCGGTTTGCAGCAGTTTTCGGAAATGGAAGCGGCCACCGGCCGCATTGTATCACATGGCCGTTGGCCGCGAGGCGGGGAAGGCCCTGCGCCTGCGGCCATATACACCGTATGTTTTCATATTTCTGAAACATTTCTCCATTATTTCGGCAACGGCCTGAAGGTATACTGTTTTCATGCAGAATTAAAGAGAGGTGTACCTGATGAATTCGATCCTTCTCGTTGCGGAATCCGGTTCCGATCTGACGCCGGAGCTGGCGAGGGAATACGGTGTAACCATCGTGCCTATGCACGTTTCCTTTGGCGGAGAAACGCGGGATGACGGCGCTTTCCCCGTCGCTGAGATGTTTGACCACTATAAGAAGACGCGCAATCTGCCGCGGACAAGCGGATGCACGCCGCACGACTTTGAGGTGGTCTTTGACCGCCTGCAGAAGGAGCATCCCGGTGCGCCGATTCTCCACCTGGCTTATTCGGCATCCACCACATGCTCCATGCAGAGCGCGCTCATCGCGGCCGAGGGGCGCGAGAATATCGTCTCAATCGATACCAAGAGCGTGACCGCGGGACAGGCGGCCATCATCCTGGGCGTGGCGAAGTTCCTGCGCGAGCATCCCCAGGCGACGATGGATGAGGCGGCCGCCTTCGCCGGGGAGGCAATCGCCAAGGTACGCATGGGCTTTTTCCCGGGCGATCTCGACTATCTGCGCGCGGGCGGGCGCGTGAGCAATGCGGCGTATTTGGGCGCGAAGATTCTCGGGCTGCATCCGCTCATTGAGATTCAGGATGGCAAGCTGATGTCCACGAAGAAATACCGCGGCTCCATGGCGCGCGTGATCAGGCATCTGGCCGACGAATATCCGGATGAGCAGCGGCTTGACCGTGAGCAGCTCTACCTGATCTACGGCGAGGGGCTCGAGGAGCGCATTATGCGCGAGGTCGAGGAGATCATGACCGAGAAGGGCTTCAGGCATGTGGAATGGGTGAAGACCGGATGCGTCATCGCCGCGCACAGCGGCCCCGGCGCGTTTGGCATTGTCGGATTTGAAGCGTAAGGCGGACAAAGGGACGGGAACGTCAGGCCGAAACCGGATTTTTTAAAAGCTAAGGATTTGCAATTCAAAGAGGTTATCTTTTGCCGCCGCCGGGGCGACAGAAGATAACCTCTTTGCTGGATTTCGGGTCAGAGCCTTTAAGGGCCTGGTTCACTTAGGAAATTGCTTTTCTTGGAATGGCGGAACCGGCTTGTCGGTTCCGTCCTTTTATGCGTGCAGCAGGCTGTCGCACAGCTCCAGCGTTCTGGCGATCACGGCATCCATGTCGTAATACCTGTATTCCGCCAGCCTGCCGCAGAACAGCACGTTTTCTTCCCCTTCCGCAAGCGCCCTGTAGCGCTGATAGAGCGCCGTGTTCCTCTCGTCGTTGACGGGGTAATAGGGCTCGTCTCCGGGCTTCCATTCGCTGCTGTATTCCCGGCTGATGACGGTGTGGGGGAGGTCGTTGCCCTCCGCGTCCCTGCCGAATTCGAACCACTTGTGCTCGATGATCCGGGTGAAGGGCGTCTCCCTGTCCGTGTAATTGACGACGGCATTGCCCTGGTAATTGCTCATCTCCAGAAGCTCATGCTCAAAGCGCACGGAGCGGTATTGAAGCGGGCCCAGCGAATGGCCGAAGTATGCGTCGATGGGCCCGGTATAGACCACCTTTGCGGCGAGGGCGTCGTATTCCTCCTTGTGCGCCAGATAGTCGACGCCGAGGCGAACCTCTATGCCGTCGAGCATCCTTTCGATCATCCGGGTGTAGCCGCCGGTGGGGATGCCCTGATAGAGCGCGTTGAAATAGTTGTTGTCAAACGTCAGCCGGACGGGCAGGCGCTTGATGATGAACGCGGGCAGCTCGCGGCAGTCGCGTCCCCACTGCTTTTCCGTATAGCCCTTGACGAGCTTTTCAAAGATATCGCGGCCGACGAGCGAGATAGCCTGCTCCTCCAGGTTTCTGGGTTCGGAAATGCCGGCTTCCTCTCTCTGGCGCTCGATGATGCGTTCGGCCTCCTGCGGCGTCGTCACGCCCCACATCTTGTTGAATGTGTACATGTTGAACGGCAGGGAATAGAGCTCGCCTCTGTAATTGGCGACGGGGCTGTTGGTGTAGCGGTTGAATTGGGCGAAGCGCTGCACATATTCCCATACGCGAGGATTGTTGGTATGGAAGATGTGCGCGCCGTAGCGGTGCACCTGAATGCCCTCGACAGACTCCGTGTAGACATTGCCGGCGACGCTTTGACGCTTCTCGATGACGAGCACGCGCTTTCCGGCAGCCCTGGCCTCGTGCGCGAATACGGCGCCGCACAGGCCCGCCCCGACGATCAGATAATCATATTTCACGGCTGTTCCTCCATTCGTCAGTTGAATCCGAAAACCTTCCGGCTGATTTTGTAGCCGGCGATGGCGATGCGGCGGCCTGCTTTGCCCGGAAGGTGCAGGCCGATGCCCAGCGGGCGGCGGCGCAGCCTGCGGTAAACCTGCGGGAAGCGCAGGCGAATGTCATCCCAAAGCTCCTGCTTGAGGCGCAGATGCTCCTGCGTGCCGGATTTCATGAGCAGAATGGAGGAAACCGTCGTGATGATCTCCAGATAGCCGAGCATATACGCGCGCTTTTTCGCCGGCTGCACGTGCAGCACGTCGACGGTTTCGAGCATCAGGCGGTTGACGCGCAGCTGCTGGTCGATCCTGCGGATCATCACGGCCTCCTGTACGGACTGATCGTCGCGGCCGATGAAGTAATGGTAGAAGTCGACGTTCAGGTAGAGCAGCCTGTCCACGTGCGTCATGGGCACGTAGACGTATAGATTGTCGACGTAGAAGGTGTGCTTGGGGAGGGAAAGGCCGCAGTCGCGCAGCATTTGCGTGCGGTAGATGGCGGAATGCATGAGGATATACTGCCCGATGCGGAAGCGTCCCACATCGTCCCAGGTCAGCACGCGGTTTTCCGGCAGGGCGTTGCCGTAGCGCACGACATGCTTGTGCGCCGCGCCGGCCTTGTCATAGATGTAGTTGCTGACCAGAAGGTCAATCTGCTCATTGGGCTGCGCATGAGCGCGCAGAGCGCTGAGAATCCTGGGGTAAGCGTCGGCGTCCACCCAGTCATCCGAGTCCACAACCTTGAAGTACAGGCCCGCAGCGTGCATGAGTCCTGTCATGACGGCGTCGCCATGGCCTCCGTTTTCCTTGTGAATGGCGCGAACGATACCGGGATAGCGCCGCTCAAAATCGTTCGCGATTTCGGCCGTGCCATCCTTCGAGCCGTCGTTGACGATGAGGATTTCGACCTCGTCGCCGCCCGGCAGGAGGCTTTCGACGGCATGATGCAGATAGTCCTGTGAATTGTAGCTGGGAATCGCGATAGATAGTAGCTTCATGGAAGACTGCCTCCATTTACTTTGGTTTTCGGGAGGAGTGTTCGCCGGTCAGGCGCGCTTTTGCGGTGTGGCGATCCGCGCGGGCGATTCCCGGCGCACGCGAAGGATCAGTAGAGGATGACCTCGGCGCTGTCGGCAAGCTCATCCACGCGCTCGTTCAGCCGCGCCAGACAGCGCTCCTGATAGATGGAATAGGTCAGTGCGTCGCGGACGGAATCGGTCATTTCGACAGGGCCGCTTTCGGAATCGGCCAGGTAGTAGAGGATGTGTACGCCGAGTGCGCTTGAAAACGGGCGGCTGATGTCCCCTGGCTGCTGCATCTCATCGGAAAAGGCGGCGGAGACAAAGGCGTCCTCCCACAGCACGGAATCCCTGTGCACCTGATAGCCTGGGAAATCCTCGTTTTCAAGGGCGGAATCGGCGCCGAATTCGGCGATCAGCGCTTCAAATGGCTCGCCGCCCTCAAGGCGCGTGTAAATCTCATCCACCGTGTCCTGCACGCTGGCCAGGCGCTCCTCATCGGTTTCTCCCTCGGCGGGGAGGAGGATTTGCAGGATGCTGCGGTATCCGGCCGGCTTAAACCAGATTTCCTCACCGGCGCTTACGGCGGTCTCGAAGGCCGCCGCGTCGTGCTCATAGAGCGCCCGGCTGGAGGAGACGCGCTCCTCGTAGGCGTTTTGCACGTCTTCATCCGTCACGGGATTGTCCGCGGTTAGCCAGGCATAGTAGTTCATGGTGGCGTACTGCGTGCGGTAGACGTCGATGTAGTCCTGCGCGGTGACGCCCAGCGTGTTCGCGTAAGAGAGGGCATAGGGCGACACGTCGTCATCGTCAGCGAGGCCGAGCGCATCGCGCAGCGCCTCGCCCACATCCGCAAGCGCGGATTCGTAGGCGGCGGTGCCCTGCTCCACAAGCCAGGCTTCCGTCGCTTCGTCAAATATATCGCAGCCCTGGGCAGTCATATCCTGCTTGACCAACATGTCCTCGATGGCGGCGGTCAGGGCGAGATCCTGCACATAGGCGCGTATGGTTTCTTCGTCTATATCATATCCCGCATTGGCATAGGTTGTCAAATAGGAATTCTCGAAGGATGCGTAGTCGGACTGGAGCAGCGCCTCGCCGTTGACCAGCGCGACGGCCTGATCCTGCGCGTCATCCGTTTCGGCCGCCGCGCAGGGGAGGGCGAGCAGGAGGAATGCGAGCAGCAAAAGAATGGGTAGGCTTTTTTTCATGTTCATGTACCTCAGATGGGAATGGGGGAGGAAAATGAGCAAATGCGCCGGGGGTGTCCAACCGAATTTCTTCGGTTCGCGCTGTCCACCCCGGGCGCATCTGTTTGATTATGGGTTGTAAGGAGGAGGACAGCCCGACGGTCAAACCATCGGGCTCATCCCGGGAAGGAGCTTAGTAGCTCAGGCCGAAGCCGGAGACGTAGAGGTTGCCGTCGGTATCCATGTAGGCATAGCTGCCGGACGGGGACTTAGCCAGCACGTCGGCATCCATGTACTGATCCTTGGCATAGCCGGGCACGTCGTTCGGGGAGGCGCAGATCTCGTACACGCCGCCGTCCGCACTCTCCACCTCGGTCAGCGCGATGACTTCCTCGCAGGCGACCATGGTCACGGAGAGCTTGCCGGTCGGATTGTAATTGCCCACGATCACGTCCACCTGCGCGCTCTGCGCGTTGGCGAGGGAGGCGGCGGAGGTGGTGTACTGCGCCAGCAGCGCGTCGCAGTACGGCTCGAGGTTGTCGAGAATCCACGGGCTGGTGCAGACGATGGTCGCCACGACCTTGCCGCCGTTCTCATGGACGGTGTTGGCGATCTTCGCGATCTTGTCCACCTCTGCCAGCGTGGTCACCTCGACCTTCTCGCCGGTCTTCGCCTGGCTGACGACGATCGTGTTGAGGTTCGACATATCGGCGCTGCCGGACACGGTGCGCTCGTCCACTTCGTAGTCTTCCACAAGGCTCAGCACGCCCTCGGAAGCGCTGGAGGAGGTGGAGATGGTCGCCTTCGGCTGGACGTAGAGGTAAGCTACGTCGGCGTCGGCGTACTTGCTGACGATTTCGAAGCCCTGCGCCTCGAACAGCGCGGTCATCGCTTCGATGGTCGCGTCATCCTCGCCGGTGCCGGTGAAGGAGCCGATGTACAGCTTGGTGCCGGCATCCTTGGCCAGCGGCAGGGTGGAGTCGCTGTTCTTCATCAGGACGGTGGCCTTCAGGTGGAGGTCATACGCCTGCGCGTTGGCGGTAGCCATGTTGGTGGCGCGCACATCGTCGGCAGCGGCGTAGTCGAGATAAGCGTTCTCGAACAGGCCCTGCTTGAAGAGCGCGGTGGCGCGGTAGATGTTGGCGCGGTCGAGGTCTTCCTTCGGAAGCAGGCCCGCGTTCACGGCGCCGGTGATGAGCTCAGGAGCCAGCTCGCCGCCGATGGCGTCGGTGCCGGCGGAGATCAGCAGGGCGAAGCGCTCGATGGAGGTCAGATCCTCAGCGCCGTAGTTCTGCACCTGGGTGATGCCGGAGTCGGAGTTGACAAAGCCGTTAAAGCCCATGATGTCGCGAAGCAGGGTGCCGATGATCTCGGAGTTATAGGCGGAGCCCAGCTCGTTGACCTGAATCTCATGGCCGCGGTAGGTCTGGGTCACGGAGCGATCGTCCGCAGCGTCGCGGGAGTAGCAGGGCATGATCGCGCCGACACCGGCATCGATCGCGGCCTGGAAGGCGACGAGCTGGTAGTTCTCCAGGGAGCCCTCGGTCGGGTAGAGGCGCCACTGGCCCTGGGCGGTGTGAGATTCAAAGCCGTTCTCGGCCGCGCCGTCGCCCGGGAAGTGCTTGGCGGAGAGGACGACGGAGTTCTCGTTCACGCCTTCGGTGCCGTACTGATAGCCGTCCACCAGCGCGGTGATGATGCCCGCGGTGATGTCCTCGCGCTCACCGTAGGTGCCGGAGTTGCGCGGCCAGCGCGGGTCGGTCACCAGGTCGATCTGCGGGCCATACATGAAGATGATGCCCTGCGCACGCCACATCTGGCGGTCGACCTCGGCATAATCCTTGATGGCGTCAAAGTTGCCGTCGCCCAGCACCGCGGCGGCCATGCCCAGGGAATCCGGGAAGCCTGCGGCGATCGGGTTGGAGATCAGGGTGTAGGGGATCGCGGGAGTGCCGGCCTTGGCGGAATCCCACTCGGCGATTTCGGTGGCGACGTTGTTGTACAGCGCCACGACGGAGGCGTCGTAGTTCAGGCCGCCGCGGTACACGCCGGCGCGAACCTTGCCGACGGTCATCACCTGATCGTCGCTCATGGCGAAGTAAGAAGCGCCGCTGTTGAACATCGTCAGGTTTGTGGTCTTTTCGCCCTCCGGAACGATGGTCATGATCTTGGCGGGATCGATGGTGCCGTCCTCATTCTTGACCTCTTCAAGGGTTTTGGAGACGGGGTTGACCATCAGGGCATTCAGCACGAAGCCCGCCTGCTCCATCAGGGTCATCTTGGTGACCATGTCGGCGGCGCGGGTCTCGGCGTCCAGACGCCAGTCTTCGAAGACGTCCAGCTCGCCGTCGTTGTCGGAATCCTTGAAGTAGAGGCCATCCTGCTGGATGACGCCAACGGTCGTCACGCCGATGGTCGGGCCGTTCTCATTCTCATAGAAAACGGGCTCCAGATAGGTTTTGGTCGGATCGACCTCAGCAGCGTTGTAGGGCGCAGGGATGTAAGTGGTGCCGGACTCACCCAGGGCGGCGGGCACCATGCTCAGGAGCATCGCGGCGATGATCATCGCGCTCAGGATCCTTTTCATGTACACTCTCCTCACTTTTGTTCATATTTACTTTTGGACAGATTGCCGCGCGCCAGCATTCCATCAAGTTGTTTACATTATAACATACTTAAAATGCAATGGAAAGCGAATGTCTTGAATGCCCAAAATGGGGCCGCTAAATCGCACGAAAACAGTTCGCGGCGAAAAGATGACGCGAATAGATTTTGTATCCATGATGGAAGATCGATTAAAAACGAGGAGAGGTTTTGGACTGAACTGTCAAAAAAAGCCGTCCCC
>JAUNJB010000211.1 GCA_030535375.1 Clostridia bacterium | reverse complement strand
AGCCCTACCAAACCCTTTATACGCTCCTGTGCGACCTGATTGAGCTCCTGACGAACCATGATGCTTTCCTGCCGAAAGTAAACCTGACCGTTTACGACGGTATAGGAATAGTTTTTTACGGTCGGATCAGCGGGAATGGTTTCGACGACATCCCCGCTATCCGCCAAATCGGGCAGTTCTGCTTCCCTGTACTTGCCCTGAATATTTTTCACTGCGACAGCGAGCTGCTGCGACAGATCCGCTCCCTCTATGGGTTCACAGGTTGTCTCCTTCTCATTGCCGTACATACGTTGATCCCATGCCATGCGGCCCAGTACCATGTCAGGATGCTCGACAAAATAAGTATTGATGGGAATACCGTCGTCTGTCTGACCCAGATGCACCCACGGTTCATCCTGCACGATGGGTCTGTCCCGCTTCTGGAGGAACAGGATGTCACTGGTAACCTCTGTTCCGGCATTGGCTCGAAATGCATGATTGGGCAAACGAATCGCACCCAGCAGCTCTGCCCGTTCCGCGATATAGCGCCGAACCTCCGGCGATTGCTTATCCATCGTTCCTTTGGATGTGATGAACGCGATCACGCCACCCGCGCGCACCTGATCGAGCGCCTTGGCGAAGAAGTAATCGTGAATCAGAAAATTGTGCGCGTTGAACTTGCGGTCATTGAGCTTGTAGCTGCCAAAGGGCACGTTGCCGACCGCTAAATCGAAGAACTCCTGCCGGTTCGTTTTCTCAAATCCTGAAATGGTGATATCGGCTTCAGGATAGAGCTGCCGTGCTATGCGTCCTGTGATGGAATCCAACTCTACGCCATAAAGTCGGCTGCCACGCATGGAGTCCGGCAGCAACCCAAAGAAATTGCCCACGCCGCACGACGGCTCCAGTATATTGCCCGTGCGAAAGCCCATGTTTTCCACCGCATCATAAATCGCACGAATAACCGTAGGCGATGTGTAGTGCGCATTAAGCGTCGAAGCGCGCGCCATAGCGTATTCTTCCGGCGTGAGCAGCGCTTTCAACTCCTCGTATTCCTTCTTCCAGTCCGCTTTGCTGTCATCAAAGGCATTTGGAATACTGCCCCAGCCCACATACCGGGACAGCACTTTCTGTTCATCCGGCGTCGCCATGCGGCCTTCTGCCTCGATTTGCTTGAGCGTGCGAATAGCAGCAATGTTATAGCCGTATTTGGTTTTTGAACCTCCTTCGCCAAGATGCGTATCGCTGATGCGGAAGTTCTGCGCAGCGGGCTGCTCAGGGTGTTCCTGCCGGGGAGTCATGCTCATCTTCTCCACGACAAGATCATAGGGCAAGCTATTCTGTTCAGCGGGATATACAGTCGTCGTTTCAGAGACAACTTCCGGCTGCTCCTGCGGATATCTCTCGATGAGCCTTGCGAAGCTCTCGGAACTCTCCGCACGGAGGATGGGATAGACCTGCGACGGATCGCGCAGTTCAATACCCAACGGGCCGATTTTTTCAACAATAAACGGTTTCCCATCTTCCAGAAAGACCGTATCGCCCACCTGATAGGCAGATGCCTGGGCGACAGGTTGTTCAGTCAAATCCGGCAAAGGCTGAGATAATTCGGGGTAGGTAGCCTCCATGATGTCGCGAGACTGCTCCTCTTCCTGAGTAATCTGCGCGACAGTCTGCTCAACCTGCTGAATGAACGGGCTCTGCGCCAGTTTTTCTTGGTCAATCACCTCACCATTCACAACACCAGCTTCCTCTAATCGCTTTCGGATATAGCTGGTGTCGATATCTTTCCATGCGTCCTGCTCTTCCTCAGTGAAAAAACGATCTTCCTCGATCAATTCAAGCACGCGACCTCGAATCTCGTCCCATGGAATGTCAGCCGCGCCGCTTGCGCCATTGACCGGGAAGGCCGGAAGATCATCGCCGTACTCCTCTCGGAGCACATGGAGCAGTTCCTCACGGGAAGCCCCTTCCCGCAGTCGGCGCACGACGGCGCGTTTGCTTGCGACATCACCGTTCCATTCCTGGATGGCTGCGTCAATGTCTGCCTGGGTAATCTCAGTACGACGCGGCGCAGGTGTATCTTCTTCCTGCCATATTGTGCTGCTCCCGAAGACCCGTGTGCCGTCCGCCCCAAATTCAGCTTCATAGGCGTCGATGGCCAGAGCCGCTTCATGGTCAATGGAAGGAATGGATGACACACGGCGCTCCTTGCTGTCCCGGTCAACAGCGGAGATCGTCACATCATATTTGTCCCGGAGCTGCTCTACATACTGCTCCAGTTGGTGGATTGGAATACCACACATATCCACCCGCCCCACTCCGGGGACAGAGCGGGAGGTCAGCGCCAACCCCAACATAGAGGCAGCAATCCGAGCATCTTCTCCGTACAATGCAAAGCAGTCGTCGACCTGATACAGCACCATATCGTCCGGGTGTGCCTCTTTGACGGCATTATAGCCCCATTCCGGCGCAGTCTGTACCGGTACTTCTGCCGATGGCGGTGGAAAACCATAACGCGCTATGGGCATGGGCACGCCGACAGCAGTTCCAGCGTAGTTCCTCTCCGCATCGGCATAGGCAGCTTTTTCTGCAACCGTCAGATAGCTGCCCTCGGTTACGATCATCCGCAGCCGCTTCTCAAGAACGTTCCATTTGATGTTGGTTTCCGTTTTTGTGTCGGAATGATACAGCCGTAGGCCCTTTGCAGAATAGTCGGCAAAACCATAGCTCCCATCCAGGAATGTATGAGAATGACCCGATATGCCATATTCCTTTTTCAAAAAGTCAATAGCGGCCTTTGCGTCCGGTTGGTGTTGGTATAGAGCGTAAATGCGCATTTTGCCGCCTTGCATGCCACTGCCGCGCCGCAGCTCCGCATCGATATCGGCCTGGGAGAACATAAAAGCGGAGGGCACTGTTCCAATGCCCTCCGTTTCCATGCGATCAATGATTTGAATTTGTTCTGGTTCTGCTGGAAAGATGAAGCTCAACTGCTCCGCTTGCGGCTCATAGTCCGTCAGGCGTAGATCAGCTCCGGCAGAATCACCTCTTCCGCTTGAGCCTTGCAGTTGTTCATCAGGCCCACCCATGCCATCTGATCCTTGGCTTTGAGTTCCTCCGTCACGCCTGCCGCTTTCGCCAGCTCCGGCATCATCTGCTCGATGCGCTGCTCCGCTGTCTGGCTGATCTCTGCCAGATGACTCTGAAGCGTTCCGTTCAGCAACATCGCTTGGAACAGGATCGGCCTGTGCTCCTGAAGGTACTGTTTGCGCATCCTGCCGTACTTGTTCAGGAGCGTCGCCTCCTGTTCGGGCAGCGTCACGTTCGGAATCTGGTAGCCGTTCACCGTGGTGTAAGTCAGTTCGCTCATTTTCAAGGCTCCTTTCTACACGTTTAACCGTTCTTTCAATCTCTCGCAGGACTTGTCCGCCAATGTCGCTGATCGCTGTTCCCAGCGCCGCAACCGCATCCGGTGTATTCCAATCCATAACGCTTAGGAAATCCTCATGCCCGAAGTGTTTATCCACCTCAAGCCCGCACCGGCTGTGCAGCATGTAGCTGACGCTCGCCGCCGTCGCCCGGCGAAAAGACATTCCTATGTTGAGATCATCA
>JAUNJB010000210.1 GCA_030535375.1 Clostridia bacterium | reverse complement strand
GCCTTTTTGGGCTGCGAGGCGCTGGACATCACGGAGATCGCCGGGGCCGATTCGCTCTACGAGGCGTCCGGCATCCTCGGGGAGAGCGAGCGGAACGCCTCACGGCTCTTCGGCTCGCGCCGCACGCTCTTTTCCACCGAGGGATCGAGCCAGTGCATCCGCGCGATGCTCTACCTGGCGCTCACAAACCGCCCCTGCGGCGCACGCCCGGTCGTTGTCGCCGCGCGCAATGTGCACAAGGCATTTATCTATGCCGCCGCGCTGCTCGACTTCGAGATCGTGTGGCTCTGGCCGCCGCACCGCACCTCCCTGTGCGCATGCGAGGTCACACCCGATGCGCTCGCGCGGACGCTCGACTCGCTCCCCGAGCCGCCCGCCGCCGTCTATCTGACCAGCCCGGATTATCTCGGCGGTCAGGCGGACATCGCTTCCCTGGCCGATATCTGCCACGGCCGCGATACCATCCTGGCCGTAGACAACGCGCATGGCGCGTATCTGCATTTTCTCTCTGCGTCGCGCCATCCGCTCGATCTCGGCGCGGATATCTGCTGTGACTCCGCGCACAAGACGCTCCCCGCCCTGACAGGCGCGGCCTATCTGCACATCGCCCACCGCGCGCCTCGCGGATTTGCCGAAAACGCCAAGGGCGCGCTGGCGCTGTTCGGCTCCACAAGTCCCTCCTACCTGACGCTCGCCTCGCTCGATTTGTGCAACGCCTATCTGGCCGACGGCTATGCGCAGCGCCTTGCGCAAACCGTGCGCCGCATCGACGACGCCAGGGCGCAACTCTCCGGGGCCGGATACGCCCTCCTTCCCTCCGATCCGCTCAAGCTGACGATCGACGCGGCCGCCTGCGGCGCCAGCGGTGCGCAGCTCGCCGCGCGCCTGCGCTCAAAGGGAATAGAATGCGAATACGCCGATCCGGACGCGCTGGTGCTGATGCTCACCCCGGAAAACTCCGAGGCGGATTTGTCGCGCCTTGTGCAGGCGTTCGGCCGCAGCGACGGCCGGACGCGCCCGCGCAGTCCCCTGCCCAACGGCGCAGGCGAGCGCGTGCTCTCCGTGCGCCAGGCGCTGTTCTCCGCCCACGAGACGATTCCTGCCATGCAGTCCCTCGGCCGCATCTGCGGCGCGCCGACCGTCTCCTGTCCGCCCGCGATCCCCATCGCCGTCTCCGGCGAGATCATCACGCCCGACGCGCTTGCACTGTTTGAGCGCTACGGCGTTTCCCATGTGGATGTCGTCGCAAAAAGGCCGTGACACCGCCAAAAGGGCCTATCGCCTGCCATGCGCAGACGGTAAGCCCTTTTTTGTTTTCGCGTGTCGATCATACCGTGATTCCTGACAGGCCGCGCCGCCATCCGGCAGAGCCATGTACACATCGGGAAGAGGGCGCAAAGCTCACACCGCCTCCCGCCAAATCGGGAGCCGGGACAGCCCTTAAGCCCCGCATGCGCTCAGGCATCCGGCGTCACAGAATGTCCAGGCTGACCTTGACGACGACCTTGCGGTACGGCTCCTGATTCTCGCGGGCCTGCACGCCCGGACGATGTGCGTCGCTCGGGAAGAAGACGGCATAGCAGCCCTTGGTCACGCGGATAAAGCTCTCGTTCTCCACCTTGTCATAGAAGTAGAGGTCGCGCTCGAGGATGGCCTCCGTGCATTCGCCCACGCCGTTTGCCGGAGCAACGCCGCAGATCTCCTCGCCGCCAAGCCAGAACTGCACGTCCAGGTATTTCTTGTGGAGCTCCGGACGGGTCTGCTCAATCGGGCTTCCGGTCAGCGTGAAGAGCTGGGCAAACATCCTGTCCCCGTCAATCTCATAGCGTCCGTCCGCCATGCCGCTGAAATCATTCTCCGCCGCGTAACGGATGGCCTTCTCAATCGCTGCCGGATAGTTTTTCAGGTCATCTCCGGCATAAATGCTCGAAAAAATCATGTTGCTTCCTCCCTTGTCGTGATGTGCATGCCGCTTTCGTGCGCACGGAACATGCGCCTGTGTTTATATCATACCGCAACGTCCGGCGGTTGTCCAGAGCAATATGCACGGGGAAACCGCCATGGCGCGCATAGAACGGCGCGCTTTCGAAAAAACTTTCTGTGATCAGAGCGTTGACAAGTACCCCCATGGGGTATATAATACTCCTGAAAGCGAGGTGACCGCCATGGACGAAACGCAAGGCTGCTGCTGCCATAAAACCAAGGAACGGTCGGAGAGCGAATACAAGGACCTCATCCACCGCCTGAACCGAATCGAAGGACAGATTCGCGGCATCCGCGGCATGGTGGAGCGCGATGCATACTGCACGGACATCCTCACGCAGGTCGCCGCCGCCAACGCCGCGCTGAGCAGCTTCACCAAGGTGCTGCTTGCCAACCATATCAAAACCTGTGTGGCCCGCGATATCCGGGACGGCAAGGACGAAACCGTCGACGAGCTCGTGACCACCCTGCAAAAGCTGATGAAATAACGCACTTGCTCACCCGCAAAGGAGGGATTTTCATGGATCAATACAATGTCACCGGCATGAGCTGCGCCGCCTGCAGCGCGCGCGTGGAGAAGGCCGTTTCCAAGGTGCCGGGCGTGACATCCTGCTCGGTCAGCCTGCTGACCAACTCAATGGGCGTGGAGGGCACGGCATCCGCCCAGGCCATCGTCGCCGCTGTGGAAGCGGCCGGCTATGGCGCGTCCCCCAAGGGCGCGGCAGCTCCATCCTCCGCCCCGTCGTCCCCGGCGGCCGCCGAGGATGCGCTGCGCGACAGGGATACGCCCGTGCTCAAGCGCAGGCTGATCGCCTCCCTGGGCTTCCTCATCGTGCTGATGTACTTCTCGATGGGCCATATGATGTGGGGCTGGCCGCTGCCGGCCTTCATGGCGGATAATCACGTGGCCATGGGCCTGCTTCAGCTTCTGCTGACGGTCGCCATCATGGTGATCAACCAGAAGTTCTTCATCAGCGGCTTCAGGAGCCTCGCCCATGGGGCCCCCAACATGGATACGCTCGTCGCGCTCGGCGCGGGCGCATCGTTCGTGTACAGCACCTATGCGCTCTTTGCCATGACGGACGCCCAGATGAAGGGCGATTCGATGGCCGTGATGGGCTACATGCACGAGTTCTACTTCGAATCCGCCGCGATGATTCTGGCCCTCATCACCGTAGGCAAGATGCTGGAGGCCCGCTCCAAGGGCAAGACCACCGACGCGCTCAAGAGCCTCATGAAGCTTGCTCCGAAGACCGCCGTGCTCCTGCGCGACGGCGCGGAGGTCACCGTGCCCATCGAGCAGGTCAAGCGCGGGGATGTGTTCGTCGTTCGCCCCGGCGAGAACATCCCCGTGGACGGCGTGGTCATCGAGGGAACGAGCGCGATCAACGAATCCGCGCTGACCGGCGAGAGCATCCCCGTCGACAAGGCGCCAGGAGACACCGTCTCCGCCGCGACGGTCAATCAATCCGGCTTTATCCGGTGCGAGGCCACCCGCGTCGGCGAGGACACCACCCTTTCCCAGATCATCCAGATGGTCAGCGACGCGGCGGCCACCAAAGCGCCCATCGCCAAGGTCGCGGACAAGGTGTCCGGCGTGTTCGTTCCGGC
>JAUNJB010000209.1 GCA_030535375.1 Clostridia bacterium | reverse complement strand
TGTGTCATGGCGCGTGGTTTTCTGAATCTTTGCAACCGGCTGCTGAATGTGGCCGTGGGGCTTGCGCTGCTGGTGATGGGCCTGTACGCGGGCTATGCGCTGTGGGACAACGGCCAAATCTACTCCGCGGCGGAAAACGTGCGGACGGATATGCTGCTCTATAAGCCGAAGCTGGCGGAGGACGGAGAAGCAGGGGCGACGCTTGACGAGCTTCGCGCCATCAATCCCGATGTGCGCGCGTGGCTGACGCTTGATAACACGATGATCGATTATCCCGTTGTGCAGGGAGCGACGAATTTTACCTATCTGAATACGGATGTGTATGGCGATTTTTCGCTGGCGGGCAGCATATTCGCGGATACCCGCTGCGATCCGAACTTTCAAGACCGATATACGCTGATTCACGGCCATCATATGGCGGAGCGCCGTATGTTTGGCGACCTCGATCTGTACAAGGATCAGGAATTTTTTAAGGAGAACAGAACGGGAACCCTGATTCTGGAGGACAGAATCTACTCACTTGTGACAATAGCCTGCCTGGTGGCGGCGGCGAATGACGATGTCATCTTTTCGCCGGAGCGCTGGGCGGATGACATAGAGGAGCCCCTGCGCTATGCGCGTGCCGCCGCGATGCACTACGACGACGCGATGATCACGCGGCTGCTTGAGGAAAACGAGCTTGCCGCCGGCGGGGGGCGGACGCCGCAGATTCTGGTGCTGGCGACGTGCTCCTCGGAGTATACCGATGCGCGAACCATATTACTGGCCGAGATGCAAGACTACGTGCCAGCGAATAGAGAGGATGAAGGGTTATGAAAAAGAGATTCCTTTGCGTACTGATGGTGATCATGGCGATCCTGATGACCGCTTCGGCGTCCGCGGAGATGAAACCCGCTGTGCTGTCGCTGGAGGTTGTGGTGACGGCGCAGGGCAAGCTTCCCAAGGAGCCGGACGATTTCACCGTGCAGCTGACGGCCGCCGACGCGCAGAATCCCATGCCCGCCGGGCAGACGGGCGGCTCCTTCTCGGTGACGACAAACGGCCCGGGCAAGGTGGCCTTCCCCGGTATGACGTTTGACCACGTGGGCACGTACAGGTACACCGTGCGCCAGCTCCCGGGGGAGAACGCGAAGTGCGCATATGACGCAACCGTGTATAACCTGACGGTCACCGTCGTCAACAACGCGGACTATACCGCGCTGGAAACCGTGGTGGTCTACACCGATGTGAACGGCGGCCCCAAGCCGGATAACAATCTCTTTGACAATGTTTACAAGCCGGACCCGGCGAACGGCAACGTGACGCCGACCGGCGTGGTGGATCGCTGGCCGTATCACATGGCGGGCTGCGCGGCGCTTCTTTGCGTGAGCGGTGTGCTCTCGACGAAGCTGCGCCGCAAGGAAGACGGCGATGAGGAAGCGGTGTTCTCGGAAGATGAGCTCGATGAGTGACGAGAATCCGCTTCGCCGGGAGCGGCGCGGCAGGATTCGCCTGCCGGTTGCGCTGCTGCTGGCGGTCTGCCTGGGCGCGGCCGCGTTCCTGGGCTTCCTGGGGGTGGCGGGCTTTCTGGAGCAGCGCACCGGCACGGCGTATTACGGATCATTGGCGGCTTCCGTGCGCGTGACGGCCGGGCCGGAGGCATCCCCTGAGCCGGAGGCATCGCCCGGGCTGAGTGCGCCGCCCACGGCACAGCCGCTCGGGGAAGACGTCGATGCGGTGGACGCGCCCTCCCGGGAGGGAAACGCATCCGCGCGGCAGGAAACTGCCGGAACGGATTCCGGGGAGCAGACCCTTCCCGACGGCCCGGAAGCCACGCCGGCGCCTCATCCGGCCGAAAGCCCGGAGGCCGGGGACGAAGACCAGCCGGTCATCGCGCCCGTGCAGGAAAGCGCGGACGAGCCGTCCGCCCCGAAATCCGAACTGGACTTTGAGATGCTGTGTGCCGATTGCCCGGACGTCGTCGGCTGGATTCGCATTGAGGGCACGGTGATCGACTATCCGATCGTGCAGGGAGAGGACAACGTCTTTTACCTCAAGCATCTGCCGGAGGGCACGCCGAACGCTGCCGGGTCGATCATGATGGACGAGGTGAACGCGCCCGACTTTTCGGACGATGTGACCATCCTGCATGGGCATCACATGCGCAGCGGCGCGATGTTCGGGGATATCGACGAATACAAGCATGTCGAATACTATCTGGAGCACCCGATGATGCGCCTGTTCACCCCGGGCGGGGATTACGACGTGGCGGTTTTCGCGGCCTATTCCGTGGACGGCGCGACATTCGCCTATCCGACGGTCTTTTCCGGGGAGGAAGGCTTTGAGGAGTTTCTCCATCGGGCGCTCACCCGCACGCCGTGGACGGCGGACGTGGATGTTCAGTACGGCGATCGGCTGCTGATGCTCTCCACCTGCGCGTATGCGTATGAGAACGAGCGGTTCCTCGTCGTCGGGAAGATTTTGGATGGCACGCAGGAAAATGAATAGCCTTTGGGGCGGATCGTGAGCGGTTCGCCCTTTTGCGTGCGCCGCGCGCTTGGTGATCCGCATAAAAACAGGCTGACCTGCTCAATCAATGCCTTGACAGAAAAACCATCTGTGCGATACAATAATGAGGTTATACGATGGGAAGGAGGCGCCCTCTGTGCTCGATTATTTGCAGACGCTGCTCAGCGAACCGCTCGCGTTTTTTGATCAGGCGGTTTTCCGCGTGCTGGCCGTGCTCATCGGCCTGTGCTGCCATGAATGGGGGCATGCCTATGTGGCCTACCGCTGCGGGGATGACACGGCCAAGCGGGCGGGGCGGCTCTCGCTCAACCCCAAGGCGCATCTCGATCCCTTCGGCGCGCTGCTGATGTTCTTCGTGGGCTTTGGCTGGGCGAAGCCTGTGCCGGTGAATCCATATAACTATCGGGGCGACAGGAACAAGGCCGATCTCGCGGTGTCCCTGGCGGGCATCACGGTCAACCTGATCCTGTTTGTGCTGTTCACGTATCTGGCGGCGCTGGCGAGCGCGTTCATGTGGCGCGCGGATGTCGTATCGCAGGTGGGGCTGTCCACGCTGATCAGCTACCGCTACAATGCGGTGTGGTCGGTGATCGCCGGCTCCGCGATGCAGGACTTTGGGGAGCTGATCGCCGTGGCCTGGCTGGTGCCGTTTGTGCGGCTGTTTGCGTACACGGCGCTTGTGAATCTGAATCTCGCGGTGTTCAATCTCATTCCGCTTCCCCCGCTGGATGGCTATCACGTGGTCAACGATCTGCTGTTCAAGGGGCGTTTCCACCTCTCGCAGCAGGCGTTTCGCATCGGCATGCTCGTCGTGCTGGTGCTCTCGGCCCAGGGCCTGCTGGGGCGAATCATCAGCGCGGTGGTCTATCCCGCGCAGAATCTGCTGCTGCTGCCCATCGGGGCAATCTGGGGGTAAGCGATGGCGTACGTTGTTTCCCTCAAGCAGTTTGAAGGGCCGCTCGATCTCCTTCTGCATCTGATCTCTCGTGCGAAGGTGGACATCAAGGACATCTTTGTCTCCGAGATCACCGAGCAGTATCTCGCCTCGCTTGACGGACTGGATGAGCTTGACATGGATGTGGCGAGCG
>JAUNJB010000041.1 GCA_030535375.1 Clostridia bacterium | reverse complement strand
CGGGGGAGGAAAGGTTGCGCAGCAGCGCCACCACGCTCCAGCCCGCGATGGAGCTTGTGCGGGAATAGATGTCCACCGTGGCCTTCACGCCGTCGATCTCCGCGGTGATGCAGTGATCGTCGCCCACCCAGTTTGGCACGCTGTACATCGTCACGCCGGTGATATCCGGGCCGGTCGTCGCCAGCGAGGTCGCGACGGCGACGTTGACGCGGCGCGGGAAGGTGGCGATGGCCTCCTTCGCGTTGCCGGAGAAGACCTGCGTCTTCTCCTCGTCGGTGAGCAGATGCTCGGCCCATACGGGCGTATTGCGGAAGCCGCGCGCGCCCGTATGCGTGCAGATGCCAGCGGTCTCGTCGAGCTGTGCGGCCTGCGCCATCAGAGAGACGGTTTGAAGCACGTCGAATCCGCCGATGGCGCCGGAAGCGATGTGGATCTTGGTGCCGCTCTCCAGGGCGGCCTTTTTGACACGCTCGTAGAACTCGAGATCCGCGAACGCGCCGATGGAGATGACCACCAGGTTTGCGCCGCTGCGCAGGACGTTTTCGGCCATCGCGCGCACGCTCTCCACGGAGGCGGTCTCCACGACGTACTGCGGGTGCAGGGCGAGCAGCTCCTCGACGCTGTCAAGCGCCTTGCAGCCCGCGCTCTCAGCGGTCTTCTCAGCGGACGCCTTCGTTCTGCTAGTTACGCCCACCAATTCATAATCGGGCAGCAGCCCTTTGACGTAAGCGTCGGCGACGATGTTGCCCAGAAAGCCGCAGCCTACGATGCCAAATGTGGTTTTCATGAAAACGATTCTCCTTTTTCTCTTGTTTTCGGATAGAAAACGTCATCATTTCTATTATATCATGCTCCGCATCTAAAAGAAAGCATAAAAGCGGATAAAAAGCCGCGCAAGAAATGTGGCGGGCGAATGAAAAGCCGCCGTGCGGCGGCACAGCGGCTTTGAAGTGCTCTGAGAGGCGGCTCTCGCCGTCGGCCTTTCGGTTCGGCGTCTGCGCCGCGGGGGACGGGCCGGGGGCGGATTACACCTTTCCGTTTTCGAAGCGGTTGATGGCGCTCAGAATGCCCTTGACGGAGGCAAAGTTGATGTTATGCTCGGTGCCCACGCCGAAGATGCGGCGTCCGCCGGGCGCGCGCAGCTGAATGTAGGCGACGGCCTGGGAGTCGGAGCCCTTCGAGATGGCGTGCTCGGAATAGGTGATGAAGGAATAGCCCTCGATGCCGGCCTGTCCCAGCGCGTTGAAGAACGCGTCAATCGGGCCGTTGCCGCGGGATTCCAGCTGCACGAAGCTGCCGCGCACGCTGAGCACGCCGGAGAAATGCGTGATGTTGGCGGAGCTGCCTGCGACGGCCTCCTCGTAGAATTTGGCGCGGGAGAGGGCGTAGGGCTCGCTGATGTTGAGGAACTCGCGCTTGAACAGGTTCATCACCTCGTCGGGCGTCAGCTCGCGGCCGGTTCTGTCACACTCCAGCTGAACGACGGCGCCGAACTCGGGATGCATGAGCTTGGGGAGATGATAGCCGTAGTTGTGATCCATGACGAACGCCGCGCCGCCCTTGCCGGACTGGCTGTTGATGCGGATGATCGGCTCGTATTCGCGGCCGACATCCGCGGGATCGATCGGCAGATAGGGGATCTCCCAGTAAGGGGACTTCGACTCGCGCATGTATTCGTGGCCCTTGTTGATGGCGTCCTGATGGGAGCCGGAGAAGGCGGTGAAGGCCAGCTTGCCGGCATAGGGCCATCGCTCGGGCACATGCATCTTGGTGCAGCGCTCAAAGATATCGCGCACATGGTCGATATGGGAGAAATCGAGCTCGGGGTCGATGCCCTGCGTGTACATGTTGAGGGCGACGGTGACGATATCGAGGTTGCCGGTACGCTCGCCGTTGCCAAAGAGCGTGCCCTCCACGCGCTCGGCGCCGGCCATCAGGGACAGCTCCGTACAGGCGACGCCGGTGCCGCGGTCGTTATGCGGATGGACGGAGATGATCGCCGCCTCCCGGTCGGGCAGATGACGGATGAAATACTCGATCTGATCGGCGTACGTGTTGGGGGTGCACATCTCCACCGTGTTGGGCAGATTGAGGATGACCGGGTTATCCTTCGTCGCGCCCAGCGTCTGCATGACCTGGTGGCAGATCTCCACGGCAAAGTCCATCTCGGTGCCGGAGAAGGATTCGGGGGAATACTCGTAGCGATAGTTGGTGCCGGAGCCGGCGTCCGCCTCGGTCAGCTCGCGCACGAGCTTTGCACCGGCCACAGCGATATCGATGATGCCCTGCATGTCCTTCTTGAAGACCACCTTGCGCTGGAGGGTGGAGGTGGAATTGTAGAAGTGGATGATGACGTTCTTTGCGCCGCGCACGGCCTCAAAGGTCTTGCGGATGAGGTGCTCGCGCGCCTGCACCAGCACCTGGATGGTCACATCGTCCGGGATGTAGTGGCCGTCGATCAGCGCGCGGAGGATTTCATACTCGGTTTCGGAGGCGGAGGGGAAGCCGACCTCGATCTCCTTGAAGCCCAGCTCCACGAGCAGCTTGAAATACTCGAGCTTTTCCTGGAGATTCATCGGCGTGACCAGAGCCTGGTTGCCGTCGCGCAGATCGACGGAGCACCACACCGGCGCCTTTTCGATGCGCTTATCGGGCCAGGTGCGGTCCGGGAGGGAGACGGGGGTGAAGGGAATGTACTTTTTGTAGCCTTGATACATGACAGATGCTCCTTTCAGCGTTCACTCTGGCTCCGGCCGGAGGACGAAAAAACGCCCCCAGCCGCGGCATTGCGGCTTAGGGGCGCAGAAAATCGTTGCGCGGTACCACCCTAATTCGGCTGCGAAAACGCAGCCCTCACGGTCTCAAACAAGACCTGACCGGTCACGGGGTCATCCGTCGCAGACTACTTGGCGTTTCGCCTGCGCAATTCCGGGAGGAGTTCTCAAACAGGGTTCCGACCGGTTTACACCAGACACCGGCTCTCTTGACGGAAGTGGCCTCTTGATTTTATCCCATCATCATCTTTAAGGCTCAGAATATGAACTTGATTGTCATTGTAGCGGACTTGCGCCGCTTTGTCAAGAGCATCGCGAAAAAATCTTCCCGGGCGCGCGCGGCGCGCGAAAAATGGGCGCGGGCGGGAGCGGACGCATAAAGTTGTCAAATTTCCTCTATAAAATCAGGAAAAACGCTTGACAAATGCGATGTGGACAGGTTAAAATAGCCATTGCGTAAGTTCCGCCTGATTAGCCCCGGGGGAAAGTGCGCGCTTTGGCAAAGCGTCTGACCAGCGCGATGCGTTTGATTGTGGATATCGAGGATATCACCACGAGGAGGAATTCACGTGAAAACGTTTATGGCAAATGCCCAGACCGTCGAGCGCAAGTGGTACATCGTTGACGCCGACGGCATGCCGCTTGGCCGCCTGGCCAGCCAGGTTGCTGCGATTCTGCGCGGCAAGAATAAGCCCATTTATACTCCGCACTGCGACACCGGCGATCACGTCATCGTCATCAACGCGGCGAAGGTTGTGCTGACCGGCAAGAAGCTCGATCAGAAGGTCTACTATCATCACTCCGGCTATCCGGGCGGACTCAAGGAGACCAAGTACCGCAAGCTCATGGCCGAGAAGCCGGAGTTCGCGGTGAAGCACGCGATCCAGGGCATGATGCCCAAGGGACCGCTTGGCCGTCAGATGGCGCGCAAGCTGCGCGTGTATGCCGGCGCCGAGCATGAGCATGAGGCCCAGAAGCCGGAAGTGCTCGTGCTGAACAAGTGATAGCAGGAAGGAGTGTTTGACACATGGCACAGGTTCAGTATCAGGCGGTTGGCCGCCGCAAGAAGGCCATTGCTCGTGTTCGCCTCATTCCGGGCGAGGGCAAGATCGTGATCAACGGTCGCGATATCGATAACTACTTCGGTCTGGAGACCCTGAAGATGACCGTCCGCCAGCCGCTGGTTCTCACCTCTTTGGAGGGACGCTATGATGTGCTGGTGAATGTGTACGGCGGCGGTCTGGCCGGTCAGGCCGGCGCGATCCGTCATGGCATCGCCCGCGCGCTGGTCAAGGCTGATCCCGAGCTGCGTCCGGCCATCAAGAAGGCCGGCTTCCTCACGCGCGATCCGCGTATGAAGGAACGTAAGAAGTACGGCCTCAAGGCCGCACGCCGCGCGCCGCAGTTCTCCAAGCGCTAAGCCGCTTAACGAGTCGAGGAGGCGAAAACATATGGCGATCCTTAACGGTATTGTCACCGTGCTGCTTGTGATCACCGCGCTGATTCTCATCGCCACCGTTCTGCTTCAGCCGGGCGAATCCAGCGGCTTGGGGGCAATCGCGGGCGGCGCCGAGACGTTCTTTGGTAAGAACAAGGCGAAGTCGATGGAAGGAAAGCTCGCTCTGGCGACGAAGATTTCCGCAGGTGTGTTCATCATTTGCGCGCTCATCGTTGCGATGATCGGCTAAGAGGAACAGGATGAGAGGCTAAAGCATTTGCTTTGGCCTCTTTTTAACTGCCGGGGGAACGGCTGTGCTCCCGGCTTTGCCGCTCAGGTGGGGCGGCTTGATGTGCGCCCCGAAAACAGATGCGGGCACGGCCTCCCTTTTAAGCCCGCCGCCGGAGTAAAAACCAGGTAAAACAGGCATCGTAAGAGTCTGGAGATGATGCTGCGTGAAAAAGACGGCCCGCAAAGAACGAGAAAAGAAAATGGGAAGCAAGACGAAGAAGACGAGGGAAGAGACGAAATTGGTAAAAAGTGTGAAACGAAAAGAGACGAAGAAAAAGATCGTCGGCAGGATCGACGTGGCTGAGGAGTTCAAGAAGGCATCCGCGCGCAAGCAAACGAGCGGATCGCCCAAAACCACGCGCGAGCAGCGCGGGCAGACGATCCGCCTGACCGTGCGCGGATTGCAGCGCGGCGCGGTGCGGATGGAGGCGGAGGATGGAACGGCCTTTGCCTGCGCCAGGGAAAATGCCATGGGCACGCTCTGGGGCGATACCGTGCTGGCCGAGCGCATCGGCAGGGAGCGCGTCATCGTGGTGAAGGTGATCAGCCGCGCGCACGAGGAGATCATCGGTGTGCTGGGCACGCATCGCGGCGAACGGACATTCTCGCCGATTGAGCGCCGCCTGCCGCAGAGCATCGCCGTGGATTCCGTGGCGTGCGAGGCGGAGGACGGCGATATCGTCCGTGCGCGCGTCGTGCGTTGGGAGGACGAGGGCGGCATGTCCGTCAGGGCCGAGGAGCGCATCGGCAGCTTTGATCAGGCGACGTTTGCGCTTGACGGCCTTGTGGCCGCCGCGCATTTGCGCACGTCTTTTGACGATGAGGTGCTGCGCCAGGCGGATGGCTGCCGTCCGGCGGATCTGGCGGACGACCCCGCGCGTGAGGACCTGCGGGCGCTCGTGTCCTTCACCATCGACGGACGCGACGCAAAGGATTTCGACGATGCGGTGAGCCTGGAGGAGCTTGGACATGGCTCCGTCCGTCTGGGCGTGCACATCGCGGATGTGGGTCACTATGTGAAGGAGGGCACCCCGCTCGATCGGGAGGCGTTTGCCCGCGGAACGAGCGTCTACCTGCCCGGGCGCGTGCTGCCGATGCTGCCGGAGCAGCTCTCCAACGGCGTGTGCTCGCTGCGCCCGCAGGAGGATAAATTCACCCTCAGCGCGCTGGTTGAGATCGATGCGGAGGGCGCCGTCGTCTGCACGCGCCTGGCGCGCACGATCACAAGGTCGAACGCGCGGCTCGTCTACGACGACGTGAACGCGCTTTTTGAGGGCGATGCCGTGCAGCGCGACAGGCTGAGCGCGCTTGAACCGACATTGCTGGCGATGCGCGCCTTGGCGAAGAAGCTGCGCGCGCGCCGTCAGGCGCAGGGCTGCATCGACTTTGAGACAGAGGAACCGCAGTTCGTGCTCGACGAGGCGGGCGAGCCGGTGGAGATTGTGAAGCGCGAGCGCGGCGAGGCCGAGATGATGATCGAGGATTTCATGCTCACGGCGAACGAGGCCGTCGCGCGCTTTGCAAAGCAGCATGGCGTGCCGCTGCTCTACCGCGTGCACGAAAAGCCCGATCCGGAGAAGCTGGCCGTCTTCACAGATTTCCTTGACGGACTGGGCGTTGACACCCGCGGCATTACGCGCAGCGCGCAGCCGGGCGACATCCGCAATGTGCTGGAAAAGACGAAAGAACGCCCGGAGTACAGCGTCATCTCGACGCTGGCGCTGCGCAGCATGCAGAAGGCGCGCTACGATGTGCGCCCGTTGGGCCATTACGGCCTGGCGATGGCGGACTATTGCCACTTTACATCGCCGATCCGCCGGTATCCCGATCTGGTGGTCAGCCGGGCGCTGACGGCGGTGCTCACGGGAAAGCGCGCGGCGCTGACGGGCGACGCGCTTGAGGAGGCGGCGCTGCACAGCTCCGACAGGGAGCGCGCTGCCATTGAGGCGGAGCGCGCCGCGGACAAGCTGATGATGGCGCGTCTGATGGCCTCGCATGTGGGTGAGGTATTCGATGGCGCGGTCAGCGGCGTGAGCGAATGGGGTGTGTACGTCGCGCTGCAAAACGGCGCGGAGGGCTTCATCCACGTGCGCACGCTGGATGACTGGTTTGATTACGACGAGCGGCGCATGACGCTGCGCGGGGAGCGCACGGGCGTCGTGTTTTCCATGGGGCAGGCGCTGACGGTGCGCGTGGACAGCGTAGAGCTGACGACAAGCTCGGTGGATCTCTCGCTGGCGGCGCCGCTGCGCGAGGAGAATCGCGGGAAATCCGAGAGAAAGAGGGAACGCGAACGCATGCGCAGCTTTCACCGGTGATATTTGCATTGGGCGCTTCGCCGTGTTATAATAGACCATCAGCACGGAAATGGAGAAATGGCTCATGAAGGCATCGGTGATCGGCTGCGGGCGCTGGGGCTCGTTTATCGCATGGTATCTGAGAGAGATCGGACACGGGGTGACGCTCTACGGGCGGGAGAGCTCCGAGCATATGCAGCGCTTTCTGCGCGAACGCACCAATGGCCTGGTGTCCTTTGACGAGACCGTCACGCTGACCACGTCGCTTGACGAGGCGCTTGCGCCGGAGCTTGTGTGCATCTCCATCGGTTCGCAGGGGCTGTCCTCGCTGATGGCGCAGATCGCCCGGCACGGCGTTCGGGGCAAGACGTTTGTGCTCTGCATGAAGGGCATTGAGGTCGACACGGGGCGCAGGCTGTCCGAGATCGCCGAGGAGGCGGTCGGCGAGGAGAATGACGTCGCGGTCTGGCTGGGACCGGGGCATGTGCAGGAATTTTTGGCCGGCATCCCCAACTGCATGGTGATCGATTCGCGCAGCGAGGCCGTCAAGGAGCGGCTGATCGACACGCTTTCCGGCGAGCTGATCCGCTTTTACTACGGCGCCGACCTGATCGGCAACGAGATCGGCGCGGCGGCCAAGAACGTCATCGGCATCGCCGCGGGCATGCTGGACGGCAAGGGCGTCTCCTCACTCAAGGGCGCGCTCATGAGCCGCGGCACGCGCGAGGTCGCGCGGCTCATCGTGGCCATGGGCGGCCATGAGATATCCGCGTACGGGCTTTGCCATTTGGGCGATTACGAGGCGACGGTCTTCTCTCCGTACAGTCACAACAGGCGCTTCGGCGAGCTGTTTGTGCGTGGGGAGGCGTATAACGAGCTGGCCGAGGGTTACTATACGGTCAGGGCGCTGCGCACCCTGGCGCAGCGCTACGGCGTGGATATGCCGATCTGCCGCGCCGTGTACGCCGTTCTTTACGAAGGGGCGGACGCCTGGGCGGAAATGGGCAAGCTTTTCACCCGCTCGCTCAAGCGCGAATTTTGAGAGAATCGCGGCAAAAAGGGGCGAAAGGTTGTGAAAAATTGTGTTGGCGCACAACTTTTGCTTGCACGCCTGCCCATATGCTGATATACTTATACTCAGACAGTTTTTTGCTTATATTTTGAATAGGAGCGATACGTATGGCTTACAAATCGAGGGTATCCGACGCAGTGGTGCGTCGGCTTCCTATGTATTACCGTCATTTGAGGGAGCTGGAGAAGGCGGGCGTGATCCGCATTTCCTCTCAGGAGCTGGGCGAGCGGATGAACTTGACGGCCTCCCAGATTCGTCAGGATATCAATTGCTTCGGCGGGTTCGGTCAGCAGGGCTATGGCTATCATGTGTCCAACCTCAAGGAGCGCATCGCTGAAATCCTGGGCCTCAATCATCAGTATCACGTCGTCATTATCGGCGCGGGCAATATCGGCCGTGCCGTGGCGAATTATCCGAGCTTTGACAAGGAAGGCTTCCATGTGCAGGCGATGTTTGACGTCTCCCCGGCGCTGGTGGGCATCGACGTGCACGGCATTCTCGTGCAGCCGATGGACAAGCTCGAGGGCTGGATGAGCACCCACAAGGTCGATATCGCCGTGCTGGCGGTGCCCAAGGCCTACGCGCAGGAGACCGCGGATCTGCTGGTGCGCGGCGGCGTGCGCGCGATCTGGAACTTTGCACCGGTGGATCTGGTGCTGCCGGAGGGCGTGGCGGTCAACAATGTGCACCTGTCCGACAGCCTGCACATCCTGTCCTACCGCATGAACGAGAAGGAGCTGTTCGCCGCGCTGGATGCGGGCAAGCAGCTTTAAGCAGAATCCGCCATGACGGGCGGGAGACTTTAGAGGAGAACGGACATGGCTTCAACTCGCCATACGCCGCGCCGGGATAAGCGGATGCGGCCTGCAAAAGAGGAGAGAAGGCTGTTCCCGGTTTGGACGCTGGTGGTCATCGCGCTTTGCGCGGCCGTGTGGTTCGGCGGGGCACAATTATATTCACAGAGGATGGCGGCATATGAAGCGTATGCCGCCATCAGTAAAACTGTCAGCCGGAGCACATTCTTCCCCGGCGTGACCGTGGATGGGATCGACCTGGGCGGCATGAGCATGGAAGAGGCACAGGCGCTGTTTTCGGATAAGCAGGCGCAGACCTCGGCCGAGTTTTCGCTGGTGGTCGCCTCGGGCGAAAGGCGCTGGCGCATCACATCGGACGAGGTGCCCATGACGTTTGACGCGCCCTCCGTGCTGCGCCGGGCATATGCCGTCGGCCGCGCGGGCACGCTTGAGGAGCGCTATGCGCAGATCAATCAGGCTGCGGAGCAGGGCATCTCGTTTGAGACGGGCTTTGTCTATGACCGCGAGGCCATCGCCGCGCTGGTGGAAATCATCGGGGACAGCCTCGACGTGGAGGCGACGGATGCGACGCTTGACGCCTTTGACGTCAATCATCGCACGTTCACGTTCACCGAGGCGAGCGCGGGATATCGGATTGACCGGGAGCAGCTGCAAACGGACATCCTGGACGCGCTTGACGCGCATGCTTACGACCGCGTGATCACGCCCCAGGGCAGCAGCGTGGAGCCACAGGTGACCCGCGCGCAGCTGGAAGGGCTGTTCGGCAGGATATCCACCTTTACCACCACGACGACCAAGGACAACGACCGCAATACGAACATCGCGCTCTCGGCCAGCGCGCTCAACGGGCGCGTGGTCATGCCGGGGGAGACGCTGTCGTTTAACAACTGCACAGGCCAGCGCACGGGCGAGAAGGGCTACCGCGAGGCGGGCGCCATTGCCGGCGGCGTGCTGGTGGATGACACGGGCGGCGGCGTCTGCCAGACCTCGTCGACGCTGTTCAATGCCGTCGTGCGCGCGGATTTGGAGATCGTGGAGCGGTATGCGCACAGCTGGCCGTCTTCCTACGTCAACAAGGGGGAGGACGCGACCGTCAACTGGCCGTCGCTTGACTTTGTATTCCGCAACAACGGGGAGTTCCCGGTGTTTGTCGTGGCATGGTATGCTGACCAGGCGGTGACCGTTGAGCTCTACGGCAAGATGCTCGATGACGGGCAGACGATCGATCTCGAGTCTGAGGTGACCAAGACGATCACGCCGTCCGACGAGGTGCTCTACACGCTGGATGAATCGCTGCCGGTCGGCACGAGCAAGGCGGGGCGCACCAAGCGCACGGGCTATGTCGTGGACACCTATAAGATCTATAAGGACAGCGAGGGCAATGAGATCAAGCGCGAAAAGCTCTGGACGACGACGTATCGCGCTTCCCAGAAGGAAATCCTCTATCACTGAGGTCGCTTGAGGGATGAAGAGGAAGGCGGAGGAAGGCACATGAAGAAGGGCGATGCGCGCCGGGGAGAGCTGCTCGCCGCGGCGGAACGGCTGTTTTACACAAAGGGATACGAAGGGACGTCCGTGCAGGATATTCTCGATGAGATGCACTTTTCAAAGGGTGGCTTTTACCACTATTTCGACAGCAAGCTGGCGGTGCTGGAGGCGATCTGCGAGCAGCGGGCGCAGGAATGCTGCGAGCAGGCGCGCGCGGCGATTTTGCAGGCGCAGGGCTCGGCGGTGGACAAGCTGAACGCGGCCTTCCACGCGTCGGCGCTGCTCAGCAACGGAAATCCGGGCTTTGTGGCACTGCTTTTGCAGGTGGCCTATCGCGAGGACGGCGCGCTCATGCGCGAGAAGATGAAGACCTGCCAGCTGACATGCATGCAGCAGATGATCGAGGAGGTGCTCGCCGAAGGCGTGGCGGGCGGTGAATTCTTCGTGGAGGATGTGCCGACGAGCGCGGGACTGCTGCTGCGGCTGCACATGCAGTTTACCGATGAGATGGCCTTTCTGCTGGCGCGTGAGGATGGCGAGGAGCGCTTTACGGAGGCGATGGTGAAAAAGCTGAACGCCTACCGCACCGCGATTGAGCGGGTGCTGGTGGCGCCGTTCGGTTCGATTGTGCTCTTTGAGGCCAAGGAGCTCCAGCTGCTGGGCCAGAGCATCCTGCGCGGCAGGGTTCGCCAGCGGGCTGACGCGATGCTGGGAAACGGCTGAGCCGCGCGCAGTGCGGACTGGAGGAAAGACGGATGAAGAGCGTGAAGCCAGGCAGGGGCCCGTCGCTGATGGAAGGGACGATGTCCATCCTTGTGGGCGTATTCGGTGTGCTTTGGACAATTGCCGCATATGCTATGGGCGCTGTGATGATGGTGCCCTTCGGCGTGATCTTCATTGTGATTGCGATCGTTCAGGCGTGCTATTCCTTTCACAATGCCACGGGCAAGCGGCGGTTTTCATCCTTTGATATCACCGACGATGGGGAGGAGCCCGATCCGCTGAACGCTGCGTTTGGCGGGCAAGCGCCCGGCCGGGACGAAGGAAGCGGCGGGGATGCGTGGACGGCGGACAGGTTTTGTCCGTACTGCGGCGAGCGGGCCGGAACGGATCACGTGTTTTGCAGCCGGTGCGGCAGGAAGCTGCCGCCACGAACGGAATAAGAATTGAGGACTGTCAGGCGAGGCATCCGGATATTCCAAGGAAAATAAGTATTTGTGCTAACGGCTTCCAAAGAGGCTTTCACCTGTCGCCGCCGGCGGCGAAGCAGGCAGGTCAAAACGGAAGACTCTTCGGCGGAACCCAGGGCCGAAGCCCGTAAAAGGCTGGATTTACTTAGAAAACTGGAATGTTCGGAATGAGCCTGACAGTCCTTTTGCCGATCCGGATTCGCCGCGGAGGGGATCAAAAGACTTCGGGAATGCCCTGAAGCGCTTCGGCGGTCGCGCCTAACCCAGCGATTTGAGGCCCGCGCGGTATTCGGCCATGGCGGCCTCGTCGGTTGTGTCGAGAATATATTGCAGCTCGGCGACCGCTTTTTCGCGCTCCCGGGGCAAATCGGCCGTGATGGGCCGGAAGTTGGAACGCGTGTTGGCCAGAAGATGCGTGCGGATGTGCAGCCGGGCGATCAGCGTTTGCAGCTCCTGAAGACGCTCGTGCTCGGCGGCGGGGATGAATGTGCCGTTCTTTTCCATATCGAAAAGCCTTGTGCCGGGGAAGAGCGTCAGGGAGTCGACGGAGAGGATGTACGGATTGAGGCGGCTGAACAGCGCGGCGCTGTTTGCCGCGTTGCGCAGGCCGCCGCCGTGCCCCGCCAGCCCCGTCATGTAGACCAGATAATACTCGATTCCGGCTTCGTCGAGCTTGAGGCACTGGGCCAGAATATCCTCGGCGGTGTAGCCCTTGTTCGCCAGGCGCAGCGTCTCGTCGTCGCCGCTCTCCGTGCCGATCGTCAGGCCGTTGATGCCCATTGCGCGAAGCCTGCGAAGCTGGGAAACGGTTTTGTTCCGAATGTCCCGGATGCTGGCGAACATCGCAATGGATTGGCATTTGATCAGGTAATCGCGTATGGTCAGCGCGCGCAGCATGAGGTTTTCGCAGCTCATGGCGAAGGGGTTGCCGCCGGTGAGGAAGACGCGGCGGGCGTAGGGCTGATAGCGCTTGATCTCCGCCAGGTCTTCCTCGAATTCGTCCATGGGAGAGAGGCGGAAGGGTTCATCCGCGTACAGATTGCAAAAGCTGCAGCGGCGATAGGCGCAGCCCGACGTGGCCTGCAGGATGACGGAATGCGCCTCATAAGGCGGGCGCCAGGTTCTGCCGGTGAAGTGCAAGGGATCGCCTCCTTGGGTTACAGGTGAGGGAGGTGCTCGCGGTAGCGGCGAAGCGCCTCCTCACTCGCGCTGGAAATGATGCCGTCCAGCAGAGCGAGCATCTCCTCACGGTCATCCGGCAGAACGCCTTGAAACTGGAAAGCATTGGAAGCGCCGAGCGCGCCGAAGATGACGGGAATGCGCAGGCACTCGACGAGCGTGCGCAGTTCGCGGTATTTCTCGATCTCGCTCTCCTCCTGCCACGCGCCGCGCCGGATCTCCCGGTACAGCTCGGACTGGGGATAAATGGTCAGCATGTTCGCGCCGATCCGCCGGGGATGGAGCTGATTGCAGATATCGGCTGTGGCCTTTGCGCCGGTTTCGCCGCGTCCCGCGCCGGATATGCTCACCAGATAGAAGAAGCTGTACGAGATGCCGGCGCGGTCGAGCCTTTGGCACTGCGTGAGGATGTCCCCGGCGGTATAGCCCTTGTTCATAAAGCGCAGCGCCTGGTCATCTCCCGTCTCGATTCCGATGGTCAGGCCGTCATATCCGCAGCCGTGCAGCGCGGCCAACTCTTCGTCGGATTTCGGCGTGATATCCGTTACGCGGGAAAAGCAGCCGATGGTCTGAATCGACGGGATGTGCCGGCGGATGAGCCGGGAAATGGTGATGAGCTTTTCTGCGGAAAGCGCAAAGGGATTCGCCCCGGTGAGAAACGCGCGGTTTGGCGCGGCCGCGTTTTGCGCGAGCGCATCGCGCGCTTCTGTCACATCCTGCTCGATCACCTGCATGGGGGACAGACGGAATTTGAAGGGGAGCTCGTCGTACAGCGTGCAGAATTTGCACCTGTGATGGGTGCAGCCGGCGGTGACCTCCAGCAGCAGCGAGGCGGCCTCATAGGGCGGACGCCAGATGGTTCCTGTGTAATGCATATGTGCACCTCCTTGATGGATGGCACAGAGTATACCAGGCGCCTGGACATTTGAAAAGTACTGTACTTTTTTGGCGTATGCCCCGGCAGCCGCCGCGCTTTGCGGGGCGCTGGGATGGGATGAAAAAGGATTCGGCGGGAAGAGATTTGAAATACGTGCGCCCGGCGGTTTCGGCGGACGGTATCTGCAGGGCGTTTCAGGAGGGGATGAGATTTGAGAAAAAGCGAATTCGCCGTGAGCCGGTGCAAGACGATCTCCACGGTTCAGCGGATGCTCGGCGGCAAGTGGAAGCTGGAAATTCTCTATTACATCGGCGTGAAGGACGTCAGGCGGTTCGGCGCGCTGAGGCGCTGCATCATGGAAATCACGGAGTCCTCGCTGACCAAGCAGCTGCGCGAATTGGAGGAGGACGGCTTTCTCAGCCGGAAGGACTTTGGAGAGATCCCGCCGCATGTGGAATACGCGCTGACGGAATTGGGCGAGAGCTTTTTGCCCGTGCTGGATTTCATGAGAGTCTGGGGAGAGAAGAACCTGCCCGCGGAGCAGACGGATGCGCAGAGGCATCCGTTCCAAAAAGAAGGCTGACCGTCACCAGACGGTCAGCTCGTCGTATACGGGGGAACCGGCGCCGCCCTCCGCCGGACGGGCGAACACGCGGAGCGTGTTTCCGCTCAGCGCGCCGCGGGGGATGCGGCATGTGCTCTCGGCGGAGTAATCCCTGAGGACGGTTTCGCTGCCATCCGGTCGCTCGAGCACGAAGCGATACAGAGGCGTGACATCCGGCCCGCGGTTGCAGCCCGCGGTGACGAGGGCATCGTCGCCCTCGTAGGACAGGTCGGCGTAGACGTTGGTGATGAAATCGATCGTTTCCAGATAGGCCTCCTGCGAGGGATAGAACAGGCCGGACACGTCTTCCCCGTTCGCATAGAGCGAGAAGAAGCGGGCGAAGGCGGCGCTCAGCACGTCCGCGCCCTCGGCGTTGACATGGAAGTAATCGAGATAGTACGGATCGAGGTTTTCCATCAGCTCGGGCCTGGCGAGCGAGAAATCGAAGAAAGGAATGCCCTGCGCATCGAGGAACGCGGCCACGCTCTTTTTCATGGAGACGAAGTTGGGCTCGGCCAGCGTGCGCGCCGTCAGATTCGGGGAGAAGATGACCAGCGGGCGGCTGCCGTTGCGCTCGCACAGCGCCTTGTATTCGAGCAGCTTCTGCTTGGAATAGGCGGTCAGCTGGCCGTAGCCCTGGAAGGAATCCGGCGTCAGGTGCTGGCTGCGCAGGAAGGCCGGAATGTCCTCCTGCAATTCCATGCGGACGAAGCCGTGCCCCTGATAGACGTCCGTTCCGCTGACGAGACCGGGATGGCGCTCGAGATATCCGTCCGGATCAAAGCGAAGGCTCAGCGTCTTTTTGAGATCGTTCAAGGACTCGACATGCAGGCGCTTGAACAGGAACAGACGGTTGAAATATTCGCCGTCCTGGCTGCACAGATCGAGATAGTAGCGCAGGCGGCGCAGCGGCCCGGTGAGCTGGGGCATCAGCCTCTCCTGGGCATCCGGCAGCTCCACGGGAATGCAGAAGGTGTCGTGCTCGACGACGAGCACCGTCCATTCCGGGCTGTTGGTGTCATACATCATCGAGATGGCCGCCAGCGAGCCCTGCATGCCCAGGCAGGGCAGCGCGACATTGAACGTCTTTTTCCCGGTGATGCCGGAGATGATCTCCGGGTTGAACTGATTGCGCACGACGGAGGAGCCGACCAGCGCCAGTTCGATGTCGCTGCGGGTCTTCATCTCGTGGAGCGTCATATAAGAGGCGGCGTCCAGCCGGATGAAAAACGTGTTGGCGAGGAAGACGGCCGCGCACAGCAGGGCAATAAAGACCAGAAAACGCGGCCAGCTCTCCTTCTTTTGTGGGATCACGGAAAGGCCTCCTTTGCGTGCGTCGAATCAGAACATGGCATAGATGAATCCGGAGGAAAAGCCGCTTCCGGAGACGGAGAACAGGATGCTCACCAGGATCAGACCGTAGAGCAGCGCCCACCGCGCGGGAAGACGGAGGCTGTCAAGCCAGGGGCGCACGCGGATGCCGCGCTCCTGCGCGAGGGAGACGGCAAACAGCAGCGCGGCGGACGCGCCCAGAAGGGAAAAGCCCTTGAGCGTCAGGCCGAGGGAGAAGAGCGTGCCGTCGGTCAGCTGCCAAAGCCTGGGGGAGAATACCGTTTTGCCCAGCATGGCCAGGGCGTCGCGGAAATCGGCGCAGCGGTCAAAATACCAGCCGATATTGACGATCAGAAATGTGCGCAGCACGCGCAGGATGTGAAAGCCGCGGGATTTGACCAGCGCGGCATGCGTTTCGCCGAAGCGCTTGTAGGCGGGCTCCATCAGGGCGCTGACGGCGAGGATGACACCGTTATACAGCCCCCAGAGCACGTAATTCATCGACGCGCCGTGCCATACGCCCACCAGCAGGAAGACGAGGATGTTGCCGAGCGCCGCGGGCATGGCGCGGGCGATTTCCGCGCCGGCGGTCTTCTTGAGCGCCTTGCTGAGCAGCCGCATGGGGCGGGTGAGCGCGAAGGGGTAGAACACATAGTCGCGCATCCACGCGCCCAGGCTGATGTGCCAGCGGCGCCAGAAGTCGCCCAGGGAGACGGAGAAGTACGGCCGTTTGAAGTTGGGCGCGAGATGGATGCCCAGCACCTCGGCGGCGCCCGTGACGAGATCGATGCCGCCGGAGAAATCGCAGTATTGCTGAAGGGAATACAGCAGCACGGAGACGGCGATGACAGCCCCGCCGTAAGGGGTGTGATCCGAGAAGACGGCCTGCACGAATTCGAGCGCGCGGTCCGCGATGACCTTCTTTTTGAAGAAGCCCCAGAGCATCAGGATCAGACCGTAGCGGATGTTTTTGAGGTCCGGCCTGTGCGGCGCGGTCAGCTGCGGGGCGAGATGGTCGTATCGCCCGATGGGGCCCTGCACCATCTGCGGAAAGAAGGAGACGAACAGCAGAAAGCGTGCGGGATTGCGCTCCGGCGGATACTTGCCGTTGTATACGTCGATCAGGTATCCCATCGACTGGAACGTGTAAAACGAGATGCCCAGCGGCACGAGCAGGCGGAAACCGCCGCCGCTTCCGACGGCGCCAAGCAGGCGAAGCAGCGTTTGCTCCGTGCCCGCGTGCGCGTACTTGAGCAGCGCGAGGATGCCGAAGTTGAGCAGCAGCACGGCAAAAAACACCGCGCGCTGGCGGCGTCTTGCGCGGGCCTTGAGGCGTTTTTTCTCCTCCCGGGGGAGGGGCGCGCCGCCGGTGTGGGCAGCCTGCGCGGCGCGGCGGCCTATGCGGTGGATCAGCAGCGACGCGGCCCAGGTGGACGCGGCGGTCAGCAGCAGAAAGGCGAGCGGCTGCGCGCCGTTCTGCGCATAGAGAAGGCAGCTGGCAGCCAGCAAAACGATCCATTGCAGGCGTGCGGGGCATATATAGTAGACGAAAGCCACGGCCACGGCGGCCGCGGCCAAAGAAAATGGGGACATGGCAGGCGCTCCTTGTCATTTGTGCGCTGGAAATACGAAAGGATGGAAGAATACGAGACAACATTAGCATGATACGCTGAAAATGTCAAGGTTTACATCCTGTGCGTGCCCGGCGATGACTGACCGCTAACATGTCGTAAAAAAGAGAATTATGTCGAATTTTTGTACAAAACCACCATTGGACTCTTCCGGTGAAGCGAATATAATAACATAAAGATGAAGCGGAATCGGGCCGTCGGCGATGACGGCGCGTCGCGCCGTGATCGTCGATGTATGCAAAAAAAGTGTGTGGCCTGAGCGGCGTAAATCCAGCTCATGGTTGCACTTTTTTCGTTACTGTAGAATGCGCCGGGCAAACGGACGGCGTGCAAGGATGAATACGGAGGAAACACAGTGTGTGAGGTGAATCGGGCATACCGCCTTGGCATGGATATCGGCTCAACGACGGTCAAGGCGGTCGTCATTGATGAAGAAAGCGGCGAGGTGCGCTTTTCGCGTTACCTGCGCCACCATGCGGAGCAGGCCAAAACGCTGCGCCTTTTGCTCGTGCAGGTGAAAGAGCAATTCCCGTGCGGGCGGTTCCGGGCCGCGGTGTGCGGCTCGGGCGGCAAGGATATCGCCGCGCGGATCGGTGCGCACTACATTCAGGAGGTTGTCGCCAACGCGTCGGCGGTCAGAACGCTGTATCCCCAGACGCGCACGGCCATCGAGCTGGGCGGGCAGGATGCGAAGATCATCTTTTTCCATCGCGACGGTGAGGGGGAAAAGCCCATCGCCTCGGATATGCGCATGAACGGCAGCTGCGCGGGCGGCACCGGCGCGTTTATCGATGAGATCGCGTCGCTGCTGAGGACCCCGGCGGAGGAGTTTGAGGCGCTGGCCGCAAAGGGGCGGACCGTGCACAGCATATCCGGCCGCTGCGGCGTGTTTGCCAAGACGGATATCCAGTCCGTGCTCAACGAGGGCGGCCGGAAGGAGGATATCGCGCTTTCCGCGTTTCATGCCATCGTCAAGCAGACCATCGGCGGCCTGGCGCAGGGGCTGGAGCTCAAGGCCCCGATCATCTTTGAGGGCGGGCCGCTGACCTTCCATCCGACGCTGATGCGCGTGTTTGCCGAGCGGCTGTATCTGTCCGAGGCGGACATGATCCTGCCCGAGCATCCCGAAACCATTGTGGCGCGCGGCGCGGCCATCGCGGTGGACGAGCTGTTTCCCGAGGCGGAGGAGCCGTTCTCGCTGGACGGCGCGATCGCCGCGCTGGATGAGGCGCTGTGCGCCTCGCAGGCGGTCAGCGCGATGGGGAAGCCCTATTTCGAGGACGGCGCGCAGCGGGAGGAATGGCAGCGGCGGCATGCGCCCGCGGAGCTGGAGGCGCCCGAGCCGGATGAAAGCGGCGTGATGCGCGTGTACATCGGCATCGACGCGGGCAGCACGACCTCCAAGCTGATCCTCATGGACGAGCGGGAACGGGTGGTCGACCGGTTTTATGCGGCCAACGCGGGCGATCCCCTGCGGGTGATCAAGCGCGGGCTGATGGCGCTTCACGATCAATACGAGAAGCGGGGCATCCGCCTGGAGGTGCTTGGCCTGGGCACGACGGGCTATGGCGAGCTGCTCACGGCGAGGGCGTTCGGCGCGGATGTGCACACGGTGGAGACGGTCACCCATGCCGCCGCCGCGTGCAAATACGTGCCGGATGTCAGCTTCATCCTGGATATCGGCGGGCAGGATATGAAGGCTATCTGGGTATCCGACGGCATCATCACCAATATCACGCTCAACGAGGCATGCTCCTCCGGCTGCGGCTCCTTTCTGGAAAACTTTGCTGCGTCGCTGGGAATCGGCGTTCAGGATATCGCCGCCGCGGCCTTCCGCTCCGCGCATCCCGCGCAGCTTGGCAGCCGCTGCACCGTATTCATGAACAGCACCATCATCACCGAGCAGAAGAATGGGCGCAACGCGGAGGACATCATGGCCGGGCTCTGCCGCTCGATCATCGAGAACGTGTTCACGAAGGTCGTGCGCATTGCGGGCCCGGAGGCGCTTGGCGGGCGCGTGGTGGTGCAGGGCGGCACGTTTAAAAACGACGCCGTGCTGCGCGCGCTGGAGCAGTACCTCGGGCATGAGGTGACGCGCGCGCCGTATCCGGGCGAGATGGGCTGCATCGGTGCTGCGCTGCTCACCAAGCGGCGCAAGGAGGAGGGCCCCACGCGGTTCATCGGCTTTGACGCGCTCAGGGAATTTGACTACACGCAGACCGAAAACCTGCGCTGCATGCGCTGTGCCAATCACTGCAGCAGGACGCTGGTGGAATTTTCAAACGGGGCGCACTGGATTACGGGAAACCGCTGTGAGCGGGGCGCCGTGCCCGATGCGCAGGACGGCGCGCATGGAACGCCGGACAGCGCCCGGAAAAAGCCCGCGGACATGTTCCTGATGCGGGAGAAGCTGCTGTTTAAAAACTATGCGTTCACGCCCGTGAGCGCGCCGAAGGATGTGACCATCGGCCTGCCGCGCACGCTGGAATTCTGGGACAGCATGCCGTTCTGGAGCACATTCTTCCACGCGCTGGGCTACAAGACGCGGCTTTCCCATCCGAGCTCGCGCGTGCTGTACGAGAAAGGCATCCCGTTCATCCCGTCGGATACGATCTGCTTTCCGGCGAAGCTCTCGCATGGGCATATCCGCGATCTGGCCGGACAGGGCGTTGACCGCATCTTCATGCCGATGATCATGGAGATGCCCTCCGAGGCTGAGGACAGGCAGAGCAACTACGTCTGCGCGGTGGTCAAGGGCTATCCGCTCGTCATTCATCACTCCGACGACCCGGAGCGCAGCCTCCATACGAGGTTTGATTTTCCGATGTTCCACTGGCACACGGAAAGCGACCGCAGGCGGCTGATCCGCGACTACTTCCACAAGGAGTATGGCCTGCCGGAGGCGGAGGTCGACGCGGCCTTTGACCAGGGCGAAAGGGCGCTCATGGAATTCCGCGCCGCACTCACGGACGAGGGCGCGCGCATCATCGAGGAGTGCCGCCAAAATGGCACGTTTGCCGTGGTGCTGGCCGGCAGGCCGTATCACACGGACGCGCTGGTCAGCCACGACCTGTCCCGGGCGTTCACCCGCGCCGGCGTGCCCGTGCTCACCGTGGATGCCGTGCCGGAGCTCAGCCGGCAGAGCCTGCGCTATACGCTGGCGGAGATCACCAATAATTTCCACGCCCGGATGCTCTCCGGCGCGATGGCGGCGGCGCAGTCCCCGGAGCTTGAATACGTGCAGATTGTGAGCTTTGGCTGCGGACACGATGCCGTCCTGTCCGACGAGATCATCCGCATCATGAAGGAAACCAGCGGCAAGGTGCCGCTCGTGCTCAAGCTCGACGAGGGCGGTGCGGCCAACTCGCTGAATATCCGCGTCCAGTCCTTTTTGGAGACGGTCGCGATCCGCCGCGGGCGAGAGGCCGGGCCGGTTTTCGTGCCGCTGGGCGACGGCTATCCGGCGAAGTTCAAAAAAGCGGACAAGAAGCTGCGCACCGTGCTGGTGCCCAACGTCTCTCAGACGTTCTGCAAGCTGCTGAGCGCCGTGCTGCGCAAATACGGCGTGCGCGCGGAGGCCGTGCCGCTGGGCAGTATCGAGCAGATCCGCCTGGGCAAAAAGTACGTCCACAACGACATCTGCTTCCCGGCGCAGATGGTCATCGGGGAGATGCTTGCCGTGCTGCAGAGCGGCCGGTTCAGGCGCGGCGAGGTCGCGGTGGCCATGGCAAAGTATCAGGGAGACTGCCGCTTGTCGCACTATTCCGCGCTGCTGCGCCGCGCGATGGACGCCGCGGGCTTTGAGGATGTGCCGATCGTATCCACGGATCCCGTCGACTCGAAGGACATGCATCCCGGCGTGCGGCTTGACGACCTGTTCAACGTGCAGTGCCTGTGGGCCATCACGATGATGGATATCTTTGAGGAGCTGCGCCGCCAGATTCGTCCCTACGAGCTTGAGCCGGGGGAGACGAACCGCGTCTTTGATGAGATTATCGACGACATTGCCGGGGCGCTTGAGCACGGCGTCACCCCGGCGATCTCGGCGTTCCGCAGAGGAATCGACAAGCTGTGCGCGGTTCGCTACGACAGAAGCCATCCGCGCCCGCGCGTGTTTGTGACGGGGGAATACCTGGTCACGTTCCACGCCGGATCGAATTTCCACATCGAGGAATACCTTGAGAAAAACGGCATGGAGGTCATCCTGCCCAGGATGATCAACGTCTTCCGAAAGGACTATCTCGCCCGCGTCTGTGAGATGGATAC
>JAUNJB010000208.1 GCA_030535375.1 Clostridia bacterium | reverse complement strand
CACAGAAATACTTTGGAATGTGAAGTGCTTCGGAAGAGGGAGCGCGCACGGCGCGCTGTTTTAGGATCAAGACGAAAAATGGCAAAATTCGGCGGTTCGGTAGAAAAGGCTTGCAACAATCTGTTCGAAACTTTATAATAGAGATAACGCATGAGGGGACGAGGAGGGCTTACCATGGCCAGACGACGCGATTACGACGATGAGCTGCCAAAGCGCGAAAGCCCGTATCAGCAGCTGCCGGACGATGACTATGATGATTATGATGATTATGACGAGTACGACGACTATATCGATTCGGACGGCGCGGATGATGACGAGGATGACGGAAAGACGCCCAGGCAGCCCAAACGGCAGCGGCATTCGGGACGCGGCGGAAGCATCGTGACGAACCTGCTTGGCACGACGATGGGAAAAATCGCCGCCGGCATTGTAGCGCTGCTGATCGTGCTGCTGGTTGTGCTGCTGTGCGTCAAGTTCTTGGGCAGCAAGCCGGACAGCGGCGTATTGCCCAGCGGCGGACAGACCGAGACGCCCGCGCCCAGCGAGCCTGACGCGCCGCTTGTCTTCTCGCCGGAGACAGAGCCGGATGGGGACGACGGATCGGATGAGCCGGAGGGCGGAAGCCTCATCTTTGCGCCGCAGATCGCCGATGAGACGGCCGTGCCTACACAGGCGCCGACGGCCACGCCCGAGCCCGAGCCTACGGCCACGCCGCTGCCGATCATCCTGACGAATACGCCTACGCCCAGCCCGTCGCCCACGCCAAGCCCAACGGCCGAGCCTACGGCCACGCCGTCTCCCAGCCCGACGCCATCCCCGACGCCGGTGCCTGATCTGGCCACGGGCGTGACCAACCGGGCGGCGAATCTGCGCGAGAGCGCGTCCTCCTCCGCGAAGGTGAAGCAGCAGATTAAGAAGGGGCAGTCGGTGACCATCCACGAGACGCTGCTTGACAAGAGCGGCAACGTGTGGTACGCGGTGACGGTTGATGATATCGCGACGGACGGATGGATGCGTGACTACGTGGTCACCGTGAATGGCAGCCTTGAAAAGCCCACGGCGACGCCCAAGGCGACGGCCACCCCGAAGGCCGGAGAGACGGCGGCGGCCACGGCCACCCCGGCCGCGACTGCGGCATCCAGCACCGCGCGTATCGGCACGGGCAAGACAAACCGGGAGGCCAACCTGCGCAAGGTGATGAACGGCAAGGTGCTCACGCAGCTCAAGAAGAACAAAGCGGTCGACATCCTGAGCGTTCAAAAGGATAAGAACGGCAACGTCTGGTATGAGGTGCAGCCGCAGGGCAGCAGCACGGTGGGATTCATGCGTGATTATGTGATCACGCTGGATGCCGGTGTGGATCTGGATGCTCAGGGGACGAGCACGGATACGGGGGAAGCCTCCGCCGCCGTGACGGCGACCCCGTCGGCGGACAGCCTGCTCGATCGGGAGGTCATCGGCAAGGCGACGACGGGCCGCGCGGCCAACGTGCGCGAGAAGCCCGTATCCAATGCCAAGGTGGTGCGTCAGCTGTCCGCGGGCATTGAGCTGCGCGTGCTTGACAAGTACAAGGATGCCAGCGACAACATCTGGTACGAGGTCGTGACCACGACCGGAAAGACGTATGGCTTTGTGCGCGACTATGTGGTCTACACATCGGGCGTGGATAAGAATCTCGAACCCAAGACGTATACGGAAAAATGAGAAGGAGCGCCTCTCCCGGCAACGGGAGGGGCGCTTGACTTTGCGCATGCCGGGTTACTCTCGCTCACGGAGGGGCTTTCCCTTGTGTAAATATTTGATCGATTTGCATGATGGCCTTCTTTCCTCCTTGGGGAGAGGGCCTTTTTGTTTTCAGCAGAGTGCAGGCAAGATGCTTTCGTCGTATTTTATGCTGCGAAGATGCGGAAAAACGCGGATTATTCGTCCCAAAAGGGAGAGGAAAATGTTTTTCAAAAATCCAAAAAAGAAGCAAAAAAGTACGATTTCTCGCGTCTAATGAATGGAGGGGAAATGGAAAGCATTCGCCAATGGCGGATGCCTCGTCGACAAAAACAAATCGGGGAAAGTGCGCAAGACCAAGCGAGTATGTGAAAGGAGAACGAAACATGGGAAAATACGCAATGGCATTGATTCTGACGGCCGCCTTGCTGATGGGCATATGCGCCGGAGCGGTGGGACAGGAGATGGTTTCCATCACGCAGCTTTACGAGCAGGTGCAGGAGATGGACGGACGCTGGCAAAAGAGCTATGAAACGCCGAACGGGACGATGGAGGTTGACGTGCCGGTCATCGTGCCGGATATCGAGGAGATTCCCGTCGTCACCGTGGAACGGGCGATTCCCCTCTCCGATGAGCTTTTTGAAACCGTCCTGCAGGGGAGGCCCACCCCGGCCACAAAGAAGGGCGCCGTGGAGTATGAGATCGATGTCAACGAAAAAGCGTTGGAGTTTTTCCTTGGCTATGTCGAATATGGACAAGACAAACATGAAGCGCTCGATTCGGTGTGGATTCAGCGCGGAGGCTATCGCTTCAGTGTCGGCTTTGGGTCCATGGGAGAAGCCAGCCCCGTGACCGTTCACTATCCCTGGGAGATTGAAATGGATCAGCCGTATCTGCGCGGCAGCGAGCAGACGATCGACGATGTGATGCGCATATGGGAAGAGGACATCAGGCTGAGCTATCCTGACGGCGAATATGTCGTCAAACCCAAGCATGTAAAAATCTGTGGTTCAACGCTGACGGAAAATACGGGGACGGATGAGGCATCCAAGCGGGACGGGTATTACGAAATTTGGGCCGAACAGTACATCTGTGGTCTCCCACTTTTCGGCGCCGTCTCTTCTCTGGATGCGGATAATTACTATGCGATGAATCATGAATCATCTGATGAGGCCAATCGGGCGACAGAAAAGCTCTATCCCTATAGAATAGGGGCGGAGAGAACGACGAATTATCTATTATCTTTCAGCAGCAATGAAGAGGACAACCGCACAATGACCGCGCTTGACAATGTGCGCACGATCGAGATGGCGGACGTGCCGCTCGCTTCTCTGCAAAGCGTGCAGGCTGCGATTGAAAAGGAGGTCGAGGCGGGGCATATCCGGCAGGTGTATTCCATGCGGCTGGGCTATCTGCTCTATTCCAATCCGGGAATGGACGATTGCGCCTGGGCCGTGCCGCGCTGGGTGGTGGAATGCGATTACATCACAAAGGACAACGAGAAAGAAGTTGAGGATTTTCATGAATTTGACCCGGAGCTGGAGCTATGGGATAGATGGGGATTTCTCCAGATGCCGGTGGATGCGCAGAATGCGGAGCTGATTATCTTCACAGTCGGAGATGAACAGACGTTTAGCGTGCCGGAGATTTTGACCTGGGACGACGTGAAATAAGGAATGAGTCGGCGCTGCCGCCAAGAGAAAACGCCGCGGCAGCGCCGATCATATACATGCTTATTCTCCCCAAAGGGAAAACTTGCTCAGAAAGTGTAAAAAACTGCGAAAAAGGGCTTGACAAAAGGGGGAGGGAGGAATATAATAATCAAGCTGTCAGCACGAGAGCAACTCAGACCGCTGGCGGATGATCCTTGAAAACGATACAGAGACAAGAAGAACGCGAAGCGG
>JAUNJB010000207.1 GCA_030535375.1 Clostridia bacterium | reverse complement strand
CGCTCCCGCTTCCGAAGCACTTCGCACTCCAAAGTGTTTCTGTGCTCGCTGTCCGGTTTTTCGCGCAATTTCCTGGCGGCCAGTGGCCGCTCCCGCTTCCAAAGCACCTCACACTCCAAAGTGTTTCCGTGCCCGCTGTCCGGTTTTTCGCATAATTCTCTAATAAAGTAAAAAAATTGGGGGCTTTCCTGTTACCGGGAGGGCCCTCTGCGCATCTATATTATGAAGACATCAAGAAAAGGAGGTGCAGACTTGGACAGAGACGAATTTGCCGAACGCGTCCGCGCCGGGGAGCGCATGCTTTACTGCATCGCCCGCACCATGCTCAGCCCCAGCGAATGCGAGGATGCCATACAGGCTGCCGTGCTGAAAGCATGGGAAAACCTGCCGCAGCTCAGGGACGAAGCCGCATTTGACGCCTGGCTCAAGCGCATTCTGTGCAACGAATGCTACAAAATCCTGCGCAGGCTGAAGCGCGAAGCCCCGACGGACCCTGGCACGCTGGCCGCCGCCGGGGAGGATTCCCCGCCTCCGGAGGAAAGCGCGCTGACCGAAGCGTTGGCCGCGCTGAAACCGGAGGACAGGCTCCTGCTGCTTTTGCATCATGACGAGGGCTATTCGCTGCAAGAGATCGCCGCAATTGTGCATGTGCCGCAGCCCGTGCTCAAGATGCGGCTGCATCGCGCGAGAAACCGCCTGCGCACGGAACTAGAACGGAGAGGAGAGATATGGACATGAGAAAAACATGGATCAGCGACGCCATCGAACCCACACCCGCCGCATTTCACGACGCGCTCGAACGCACGCTTATGCAGCTGCCGGAAAAAAGGCGGGTTCGTGCGCAGCTGCCCATCGGCCGCATCGTGCTGGTCACCGTGCTGACGCTCATCCTCCTTTGCTCAGGCGCGCTGGGTACGCGCAGCTTTGACGTGAATTGGTTCCTGCAAAACAGAAAAGCAGAACCGACTGAAGTCGATCTGTCAAAAACATGGTCGGTTTCAGAGATTTTATACAACGGTCTGTTTTTGACTACCGAGCTCAACGACGTCGTATGGGATAAGGACATGATGTCCCTGTCGCTGAGCTTCTCGATGGCAGGCGCCTCGGACGATGTGCTGACCGTCTACAACATGAATATCGGTGTGGACGGCGTGCGTCATGACCATATCTGGACAAAGGACGGCATCATTCCCGTCGATGAGTGGGCTGATGGCAGGACGGTTTACACGTATGCCGAAGATGTATGGCTCGTACAGGGCTATCCGCTCACCGGCACATCGGACAGCCTGATCGACGGCAAAGGCGAAACCTTTCTGGCAGAATTTGATTTTTCCTGGGTAAACCCGGACAGGTATGCCGATCTGCTTGACGCGGACGGGCTGATGACGCTCAGCACGGAGATCTTTGTGAAGGACTATGTCACTGGAGAAACCATCGAACAGGCCATGCTGACCGTGCGTATCAGCGCACCCAGCATGGGAGAATGGAGGAAGGCTTATGATGATTACTGGATGTAAAGTGCTCGCCGTGTGGTGCGCGCTGCTGCTGCTTTTCTGCCCCATCGTCCGTGCGCAGGACGATCCGCTTTCCGGCCTGATCATCGAGGACGGATGGATGCACGGCACGGTGACGGCGCACTTTGTCAACGGCTATTCCGAGGAAACCTTTTACGATATCCAGGTGGACTGCGCCGTGCCGGAGGAACCCTACCCTGCGGAAATCCTCACGACGGGCAACCGCTTTTTCAGCAAGGCGGATATGCAGCGAGCCCTTCGCGCGGCCGGGCAAAGCGATCAGGGCAAATTCGGCAATGACCGCACGTACAGCCAGTATACGGGCGATTGGAATGCAGAGGCCTCGGCCGATATCTCCTGGGAGGATGCCGCAAAGCAGGCCATTCAGATCGGTCTTGATTATTTTACGGAGCTGGGCGTGGAGGTCGATCCTGTGCCGAAGAGCGTTAGCCGCCCTTATGATTACGAAAGCTGGCTTGAAACTCAAACGGAGTTTTTCTCACATCGGTTTTCCGATTTTTCCCTACAGCTTGAACGCGCGCAGGCCCAATGGAAGCGCATGCATAAGTACGACCCACGTCAGTCCGCATACACAGAGGTGGATTTTACCGTGCTGCTCGACGGCATGTGGCTTTACCCCGTGCCCTCTTATCCCGCCGGATATTCGGACGAGCCGGATGCCTCAATCGCTTTTTCCGTAGAAGCCAGCGTCATCGTGTCGGACAGCGGCATCCTCGTGAGCGCGCGCACCTCGGAAATACCGGAGATCCAATCGCGCCGTCCCATGAGCGAAGCGGAGCTCGCGGAAATCGCCCTCAGCATGCACAGCCGCCCTCTGATCCCCCAGCCCGACGGGATGAGCGCCCTCCGTGCTGCGCTGGCAGACAGCTCCAGCGTCGGTTACCTGCATAGCAGCTCAGAGGATCAGCCCATTCAGTTTGAATATATGGATGAACCGGTCACAGCTTACGGCAGCCAAAGCGTCATCACGGCCATCGTCCCCTACCTGTTCACGATATCCGCCCATGAATGGGTGCCCATGTGGGACATTCAATGCACGGACGAATACGCCGATGGATTCAGGACCTGACCCCGATCAATTCTTGTGCATTCTGATCCATATCAGACCAAAAAATCATCCGATTTTACTATTTACTGACTTTCTTTGACCATGGTATACTGTCATCGTCAAAGGATAAAAAAAGACAGACGTTCATCGGGCTTTGCCCTGAACATAAAGGAGGATGATTTGGATGGATGCCAACCGTTTCACCCAAAAATCCATGGAAGCGCTGCAGGCGGCGCAGCAGCTGGCGCAGAGCTACGGCAACGCGCAGGTGGAGCAGCTTCACCTGCTTTCCGCCCTGCTCGCGCAGGAAAACGGCCTCATCGGCCAGCTGATGGAAAAGCTCGGCCTGAATCTGCGCCAGGTGCAGAGCACGTGCGATAATGCCGTCTCCCGCCTGCCCAAGATCACCGGAAGCAATCAGCAGCCCTATGTCTCCGCCGGCCTGTCCGCCGCGATGCAGCAGGCCGAAGCGGAGATGAAGCAGATGCGCGACGAGTACGTCTCCGTCGAGCACCTGTTCCTCGCGCTGATGGAAAAGGCGGACTCCACCGTCAAGCCGGTGTTTTCCTCTTTGGGGATCAGCAAGGCGAAATTCCTGGAAGCCTTGCAGGCCGTACGCGGCAGCGCCCGCGTGACCAGCGAGGACCCGGAGTCCACCTATGACGCGCTCAAGAAGTACGGCCAGGATCTCGTCGAGCTTGCCCGCCAGAACAAGCTCGATCCCGTCATCGGCCGGGACAGCGAGATCCGCAACGCGATCCGCATCCTTTCGCGCAAATCCAAGAACAATCCCGTACTCATCGGTGAACCCGGCGTCGGCAAGACGGCCATCGCCGAGGGCCTGGCGCAGCGCATCGTGCGCGGCGACGTGCCGGACAGCCTGAAAAACCGCACGATCTTCTCCCTCGACATGGGCGCGCTGATCGCCGGCGCGAAATTCCGCGGCGAGTTCGAAGAGCGCCTCAAGGCCGTCCTCAACGACATCAAGGCCAGCGAGGGCCGCATCATCCTGTTCATCGACGAGCTGCACACCATCGTCGGCGCGGGCAAGACCGAGGGCTCCATGGACGCGGGCAACCTGCTCAAGCCCATGCTGGC
>JAUNJB010000040.1 GCA_030535375.1 Clostridia bacterium | reverse complement strand
GGAGAGGAGCACGAGCATCACCACCATCACGATCATGATGGAGAGGAGCACGAGCATCACCATCATTACGATGAGAACGGCGTGTGCAGCTGCGGACACCATCATCATCACCACCATCACGGCCATGACGCCGACGAGGTGTTCACCTCCTGGGGTGTGGAGACGGTGCGCGCATTTGGCGAGACGGAGCTTTCCGGCATTCTGGCCAAGCTTGAGGACGAGCATCTCGGCCTTATCCTGCGCGCCAAGGGCATTGTCCCCTGCGCGGAGGGCGGCTGGCTGCACTTTGATTACACGCCCGGCGAGCAGGATATCCGCAGGGGCCCGGCGGACTACACCGGCCGCCTGTGCGTAATCGGCTCCAAGCTCGACGAGGCTGCGCTCAGCAAGCTCTTTGGCGTCGCCTGATCGGAGGAACAGCATGGCTATTCCGGTTTATCTGTTTGCCGGCTTCCTTGAAAGCGGCAAGACCTCCTTCATCGCCAGCGTGCTGGCTGATCCCGGCTTCACCCGGGACGAGCACACGCTCATCGTCCAGTGTGAGGAGGGCATGGAGGAATATGAGCCTGATCTGCTCAGGAGCACCCATTCCGTCGTCGAGTGCATCGAGGACGAGGAGGAATACAATGAGGAGACGCTGCGCGCGTTCGTGCGCAAGCATCATCCCGACCGCGTGATCGTCGAGATGAACGGCATGTGGGATCTTGACGCGGCGCTCTCGCGCACGCCCAAGGTGCTGGAGGTCTACCAGATCATCACGACCGTCAACGCGGAGACGTTTGATCTGTACGCCAAGAACATGGGCCAGCGCATGCTCCAGCACATCACCGACGCGGACATGGTGGTCTTCAACCGCGCGACGGAGGAAACCCGCCAGCTCATCCGCGACCGCAATGTGCGCAGCATGAACCCGCAGGCGTCGCTGTACTTTGAAAACGACGACGGCACCAGCGAGGATTACGGCGCGGGCATGCCGCCGCCCTACGACATGGATGCCCCGATCATCGAGATCGAGGACCGGCATTTCGGCATCTTTTATCTGGACGCCTCCGAGAATCCGGAGAACTACGACGGGAAGACCGTGCGCTTCAAGGGCTATATCTATCGCGGGCGCAACATCGGACGCGATGAATACGTGCCCGGCCGCATGGGCATGGTCTGCTGCGCGGAGGATATCCGCTTTGTGGGCTTCATCGCCAAGGCGAACGGCCTGCCCATCCCGCAGGCCAAGACCTGGCAGATGGTGACCGCGCGCGTGCAGGCCGAGGAGCGCAGGCAGTACAAGGGCGTGGGCCCTGTGCTCTACGTCACGGCGCTGGAGCCGTGTGAGGAGCCGGAGGAAGAGGTCGTCAACTTTAGCGCGTAAGCCCTTTTCAAGCGCACATTTCTGTGCTATAATCGGAACAGTCTTCGGGGCGGGGTGTGATTCCCGACCGGCGGTATAGTCCGCGAGGGATGGATTTCCCATCTTTGATTCGGCGCAATTCCGAAACCGACAGTACAGTCTGGATGAGAGAAGACGGTGAAAGGCAGCATTTCCTTTTACGGCGCCCGAAGACGAGTGTTTTTGGGCGCCGTATTTTTAGATGGCGCAGCGGAGGAACGCAGCATTGACAAATCTAGAAGAAAATCGGATTATCGCCAGCAATTTGAGCTACACCTATCCCGAGGCCGAGCGCAAGGCCGTGGATGACGTGTCCATGCGCGTCAAAAAGGGCGAATTCCTGGCGATCCTAGGGCACAACGGCAGCGGAAAATCGACACTGGCCAAGCTGTTCAATGCCCTGTACGTGCCGGGCGAGGGCACGGTATGGGTCTGCGGGCTGAACACGAGGGACGACGACCTCGTCTTTGACATCCGTGAGCACGCGGGAATGGTCTTCCAGAACCCGGATAACCAGATCGTGGCGACGATTGTCGAGGGAGACGTGGCGTTCGGCCTTGAGAATAAGGGCGTGCCGCCCGAGGAAATGCGCGTGCGCATCGACGATGCGCTGCGCGCGGTGAACATGAGCGCATATGCCAAAAAGGCGCCGAACATGCTTTCCGGCGGACAGAAGCAGCGCGTGGCGATCGCCGGCGTGCTGGCGATGAAGCCGGACGTGATCATCCTGGATGAATCGACGGCAATGCTCGATCCCAGCGGGCGGCGCGAGGTGATGAACACCGTGCACCGCCTCAATGAGGAGGAAGGCATCAGCATCGTCATCATCACGCATTACATGAGCGAGGCGGCCACGGCCGACTATGTGATCGTCATGGACGAGGGAAAGATCGCCATGAGCGGCACGCCGCGCGAGGTCTTTACCAGGGTGGAGAAGGTGCGTGCGCTGGGGCTCGATGTCCCGGAGATGACCGATCTGGCAAACATGCTCAGGAAGGACGGCGTGATGGTTCGCGCCGACGTGCTGACGGTGGATGAAATGGTGGAGGAAGTATGTCGATTGTCATCGAGCATCTGAATTACGTGTACATGTCCGGCGGGCCATTCGAAACGCAGGCTCTGCACGACGTGTCGCTCACCATCGGAGACGGCGAGTTTATCGGGCTGATCGGCCACACGGGCAGCGGCAAGTCGACGCTGGTGCAGCACCTCAACGGCCTGCTCAAGCCCTCAAGCGGCAGGATTACGGTGGACGGACTCGATCTGGCCGATAAGCAGACCGATAAGCGCGCCATCCGCCGCAGGGTGGGGCTTGTCTTCCAGTATCCTGAAAACCAGCTCTTTGAGGAGACGGTGGAGAAGGACATCGCCTTCGGCCCCAGGAATCTGGGCCTTGATGAGGCGGAAATATCACGGCGCGTCCGGGACGCCATGCGCCGCGTCGCGCTTGACTACGACAGCCTGCACGAGCGCTCGGTGTTTGAGCTCTCCGGCGGGCAGATGCGCCGGGTGGCGATTGCGGGCGTGCTGGCGATGGAGCCGCAGGTGCTCGTGCTCGACGAGCCGTGCGCGGGCCTTGACCCGCGCGGCCGGGAGGAGATTCTCGGCCTGATCCGCGCGCTGCACAGCGAGTGCGGCACGACGATCGTGATGGTCAGCCACTCGATGGACGACGTGGCCTCGCTCGCCGAACGCGTCATTGTCATGAACCACGGCGAGGTGGTGATGGACGGCGCGCCGTGCGATGTGTTCTCCCAAGGGGCGCAGCTGCGCGAGATCGGGCTTGATGTGCCGCAGGCCGTGCTGCTGGCGGACAAGCTGCGCACGCGCGGCTTTGACATTCCGGAGGGCATCTACCGGATGGAGGAGATCAAGGCCGCGATTGAGACGGTCGTGAGGAGGGAAGAACGCCATGCTTAACGATATCACGCTCGGGCAGTATTATCCCGGCGATTCCGCCATCCACCGCATGGACCCCCGCATGAAGCTGATTCTCACCATCGTCTATATCGTGGGCGTGTTCATGGTGGGCAATCTGCCGGGGTATGTGATCGCGCTGGCGTTTCTCTACATCGTGGTGCGGATCTCCGGCATCAGGTTCTCGTATCTGGCAAAGGGCGTGAAGCCCCTGCGCTTCATCCTCCTGTTCACATTTATCCTCAACCTGTTCTTTGTGCAGGGCGAGACGCCGATTTTCACCATCGGCTTCTTCACGCTGACGAGGGAGGCGCTGTCAAATGCCATATTCTTCGCGCTGCGTCTGGTCTTCCTGGTGATGGGCACCTCCGTGCTCACGCTGACCACCAGCCCGATGGAGCTGACGGACGCCCTGGAGCACCTGATGCGTCCGCTCGGGCGCTTCCATTTTCCGGCGCACGAGCTGGCGATGATGATGACCATCGCGCTGCGTTTCATCCCGACATTGCTGGAGGAGACGGACAAGATCCAGAAGGCGCAGATGGCGCGCGGCGCGGATTTTGAAAGCGGCAACCTGATCGACCGCGCGAAAGCGATGATTCCGCTGCTGGTACCGCTGTTCGTGAGCGCGTTCCGCCGCGCGAACGACCTGGCGATGGCCATGGAGGCGCGCTGCTATCGGGGCGGCGAGCACCGCACGCGCCTGCGCGAGCTCCGGTATACGCGGCTTGATGCTTATGCCGCGCTGGCGACGGCGGTGTTTCTGATGGTCACTTTTGTGGAGGGCAGGCTGCTTGGCTGAACTGCATTTGATAAGCCGTCACCGTCCGGGCGCGGATGACCATCCGCCGCAGGGGCAGCGGCGTTTTCGCCTGACCGTCGAATACGACGGGACGGCCTACTGCGGATGGCAGCGCCAGCTCAACGGGCCGAGCGTGCAGCAGGAGCTGGAGCGGACGCTCGCCCGCCTGACGGGCGAGACGGTCAGCGTCACAGGCTCCAGCCGCACGGACGCGGGCGTGCACGCGCTGGGGCTGTGCGCGCACTTTGACAGCGCGACGCGTATCCCCGCGGACAAGCTGGCCTTTGCGCTCAATACGATGCTCCCGGCGGATATCCGGGTAAGGGAGAGCATGGCGGCGCCGGATGGCTTTCATGCGCGCTACAGCGCCTGCGGCAAGGTGTACCGGTATGTGTTCTATAACGCGCGGCACGATCGCGCCGTCGCCAGGCAGTACAGCGCGCATGTGCCGCTTCCGATGGACGTATCGCTCATGCGGCAGGAAGCGCAGGCGCTCTTGGGCACGCATGATTTTGCGGCGTTTGCCGCAAGCGGCAGCGTGGTCAGGAGCACCGTGCGCACAATCCACCGCGTTCAGGTGACGCGCGTGGGCGACGAGGTGAATTTCACCGTGCTGGGCGACGGTTTTTTGTACAATATGGTGCGCATCATCGCGGGGACGCTTTGCGAGGTCGGCACGGGCAAGCGGGAGCCGGGGGCCATCGCCCGGGCGATCGGGACGGGTGACCGGCTGGCGCTGGGCATGACCGCGCCTGCCCGGGGGCTGACGCTTATGGCGGTGCTCTACGAGGGCGAGGAGGAGCGCGCGCTTTCCTTTTTCGGGGAATAGGGAGTCCGCCTGCCTGCGGGCAGGGTTTGGCGCAATTTTCGGGAACAGGCGCGGGCGCGGCCCGCTTTTTCAGTTGACAGCGGCCTGCCGCCGCGCTATCATAAATACGGCGTATGCCCTCACCGCGCGGCGCGCAAGAAAGCGCGCGAACGGTTTTTTGCCGCCTTTTGCATCCCGGCGCATAGGATAGCTCGGATTGCCGAGACTGTCTGGGGGGATGCGCGTGAATCAGGCGATCGAGCGCAGGGTGATGCGGGCCGCGGAGTACATCGTCGCCAACGGTGCGACGGTGCGGCAGACGGCCAAGGTGCTGGGGGTTTCCAAATCGACCGTGCACAAGGACATGGAGACGCGCCTGCCACAGCTGTCGGGGGCGCTGGCCAAGGAGGTAGCCGCGGTGTTCCTGCGCAACAAGCAGGAGCGCCATCTGCGCGGGGGTGAGGCCACACGCAGGCGGTACGCGCGGCTGCGCGGGAGCGGGGCAGAATGATCTTTCATTAAAGGAGTACACATGTTTGGCGTAGATGAACTGGGAATGGATCTGGGAACGTCCACCCTGCACATTGTGGTGAGGGGCAAGGGGATCGTGCTCAGCGAGCCCGCGTATGTGACGTATGACCGGCAGACGCGCGATGTCGTGGCCGTGGGCGAGGAATCGCGCCGGATGTACGGCCGCACGCCCGCCGGGCTGATCGTCGAGCGCCCGCTGCGCGACGGGCGGATCCGCAGCTTTGACCTGGTGAGCAAGATGCTGCGCTACTTCATGCGCAAGGTTGTGGGCAAGCGCGCGGCGTTCCGCCCGCGGCTGTTGCTGGCGCTGCCCGGCGGCATGGCGCCCAGCGAGCGCCAGACGCTGGTGGATGTGATGGTCGACGCGGGCGTGCGCAGCGTCGTGCCGGTTGACGAGAGCGTGGCTTCCGCCATCGGCGCGGGCCTGCGCATCGACCAGCCCTACGGACGCATGAATATCGACATCGGCGGCGGCCGCACGAACGTCTCCGTCTTTTCCTTCGGCCACCAGATTGTGTGGGATATTCTCGACGTCGGCGGCGATAAATTCGACGACGCGATTATCGACTACCTGCGCAAAAAGCACAATCTGCTCATCGGCGCCCGCACGGCTGAGGAGCTCAAGGTGAACATCGGCTCGGCGCGCATGCGCGGCGCCAAGCTGGAGATGGATGCCTGCGGGCGCAGTCTCGTCTCCGGCCTGCCGCGCGCGGTGACGGTCAACTCCGAGGAGATGATCGAGGCGCTCGACGAGCCGCTGCGCGAGCTGATGAGCGCGCTGCACAAGATCATCGAGCGCACGCCGCCCGAGCTGGCCAGCGATATCTTTGACGAGGGCATCACGCTCAGCGGCGGCGGCGCGCAGCTTTTCGGCCTGGCCGAGGTCATCTCCGATCAGCTGAGAATCCGCACAACGCTCTCCGATGAGCCGGATATGTGCGTGGCGCACGGGCTCAGCGCGCTCATCGACGAGTCGGAACGCTATGAGAACATCGATCTCGTCTCCGGCGGACGCAGCGACGCCATGCGGGAGGACTGACGGCCGCGCCCATAAAAGATTTGCATGGCCAAGGAAAAATTTGCGTAAATGGCAGGGTTTGGGTCTGCTTCTCCGTCTTATCCATAAACGGTCATAAAGGGAGAGATTTCGATGAAAACGAAGCTTGCCGCTCTGCTCTGCCTGCTGATGCTCCTGCCCGCCTGCGCGTGGGCCGCCTCGCCCGCGCCGCTCAGCGATACGGCGCGATACGGCGTCAACGTGTTTCTGAGCAACTTTTCCGAGCAGGGGATCACGCGCTTTGATCCGGCGGAGGCCTCGGACGCGCAGCTTGCGGAGTTCGCTGCGCTCCATATCCGCATCAACCGCTCGCGCTATGTGGAGGCGAGCGACAAGGCGGGATACAACGCGCGCGTGTCGGACGCGTACATCCGGGATGTGGCCGAGCAGTACACGGGAAGGCGGCCGCAGAGCCTCGCACCGGTGAATCTGACCTATGAAAACGGGTATTACTATTTTTCGGAGGGCGCGCCGATTGACATCGGCTTTGTCTCGATGAGCGCGGCGGAGGAGCTTGACGAAGGTGTGTTCGGCATATACTTTGGCTGCTACGGCGCGGGCTGGGGCTGGTCAAACGAGGACTGCCGTCTGCGCCCGGAGCAGGCCGCCGCAAAATACTGGGATGCGGGCGCGCCATATACAGGCTATGCCGTGATTGACACGGGGATGAGCGGCCTTGAGGCGGATCGTAGCGCATGGCGCCTGATCGATTACCGGATCGACTGAGGGCGCAGTCTCAGGATACGATATATCCGGCGAAAAAACTAATTTTGGAAGGAAAAAAGGCTTGACAACGGCCATGCGGCCGTCTGTCGCGGCCTTTTTTGCTGGGGAAATCTTGGCGCCGCCAAGAAAAACTGAATGCCGCAGAATAACTATATGCTGTATATGAATGAATTTGACAGGCACAAGATATTGTGGTATAAAGGGATTCGGCGGCCCAAGGGCTGCGGGATCGAGTTTATATCAGCAGGGAAATACAGGGGGACGGTTCCATGAAGATCATCAAAAGAAATAAATCCGAGATGGATTTTGACAAGGCGAAAATCGTCATCGCGGTGGGCAAGGCCAACAGCGTCGTGGCCGAGAGCGAGCAGATGACGCCCGTGCAGATTGAGCGCATCGCGGACTCGGTGCAGAAGACGTGCGAGAAGATGGGCCGCGCTCTGTCCGTGGAGGAGATTCAGGATCTGGTGGAAAAGCAGATCATGGCGCACGGCGCGTTTGAGGTGGCCAAGCAGTACATCACCTACCGCTACACGCGCAGCCTGGTGCGCAAATCCAACACCACCGACGAAAGCATCCTCTCCCTGATCGAGTGCAACAATGAGGAAGTCAAGCAGGAGAACGCCAATAAGGACCCCAGCGTCAACAGTGTGCAGCGCGACTATATGGCCGGCGAGGTCAGCAGGGATATCACCATGCGCCTGCTGCTGCCGGAGGAGATCGTCGCGGCGCATCGCCAGGGCATGATCCACTTCCATGACTCGGATTACTATGCCCAGCACATGCACAACTGCGATCTGGTGAACCTGGAGGACATGCTGCAAAACGGCACCGTCATCTCCGGCACGAAGATCGAAAAGCCGCACAGCTTTTCCACGGCGTGCAACATCGCCACGCAGATCATCGCCCAGGTGGCCTCCAACCAGTACGGCGGGCAGTCCATCTCGCTGACGCATCTGGCGCCGTTTGTGCAGGTGTCGCGCGAGAAGATCACCGCCTCCGTGAAGAAGGAGTTTGAGCTGCTGGGCGTGGAGCCCACGCAGGAGCACATCAGCGCGATCGTCGAGGGACGTTTGCGCGAGGAGATCGAGCGCGGCGTGCAGACGATCCAGTATCAGGTCGTCACGCTGATGACCACCAACGGCCAGGCGCCGTTTGTGACCGTGTTCATGTACCTGAACGAAGCCAAGGAGCCGCGGCTCAAGCACGATCTGGCGATGATCATCGAGGAGGTGCTCAAGCAGCGCTATATCGGCGTCAAGAACGAGGCGGGCGTGTACGTCACTCCGGCGTTCCCCAAGCTCGTCTACGTGCTGGAGGAGGATAATGTCACCGAGGACGCCCCCTATTGGTACCTGACGCGGCTGGCGGCCAAGTGCACGGCGCGGCGCATGGTGCCGGATTACATCTCCGAAAAGATCATGCTCCAGCTCAAAATCGACAAAAACGGAAACGGCAACTGCTATACCTGCATGGGCTGCCGCAGCTTCCTGACACCGTATGTCGACGAGGACGGGAAGCCCAAGTATTACGGGCGCTTCAATCAGGGTGTGGTGACGCTCAACCTGGTGGACGTGGCCTGCACCGCATGCCAGTTTGGCAAGGACGAGGACAAATTCTGGAAGGTGCTCTCCGAGCGGCTGGAGCTTTGCCACCGCGCGCTGCAATGCCGCCACGAGCGGCTGGAGGGCACGCTTTCCGACGCCGCGCCGATCCTCTGGCAGTACGGCGCGCTGGCCCGGCTTGAAAAGGGCGAGCCGATCACCAAGCTGCTCCATGGCGGATACTCCACGCTGTCGCTGGGCTACGCGGGACTGTGGGAATGCGTATACGAGGTGACGGGAAGCAAGCTCACCGAGCCCCGGGGCGAGGCGTTCGGCCTGCGCGTCATGCAGGCGCTCAACGACGCGTGCGCCGGCTGGAAGGCCGCGGAGAATATCGATTATTCGCTCTACGGCACGCCGCTCGAATCGACGACCTATAAATTTGCGCAATGCCTGCAGAGGCGCTTTGGCATCATCCCCGGCGTGACGGACAAAAATTACATCACCAACAGCTACCATGTGCATGTGACGGAGCCGATCGACGCGTTCTCCAAGCTGGCGCTGGAGGCAAAGTTCCAAAAGCTGTCCCCGGGCGGCGCGATCAGCTACGTCGAGGTGCCCAACATGCAGGGGAATATCGACGCGGTGCTGGGCGTGATGCGCTTCATCTACGATAACATCATGTATGCGGAGCTGAATACCAAATCCGATTACTGCCAGGTCTGCGGCTGGGACGGCGAGATCGGCATCGTCGAGGAGGAGGGAAAGCTCATCTGGCGCTGCCCCAAATGCGGCAATACGGACCAGAACAAGATGAACGTCGCCCGGCGTACATGCGGGTATATCGGCACGCAGTTCTGGAACCAGGGCAGGACGCAGGAGATCCGCGAGCGCGTTTTGCACCTGTAAGGAGGGTTCATGCACTACGGAGAAATCAAACCCTGCGATATCGCCAACGGACCGGGCGTGCGCGTGACGCTCTTTGTCTCCGGCTGCACGAACCGCTGCGAGGGCTGCTTTCAAAAGCAGACGTGGGACTTTGACTACGGCCGGGCCTTCACGGGGGAGACGGAGGAGCGGCTGCTTGAGCTGCTCGCGCCGTCCTACATCGCCGGGCTGACGCTGCTGGGCGGGGAGCCGTTTGAGCCGGAGAATCAGCGCGCGCTCGTGCCGTTTCTGCGGCGGGTGCGGCAAGCATATCCGGGGAAGAACGTCTGGGCGTTTTCCGGCTTCACGTATGAGGAGATCGTGCGCCCCGGCGCGCATCCCCACTGCGAGGCGACGGAGGACATGCTCTCCCTGATCGACGTGCTGGTGGACGGCCGGTTTGTGGAGGCGCTCTGCGACATCTCCCTGCGGTTCCGCGGGTCGAGCAATCAGCGGATCATCGACCTGCGCAGGACGCGCGGGCAGGGAAGCGTCGCGCTGTGGGCGGAGGAGTGACCGGCTCCCCGGCAAAAGGCCGCATACAGGAGAGGAACGAGTGCGCATGTGGAATATATCCTTGGTGACCGAGACGCTGAGGCTGTGCATCTCGGTCTTCTTTTTCATGACAGGGTACCGCCTGACGGCGCGGGGCAAACCGGCGCTGCGGACGGTGCTGGCGCGCATGGCCGTGGCCCTGGGAGCGTACTGGGCAATCTTTTTGCCGTGGCTGTTTTGGCTGCGCCATGCCGGGCTGAGCGATATCGGCCGGGCAACCATCCTGCGAGAGATGCTCACCCTGGGCGACTCGGTCGTGCCCTTTGCCGGCTATGTCGGCTGCTATATCGCGGGGCTGCTGCTCGTGTGGCTGTTTGCGCGTGTGCCGCAGCCGCATCCGGCGTTTTCCGTCTGGCTGTACGTCGCCGCGCCGGTGACGGTGCTGGGCGTGCTCCGCTATTACGCGGCGTCGCCGGTGATTGTGCGGGCGATTGACAATCTGCTGCTGGGCGTCTGTGTCCTGGGGGCGGGATGCGCGGCGGCGAGGAGCGGCCCGCCCGCGCGCGTGGACGCGGCGCTCATGAAGCGGAGGCCCGCTGCGCGGCGCTGCATGCTGTGCGCTGCCGCGCTGCCGGCCCTCGCGGGGCATTTTCTGCTGCCGCGGGTGACGCTTGGCAGTTTGCAGCTGGCGGGGGATCGGATCGGCTTTGTGCTGGATCTGGATATGCTGTATGTGCCCGTGCTGCTGTATGCGGCCGCGCGGCTGCTGCGCGCGCCCGGCGCACAGGCGGGCACCGTGCGGGCGCGGCGGGAAATGGCGGGTGCGTACTTTGGCCGGGAGATCACGGACGCCGTCAAGGGCGTCGCGCTGATCATGATGTTCGCGCATCACTTTTTCACGTTCCCGGAGTGGTACGAGCCCGGCATCAGCTATCCGGAGCTTGCGGGCTTCGCCGAGGTTTTCCGCCTGCCGCTGTCGATCTGCGTGCCGGTTTTCGCGTTTTTGACGGGCTATTTCTTTGCGCTGCGTCCGCGCACGCTGCGCGGCTCGCTGAGGAAGATCGCGGATGTGCTGACCACATACTGGGCGATTCTTCTGCCTCTCTTTGCGCTGGCCGCGGCCTGCGGCGCGCCGCTGCGGCCGGGCGAATTTGCGGGCGAGCTGCTTGCGCTGGAAAGCGAGGTCATGCGCTTCAACTGGTATATCTGCTTTTACATCATCGCCATGCTGATGCTGCCGCTGCTTGGCCGCCTCCCGCATGGGCACATGCCCGCCGCGCTGGCGGTGTTCATTGTGCTGCCCGTATTCGCGGCGACGGCTGTGAAGGCCTGCGCGCCCTACGGATCGTATCCGGCCGTGGCGGCGCAGGATGTGCTTGACGGGGTGTGCAGCCTTGGCGCGGGATATGTGACCGCGGCGTTTTCGCTGTATCCGGCGGGATTTGACGCCGTGCTCGGGAAGCGCACGGGACGCAGGGCGGCTTATCTTTGCAGGTGCGCGCTGCTGTGCGCGGCGGCGTTCCTGGGACGCACCTATGCGCCGCGGGTGATCATCGCCCTGCCGTGGGGCGGCGAAAGCTGGCAGCTGCGCGTGAGCATGGACATGATCTACGCGCCCGCGTTCGTTTACGGACTGGCCAATCTGCTGGCGGCTTGTCCGGCGCGCGCGGTCATGCGCGCGCTGGGGGAGATCGGCCGCTATTCGCTGCACATGTGGCTGCTCTCCTGCGCATTTTTCAACGTGGGGAAGGCGGTCTGCCAGCCGGTGCTCTACGCGCCTCGCCTGCCGCTGCTCGTCCTGCTTTGGGGACTTTTGCTGTGCTATGCGGCCGCGCGGCTGATCGATGTGCCGATTCGCGCGCTGCTGAGGCTGTAAAACGGGCAAAGACGAGGTCGGGCATGAGCCGCTGCGAAAAAATTTCATTTTTCTCTTTACAAATCAGGCAAAACCGGGTATGATATCCTCGATAGTAAACGCGATTGAGGCAGGACGCTGGCGCCAAAGCCGCCAAGAGAGCCGGAGATGGGTGAAATTCCGGACGGGGGAGGCGCATGGGGATCACCTGCCAAGGCGGCTTCGCTGAACGCGGCATGCGCTAGGCAAAGACGGATCAGCCCCGTTATGGCGTAAAGTGGGCGCATTTCTGTGCGCCAATTTGGGTGGTACCGCGAGCAGTCTCGTCCCATGAGGACGCGGCTGCTTTTATTTTCCCATCAGCCAAGGAGGAAGAGTATGTATCAGAAGGTTTCGACCGACATGAACTTCGTCGCCCGCGAGGAAGAGGTCATCAGGTTCTGGCGGGACAACGATGTGTTTAAAAAGACCGTGGAGCTGCGCCGCGGCGCGCCCGCGTTCACGTTCTTCGACGGCCCGCCCACGGCCAACGGCAAGCCGCACATCGGCCACGTGGAGACCCGCGCGATCAAGGACATCATCCCGCGCTACCGCACGATGAAGGGCTTTGACGTGCTGCGCAAGGCCGGATGGGACACGCATGGCCTGCCGGTTGAGCTGGAGGTCGAGAAGATGCTGGGGCTGGACGGCAAGCCGCAGATCGAAAAATACGGCATCGAGCCGTTCATCAAGGAATGCAAGAAGTCCGTCTGGAAGTACAAGACCGAGTGGGAGCAGATGAGCGAGCGAGTCGGCTTCTGGGCGGACATGGAGGACCCGTACATCACCTACGAGGACAACTACATCGAGTCCGAGTGGTGGAGCCTTAAGAAGATCCACGAGAAGGGCCTGCTCTACAAGGGCCACAAGATCGTGCCCTATTGCCCGCGCTGCGGCACCGCGCTCTCCAGCCACGAGGTCGCGCAGGGCTATAAGCGCGTGGAGGAGACCTCCGCGGTGGTGCGCTTCAGGGTCAGGGATAAGGAGAATACCTATCTCGTCGCCTGGACGACCACGCCGTGGACGCTGCCCAGCAACGTCGCGCTGTGCGTGAACCCGGACGAGGATTACGTCGAGCTGACGCTCGAGGGCGCGACCTATTACATGGCCGGCGCGCTGGTGGAGAGCATCTTCGGCGGCAGGGAGGAAGCGCCGGTCATCGTGCGCACGATGAAGGGCAGCGAGCTCGAGTACATCGAGTATGAGCCGCTGTACCCGGTTGAGCGCGAGGGCGCGAAGTTCCACTATGTCGTGTGCGACGGCTACGTCACCATGAGCGACGGCACCGGCATCGTGCACATCGCCCCGGCCTTCGGTGAGGACGATGCGCGCGTGGGCCGCAGGTACAACCTGCCGTTTGTACAGCTGGTGGATGCCCAGGGCTGCCTGACGGAGGAGAGCAAGTGGCCGGGCGTGTTCGTCAAGGATGCGGACAAGCTCGTCCTTAACGATCTGGCGGAGCGCGGCCTGCTGGTCAAGGCGCCCAAGTTTGAGCACGATTATCCGTTCTGCTGGCGCTGCGACACGCCGCTGATCTACTATGCCCGCCAGAGCTGGTTCGTCAGGATGACCGCCGTGCGCGATCAGCTGATGCGCAACAACCGTGCCGTCAACTGGATGCCGGACAACATCAAGGAAGGCCGCATGGGCAACTTCCTCGACAACGTCATCGACTGGGGCCTCTCCCGCGAGCGCTATTGGGGCACGCCGCTGCCGGTGTGGACCTGCAAGTGCGGCCATGTGCACGTCATCGGCAGCCGTCAGGAGCTGTGCGAGATGGGGCACGACGTCGATCCGAACATCGAGCTGCATCGCCCGTATATCGACCAGATTGTGCTGACCTGCCCCAAGTGCGGCGGCGACATGCACCGCGAAAAGGAGGTCATCGACTGCTGGTACGATTCCGGCTCCATGCCTTTCGCGCAGTGGCACTATCCGTTTGAGAACAAGGAGCAGTTTGAGCGCCGCTTCCCGGCGAACTTCATCTCCGAGGCGATCGACCAGACGCGCGGCTGGTTCTACACGCTGCTGGCAATCTCGACCTGCCTGTTTGACACCAATCCGTTTGAGAACTGCATCGTCATGGGTCACGTGCAGGACAAGGACGGCCAGAAGATGAGCAAGCACAAGGGCAACGTCGTCGACCCGTGGACGGTGCTGGGCACGCAGGGTGCGGACGCGGTGCGCTGGTTCTTCTACAACAACGCCGCGCCGTGGCTGCCCAACCGCTTCCACGCCAAGGCGATTGAGGAATCCCAGCGCAAGTACATGGGTACGCTCTGGAACACCTACGCGTTCTTCATCCTCTACGCCGAGATCGATCAGTTCGATCCGAAGGCGCATCCGCTTGACAAGGTGGAGCTGACGCTGATGGACAAGTGGGCGCTCTCCCGCCTGAATACGCTGGTGCGCGACGTGGACGAGCACCTGGAAAACTACCGCATCTTTGAGGCTTCCCGCGCGATGGCGGATTTTGTGGACGATCTGTCCAACTGGTACGTCCGCCGCAGCCGCGAGCGCTTCTGGGGCAAGGGCATGGCCGGCGACAAGGAAGCCGCGTTCGCCACGCTTTATCACATTCTGGAGACCATGAGCCGCCTGACCGCGCCGTTCACGCCGTTTATGGCGGAGAGCATGTACCGCAATCTGGTGTGCTCCGTCGATCCGTCTGCGCCGATCTCTGTGCACATGACGGACTATCCGGCCTGTGACGCGGGCATGATCGACGAGGCGCTGGAGGCCCACATGAAGGACCTGCTGGAGGTGGTCGGCCTGGGCCGCTCCTGCCGCAACGAGTCCGGCCTCAAGGTGCGCCAGCCGCTTGCGAAGATGATCGTCAGCGGCGCGACGCTGCCGCAGGACATGTGCGCGCTGGCGGAGGACGAGCTCAACGTCAAGAGCGTGGAGTTCACCGACGACACGACCGCGTTCATGACCTATCAGCTCAAGCCGCAGATGCGCACGCTGGGCAAGAAGTACGGCAAGCTGCTGCGCGCCATCGGCGAGAAGCTGACGACGCTCGATGGCAACGAGGTCGTCGCAAACTTCGAGGCGGGCAATACGCTGACCTTTGAACTGGACGGCACGCAGGTGGAGCTGGAGAAGGACGATGTGCTGACCGCGCCGATGAAGAAGCCGGGCTACGTCGTGGCGACCGACCGCGACGTGACCGTGGCGCTTGACACGAACCTCACCGAGGCTCTGATCGCCGAAGGCTTCGCACGCGAGATCGTCTCCAAGCTGCAGACCATGCGCAAGGAGGCCGGCTTTGAGGTCACCGACCGCATCCTGGTCACCGTGAAGACGGCGGATGAGAAGCTGGCCGCGATTGCCCGCGACAATGCCGAGACGATCGGGCACGGCGTGCTCGCGCTGGAGGTCGCCCTTGGCGATGCGCCGGAGGGTGCATATGCCAAGGATTGGAGCATCAACGGCGTCGAGGCGTCGCTGAGCGTGCGGAAGGCGTAAGGCTGCTTTTCCCCTGGAGCTGTCAGAATACGGATATTCGGAGAAAAAACTGAGTATTTGTGGGCTTGGGGCGCCATCCGACGCCGCCTGCGGCGGGTCAAGGCGGGCGGAACATCGCCGGGCCCGCTCCAGGCGGGAGATCATCAAAGCATCGCTCGATTGGAGGACGATGACCTCATGATTTATGCGCTGAAGAACGGGAAAACCGTCCATGTCAGGGGACCCCGGATCGAGGATGCCGCGCAGATCATTCACGTGATTGCCACCGCGGACACCGAAACCCGGTTTCTGGCGCGCAACCCCGGAGAGCTTGCCGTGACGGTTGAGCAGGAGCAGAATATGATTGCCCGCGTGCTGAACGATCCCGACAGGACGTGGTTCGTTGCGGAATGCGACGGACAAATTGTGGGCCAGTGCGCTGTGGGTTTTGTGAGAGGGCTTGCACGCTGGCGGCACCGGGCGGAGGTCGCTTTCGTGGTGCTGGATCGGTACTGCGGCATGGGCATCGGCGGAAAGATGATGCAGGAGTGCCTCGGATGGTGCCGGGAGCGCGGCGTGATGCAGGTTGAGCTGGAGGTTGTGACGGACAACCAGAGGGCCCTGGCCATGTACCGCGGCTTCGGGTTTGAGGTGGTCGGAACGCAGCCGCGCGCCATGCGCTATGACGACGGCACATTCGCGGACGAATATAAGATGGTCAAGGTTTTATGAAGAAAATTGTCGTAGCTGGCGCGGGGGCATATCATTTTGCCCCCGCCATTTTCGAGGATCTGTTTGTGCGCTATCGCATGCCGGTCGAGCTGTGGCTGGTAGACGCCGATCTGGACATGGCGGAATTGTCCGCCCGCGGCGCGCAGGCGCTGGCCCGTGCATTTGGCGTAGAGGCGCGCTTTTACTACACCACGCAGCTGCACAAGGCGGTATTTTCCGCAGACGCGGTGATCGTCTGCTCGGATTTCCTTGACGAGACCGCGTGGCGCATGGATTTTGAAGCGCTTGATGCCGTGGGCCTGGGCAAGCAGGCCCGGCTGCGCGGCGGAATCGGCGGCGCGATGCAGACGCTGCGCACGCTCGATTTTATCGCCGATCTGGCCGAGCAGATGACGCAGGAATGCCCGGACGCACAGCTGATTCTCTGCGAGAGCGGATACAGCGGCCTGCCGCTTGGCCGGGCCTGTGAGTGCGCGCAGCGTTTTTTCGGCATCCGCACGCTGGGCATCAGCGGCGTGACGGAGCAGACAAAGCACAGGCTCGCGCTCTATCTGGATGTCAGGGAAGAGGATATGCTCATCTCCTGCGCGGGGCTCAACGGTTTTTCCTGGGTGACGCAGATGCGCGACACGAAAAAGGGTGTCGATCTGATCCCGCGCTGCATGAAGGAGATGGGTGAGGACAGCCGCGAGGAGCTCTCCGCACAGTACATCGACTGGTATGGAGCGATCCCCGCGGGCGACCGTGTGACGCAGTATGAGCTGCTCGGCGATACGGAGCTGAGCCCCAGGCGCACCGTGCCGCCGATGTCCGGCGTGGGCCTGGCGGATTACGAGGTGCGCAAGCGCGATCTGGCGCTGCTCACCGTTCACGGGCCGATGCGGCCGCAGGGCCTCAAGGCGTGGGGCGAGATCCGCACGACGGGCCTTCAAACCGCGCGGCCCGTCGAGGTGCTGCGCGCCGTCTGGGGCGAGGGCACCGCCAAGGTGCAGAGCCTCACCATGCCCTGTGACGGCGCGATTCCCGGCGTGGCAGAGGGACGCTTTGTCGAGGGGCCGGCGCAGGTGGACGCGCAGGGCGCGCAGGGCTTTGCATCCGATCTGCCGGTGGAGCTGCACGATCTGATGGAGCAGCTCACGCTGTGTAATCTGCTCTATGCGGAGGCGGGAGCCGGCGGCAGCCGCAAGGCGCTGCGCGAGGCGCTGGAGATCGATCCCGCGCTGGCGGGCATCGATTTGCTCTATACAGAAGGCTTGCTTTCTGATATGATGGAAGCGCAGAAGGACAGGCTGAAGCGGTTCTTCTGAGCATGCATAACCCAAACACGATGTGAAAGAGGAATCCCATGTTTTTAGCAGATCAATGGCAGGATTACGAGGTGCTCGACTGCGGCGGCGGCGAGAAGCTGGAGCGCTGGGGCGACGTCTACCTGCGCCGCCCCGATCCGCAGGCCATCTGGCCGGCGCGCGATCCGTCCCTCTGGCGCAAGGCGCAGGCGCATTATCATCGCAGCGAGAAGGGCGGCGGTTCCTGGGAGTTCTTTGAGAAGTTGCCCGACCGCTGGGTGATGAATTATAAGAATCTGCGGTTCTACGTCCGACCGACGGGCTTTAAGCACACCGGCCTTTTCCCGGAGCAGGCCGTCAACTGGGATTGGATGAGCGGCCTCGTCCGCGCTCAGAAGGAGACGGGCCGTGAGGTACGCGTGCTCAATCTGTTCGCCTACACCGGCGGAGCGACGATGGCGTGCGCCATGGCGGGCGCGCAGGTCTGCCATGTGGACGCGGCCAAGGGCATGATGCAGTGGGCACGGGAAAACCGTGAGCTCTGCCGCGTGCCGGAGGATCGCACGCGCTGGATTCTCGACGATGCGCTCAAGTTTGTGCAGCGGGAGGCGAGGCGCGGACATTTCTATGACGGCATCCTCATGGACCCGCCGAGCTATGGCCGCGGGCCGAGCGGTGAGGTATGGAAGCTGGAGAATGAGCTTTACGGGTTGGTCAGGGCCTGCTCTCTGGCGCTATCCGATGATCCGCTGTTCTTCCTGATCAATGGCTATACGACGGGCTTTCAGGCCAGCGTGCTCGGCAATATGATCGATATGTGCGTCACTCCGCGCTTTGGCGGGAGGATGACTGCCGAAGAGGTCGGCCTGCCGGTGACGGCCGGGGGTGTGCTGCCCTGCGGTGCCAGCGGTCGCTGGGAACGGAGCTGAGCGCCGCGAGGAAACGCGCGAAGCGAAGAAGGGGTCTGGGGAAGAAATCCCCAGGCAGGTTTGGGCGGCAGCCCAAAGAAACCTAGGAGAAAGAAAAGGAAGTCAGGGAGCGGAGCGATACCTGACGTCAGTGATCTGATACTATTTCTCGATTGAAAAAAATAAACAACGCATGGGAACGTGCTCCGCTGGGCCAGAGGGGGCAGGGGGATTTCGATTTCCCCCTCAGCCCCCTCTGGACTCCCCTTCACCCCTTGAACCGACCAGGGCTGTGGCCCTGAACCCGGAGTTTGGAAGAGCGGTTTCCATATCGAATTAAAGGTACAAAATAAAGAATGGTATGAGCGAAATGAAGAAGGGGTCTGGGGAAGAAATCCCCAGGCAGGTTTGGGCGGCAGCCCAAAAGGAAGGATGCATGGAACAGTATTGCGGCGTACAGATTGTCTACGAGGATAACCACCTTCTGGTGGTTGTCAAGCCGCCCAATATGCCCACACAGGCGGATGCCTCCGGCGATCCCGACCTGCACAGCACGATGAAGACCTATATCGCCCACAGGTACCAAAAGCCCGGCGCGGTGTATCTCGGCCTTGTGCACAGGCTGGACCGGCCCGTCGGCGGATTGGTCGTGCTGGCGCGGACGAGCAAGGCGGCGGAAAGGCTCAGCAGGCAGGTGCGCGAAAAGACGCTTGCACGCCAGTATGTGGCGGCGGTGCGCGGAAATGTTCCGCCGGACGGGGAGCTGCGCGACTGGCTGCTCAAGGACGAGCGAACAAACACCGTGCGCGCGGTGCCTGAGAACACGCCCGGCGCCAAGGACGCCAGACTGCGCTATGCGCTGGCCGGACGCGCAGGCGGGCTGTCGCTTTTGCGGGTGAAGCTGTTCACCGGACGCTCTCACCAGATTCGTGTGCAGCTTTCGCATGCGGGATTTCCCATCTGGGGGGACGCGCGTTATGGGGCGGGCAGGCCGGGCGAACAGATTGCACTGTGGGGTGCACATCTGGGTCTCGTGCATCCGACGCTGCGCGAGGAGATGCGATTTGACGCGCTGCCGCCGAAGGATCATGCGCCGTGGAGCGGCTTTGACAAGGACGTCTGGGCCGCGGAGGAAAAAATTTCCCTGTAAAACCCGATGAGCGGGAAGAAAAACGCGCGCTCATCCGTCGTATTCATGTAGCACTGTGAAACCTGGGAGGATTGACATGAAGAAAATCATCACCCTGCTGCTGATGCTTTCCCTTTTGATGGGCGCCTGCGCGCTTGCGGACGATCGTGCGGAGATGCTGCTCAACGTGGCCGTCAGCGAGCTGGGATACACCGCCACCAAGGGCGGATACAGCAAGTATGGAGAATGGGGCGGCAGCGCCTACGGCGAGTGGTGTTCGGAGTTTGTGTCCTGGTGCGTCAATCAGGCGGATGAAATCTACGGCACGTCGATGCTTGACAACGATTATCCCATGCAGACCAGCTGCGACGGCGGTTCCGCCTGGTATAAGGAGCGCGGGCGCTACATTACCACCAGCGGCGAGATCACGGGCGAGGGCGAGCAGTTTTATCTGAGCGACGGCGTCAGCGTTTCGGACAGGCCGTATATCCCCCAGCGCGGCGACCTGATCTATATCGAGTGGTACAAGTACAACAGGCTGGATCACGTGGGCATCGTGGAGTATGTCACCCAGGAGGCGGACGGCAGCTATACCATCCACACCATCGAGGGGAACAACCACATCCTTGGCCCGGAGCCGACGGTTGTGGCGCGCTACACGTATAAGCTGGATGATCCGTCGATCCGCGGCTACGGCGTGCTCACCGAGGGATTGGTCGGCACGGAGGTGGAGATGGGCTCTTCCGGCGAGTCCGTCGTCTCCTTCCAAAAGGCGCTCAAGGAGCTCGGGTATTACGACGGGGACTGCGCGGGCAAATTCGGCAAGGCGACGCAGACCGCGGTGACCGCCTATCAAAAGGCCAAGGGACTCACCCAGACGGGCAAGGGCGACCGCGAGACGCTCATGCAGATGGCCGCGGAGCGTGCGGAGCTCCAGGCGCAGGCGGAGGAACGCGCGCTGGCAGCCGCCCAGCAGCAGGCACAGGAGATGATCGAAACGGCCAAGGCGGCCATCACCTCCTCGTGGTTTGGCGAGTTTGATCCGTATGACGAGGAAACCGCTTGGGCCCGCCTGACGGCGGATATCACCGTGCTCAATGTCGATCAAAAGGAAAAGATTTACCTCTCCGATGGGCCGAACGGAAAGCGAAAGACTTACGACGACCATCGCGGTTTTTTTTATGGAGAGTCTGTCGCGGTGCGCGTGCTGGATGAACAGGACGGCTGGACGCAGATCGAGGCCTATAATGACTGCGACGAGCTGGAACAGGGCTGGGTAAAATCCAGCCGGATCAAGACCGTCACCCCCAATGAAACCTACGGCATCATCGTGGATAAGATGACCCAGCGGCTCTATCTCTACAAGGAGGGGAAGCTGCTGACCGAGCTGCTTGTCTCTACCGGTACGACCAGCGGCTCCAACGAGGACTATAACGAGACGGCCTCCGGCGAGTTCCTGCTTTGCAGCTGGACGGGCGGCTTCTTCTCCGGCAACCTCTGGTGCAATTACGCCATCCGATTCAACGGCGGCGACCTTCTGCACCTGGTGCCCTCCATCTTCGCGGCGGACGGCGTGACGGAGGATTTCTCCATCTGCGAAAGCGCGCTTGGACGCCGCGCATCCCACGGCTGCATTCGCGTGCAGCGCGTGGCGAATGAGGACGGCTACAACCACAAGTGGATATGGGACAACCTGCGCGGGCAGAAGAACGTCAAGATCATCGTCTGGGATGATGACGGCCGCAAGATCGAGGAGACCGATGCCTCCACGGCCATGTACTACAATCCCAACGGCGGCAAGATGTACCATACCAACGCCCGCTGCTCCAGCGTGCGAAGCAGCTATCTGCCGTTGACGGGGATTACCTACGGAGACCTGACGCGCTATCCGTATACCGAGCTGACGCCCTGCACCACATGCAACGCGCCGGAGCGCCCGGAGACTGTGCGGGCCTGGAACGACGCCATCGACAAGGCCTATGAGGAGCTGGGCCTGGAGCCGTCGTAAGCGATACGGCATCATATGACAAAGAAAAGAACGGCCCTTTCCCCGTGG
>JAUNJB010000039.1 GCA_030535375.1 Clostridia bacterium | reverse complement strand
GGGTATCCGGCCGGGGCGGTGAGGTCGGGATTGAAACCGCACCGGGATTTGTGATACAATAAAAGATATTCAGCGGATTCAGAAGAGGGGGGCTATGCTTGGCGTTTTGCTCGTTTGACGACAGCGCTGCGCTGTTTGATGCCACGCCTGTGGAGAATATGTTCATCACGGAGTACATGCTTCGCGCGCCCGGGGATTTTGTGAAGGTGTACCTCTACGGGCTGATGCTGTGTTATCATCAGGCGGAACGCATGAGCATGGCCGCCATGGCCAAGGATTTGGATATGGCCGAGGAGGACGTGGAGCGCGCCTTCAAATACTGGGCGCGCGAGGGCCTCGTGCGCCAGACGGGGGATAATCCGGTCAGCTACGCGTATTTCAACCTCAAGCAGATGACGCTCACCCGAGCGGAAAATCCGGGGGAGATCCTCTACAACCGCAACTTTACCGAGGAGATTCGCCGGATTCTCGACGGACAGACGCTCGGGGAGAACGACTATCAGAGGATATTCGATTGGGTGGACGTGCTGGAGCTGCCGGAGGAGGTCGTGCTGATGCTCCTGCAGACGGAGCGCCAGCGCAGCCGCAGCGGACGCGTGGCCATCTCCATCGCGGATCGCGTCGCGCGCGAGTGGGCGCAAAGCGGCGTGCGCACGGTGGAGGACGTGGAAAAGATCGTCATCCTCGGCCGTGAGCGCGAAACGCAGCTGCGCAAGCTGCTCTCGCGGCTCGGGCAGAGGCGCGCGCCCAGCGACGACGAGAAGGCGATGTACAAAAAGTGGATCGACGAGTGGGGCTTCACGCCGGAGGCGGTGCAGGAGGCGTGCAGGGAGACGACCAAGGGCACGCCGACGATGGCGTACCTCGACGGCATTTTGCTGCGCCAGCATCAGTTGGGCAGGCACGAGGCGCAGGCGCTGGCCAGCGGCATCGTGCGGGAGCGCACGGCGCGCGACTTTGCCCGCGAGGTGCTGGCCGGGCTGGGACGCACGGGTGTTACGCCCACGCAGGAGGATATGGCGGCCATCGACGCGTGGCGGCAGGCGGGCAACAGCGAGGAATTGATTCTGCTGGCGGTCGCCGCAGCGCACAAGCGCACAAACGGCGGCAATTTCGACGATGTGGACCAGTGGCTTGCGCGCTGGCAGAAGCAGGGGCTTCGCACGCCGGAGGCCGTGCGCGCGGAAAGCGCCCGCGTGCGCGCGCTCAATGCCCAGCTGCGCGAGATCTACGAGGCGGCGGGGCTGGAGAAGCGGCCCAACGGCGCCGACCGCGATCTGCTTTGCCGCTGGGCGGGCGAGATGGGCATGAGCGCGGAGATGATCCTGCTGGCGGCGCAGTATGCGCGCGGCGGCGGCGCGCCGATGCTGTTCATCGGCAAGATTCTGGCGGATTGGCAGCGCGCGGGCATCTCCACCGAGGAGACGGCGCGCGCCGAGCACGAGGCGCATATGCGCGGCGGCGCGCAGACGGCGGCCGAGCCGAAGGTGGCGGCGCGCGGGCAGGACGTGCTCATGCGCCACAATTACACGGCGGATGACTACCGCAGCATGGTGGTCGACCTGGATGAGGAGGAAAGCTGATGCTCAGCCGAGAAAATGTGATGCGCGAAGCGCTCTCCGAACTGGAGGCGCAGCGCGCGCGCAACCTGATGGAGGAAAAAGCGCGCCGCGCCGAGGCGGAGCAGAGGAAGCCGGCCATCGCTGCGCTGCTTGCCAGGCGCCAGCAGCTGCTTTTTTCCAGCATGCGGGGCGCGTTTGCCTCGCCGGGAAGGGCGAAGGAGATCTCCGCCTCCATGCAGTGCGAGATGGAGGGGATCAACGCCGAGCTGCGCCGGGAGCTGGTCTCCTGCGGTCTGCCGGAGGACTATCTCCAGCCGGTATATCGCTGCGCCCTTTGCCGGGATACGGGGTATGTGGGCGAGCCGGTACATGAGCAGTGCGTGTGCCTGAAGCGCGCAGTGCTCAACAGGCTCTACCAAAACGAGGGCCTGCAGGGGCTGGAGCGTGAAAACTTTGCGTCATTTGATGAGCGCATTTTTCCGGATGTGCCGATAGAGGGACGCAAAAATACGCAGCGCGGCTACATCAAAAAGATTCGCGAGCGCTGCGAAGGCTTTGCCGACGGATTTGCGCCGGGCGAGGGAAACGGCCTGCTTCTGTGCGGCCGGTCCGGTCTGGGCAAGACGTTCCTGATGAACTGCGTGGCGCAGCGCGTGCTGGAACGCGGATTCTCGGTGGTTGTGATCTCCGCGTACAGGCTGACGGAGGCCATGCGCCGCTTTCAGTTCGGCGGGGAGGGCGCTGAAACGGTGCAGGACATGCTGAGCTGCGACCTTCTGTGCATCGACGACCTGGGCAGCGAGCCGATGATCCGCGGGGTGACCGTCAGCGCGCTGTATCACATTGTCAGCGAGCGGCGCAATGCGAACCGCTCCACCGTGGTGACGACGAACTGCTCCGTCGATCAGCTCTACGAGAAGTACGATGACCGCATCGCCGCGCGGCTTTGTGATCCCGGACGCATGCAGGTGATGGAGTTCGTCGGCGTGGATGTGCGGCGCTTTGCCGCGCCGCGCGGGGATTACAGATAATCCCGGATGCCCGCGGTGAGCTGCTCTTCCAGGTGAATCAGGCGCTTGGCGATGTCCTTGGATCGTTCGTCGGCTGCCTCGTATTTGTTGAGATACTGGTTGAGCGATTTCACGCCCATGTTGCAGCCGTCCGTCATGAGGCTGGCGATCGTCTCGTCGGAGGCATCCATAGCCATCCTCATGTTGGTCTTGAAGGAGGACATGCCCTTGGCCATGGGGTTGGGGGCTTTGCCCTCGTCGTGGAAACGATCGAGCTCTTTCCGGATTTCTTTTCCGAGCTTTTCGTGTTCGGCTTTGCAGCTTTTCAGACGCGATTGAAACGCGCCGTCCCGCACGCGGGGCAGCACGTCGTCGATGGATGCGACGCCCATCTGGATGCCTGCGTCACATTCCCTGAGCAATTTGATGGTATCCTGTTCAACCATGCGGATGCGCCTCCTTTTGATAGGGACAGTTTGCCCCGGCGGGAGGCGCATTATGCGATGCGGAAGAAAGGGGCGCTGGCGTTGCTGTATCTCCAGTCCTTCTCATTCCCGGACGACGACCGGGAGGCCGGTTTCCTGATGCAGATTCGGCGGACGTGCTACGATTCGTTTTATCCGTTCAAGGTCCTGTCCCGGCGGCGGTTTGAGCGCATCGACTTTGAGCCCGTGACCATTCTCTACGGGGGAAACGGCACCGGCAAATCGACCGCCCTGCATGTCATCGCCCGGAAGGCGGGCATTGAGCAGACGGCGCCGTATAACAGGACGAGCTTTTTTGACGATTATGTGAACATGTGCCGCATGGAGGAGCATGAGCCCATCCCGCCGGGAAGCCGCATGATCGCCAGCGACGATGTGTTTGACCACATGCTTGAATTGCGCGAGCTGAATGAGGGCATCGACAGAAAGCGCGGAGAGATGTTTGACGAGTATTGGGACGCGAGGCGCTCGGGCTTCCAGCTGTCCTCCCTGGAGGACTACGACCAGCTCAGGAAGGTGAACAGGGCGAGGAAGCGCTCCCAGTCCCGCTTTGTGCGCGAGGAGATGGGCGGAAATGTGCGGACATTCTCCAACGGGGAGAGCGCATTTCGCTATTTTACGGAGAAAATCGGGGAGAATGCGCTCTATCTGCTCGATGAGCCGGAGAACAGCCTCTCGCCCGAGCGGCAGATGGAGCTCACGCAGCTCATTGAGGATTCCGCGCGGTTCTTCGGCTGCCAGTTTGTCATCTCCACCCATTCGCCGTTTGTGCTCTCCATGCGCGGGGCGAAGATATACGATCTGGACAGCGATCCGGTGGATGTCAGGCGGTGGACGGAGCTGAAGAACGTGCGGGCATACTACGCGTTTTTCATGCGGCACCGCAGGGAGTTTGAGGAAGAATAGACCGCCCGCGGTCCGGCGGGCCCGGCGGTCCGCCGGCAGGGCTGCGGCGCGTGTCCGCATCCAGGGCACAACGACATGGCAAAATTCCGTCTCCGGCCGCGCTGCTGCCGGAGCTTTTTGATGCCCCGCGCGGGGACTTTACCGCTGCCTGTTTTGTGGGAAGGCCTCCGAGCCCTTGAGGATGAGCCTGGCGTCAAAGGTGATGCGCTTTGAAAAGCGGTTGCCCTTTTTTTGTTTGCTCTGAAGCCTTTCCAGCATCATTTTTCCGCATTCGATGCCCATGATCCCGGAAGGCAGATCGAGCTCGGAAAGAAAGGAATCCTGATAGAGATCGAAATTGTCCAGGGAGCCGTAGGAGATCAGCGCGATATCGTCGGGAATGGAGAGATGGGCGTGATGGATGGCGCGGATGGCGCCGATGGCCATCATATTGTTGGCGCAGAAGACGGCGGTGACCTCGGGGTTGCGCCGGAGAAGATCGCAGGTCAGCTGATAGCCGCTTTCCTTTTTAAAGTCGCCGTAGAGAATGTAATCGTTGCGCATGGGGATCTTGTTTTGCTTGAGCGTATCCAGGTAGCCGTTGAGGCGATCCAGGCCGGGCTTTGACGTGGTGGGGCCGGAGACGATGGCGATATTCCTGTGGCCCGACGCGATGAGCGCATCCATCGCCTTGACCGAGCCGTTGTAATTGTTCTGGAAGACCCCGTCCAGGCTGACGCCCTTCAGATCCCGGTCGATCAGGATGATGGGGACGCCGGATTGATCGATGGAGGTGAGGAACTCCGTGTTGTATTCGGCGGTTTCCGAGACGGGGGAGATGATGATGCCGTCAACATGCTGCCTGTGCAGCATGTTCAGGCACCGGATTTCCTGCTGGGTGGATTCCCCGGAATCGCACACGACGACATTGATGCCCTGCTCGCTGAGGACGCGGGATAAATTGTTGATAATCTCCAGAAAGAATACGTTCTGCAGATCTGCGACGATCACGCCCACAATCGCGTTGGCGGCGGAGCGGCTGCTGCGCTGCTTATACTGCTTGGGCTGGTAATGGTATTTTTCCGCGGCCAGCAGGACGCGGCGGCGGGTTTCCTCGCTGACATAGCCGCTGTTGCGGAAGACGCGCGAGACGGTGGTGACGGAGACGTGCGCTTCGCGGGCAATCGAGCTGATCGACAAATGATCTGACATAATAATCCCCTTGATCCGGCATAAAGTGCTCGTTTTCTGGAAAATGACGGGTAATTCGGAGGCTGAAAAAGCCTGTCTGTAAGGATATTATACAACAATACGTGCCGATTATCAACGTTATTGAACAAAGAACTGTGCGTGAATTGATCGAAATGGATGAGAATGCGATATGAAAATTGAACAGAATCCACATGAAAATCATGAAAATTATTATATGAAAATTGGATGTTTTCATATTGACTATTGACTTCGGATTGATATAATGAGTTTATAAAGAAACCGACAAGTTATCGGGCGATTTATTGGGATAATGGGTAAAATGCTGAAAAATGAAGGATCACTTATGGTATGAAATTCGATATATTTTTGTCAGCATTCGACATGTTCCGGAGATGCCCTGTGATATGAAAAGCAGGAAAACCAATGCAGACGGCTGAGCGAGAGAAAAGGAGGAATCAAAATGGAACCCAAAGAGCTTTGTGCGATGGTCGATCACACGGTGCTCAGGCAGACCGCGACATGGGAGGATATCCGGGCGCTGTGCGACGAGGCGATGGAGTTTGGCACGGCCTCGGTGTGCATCCCGCCGTGCTATGTGAAGCAGGCGCATGAGTATGTGAAGGGGAGGATGACGATCTGCACGGTCATCGGGTTCCCCAACGGGAACACGACCACGGCGACGAAGGAATTTGAGACGCGCGAGGCAATCGAAAACGGCGCGGCCGAGATCGATATGGTCATCAACATCGGCATGCTCAGGGCGGGCAATCTCGCGTATGTCGAGGATGAGATCCGGAGGCTGAAGGCGATTTGCGGCAGCCTGGTGCTCAAGGTGATCATCGAGACCTGCCTGCTGACGGAGGATGAGAAAAAGACGATGTGCAGAATCGTCACGCAGGCCGGCGCGGATTTCATCAAGACATCGACGGGCTTTTCCACGAGCGGCGCGACATTTGAGGATATCCGGCTCTTTGCGCAGAACGTGGGCCCCGGCGTGAAGATCAAGGCGGCGGGCGGCATCTCTTCCCTGGAGGATGCGGAGCATTTTGTGGAGCTCGGCGCGGATCGGCTGGGAACGAGCCGGATTATCAAGCTGCTCAAGCCGTAAGCAAACGACATGGAATTACGCGGCCCTTGCGCCGCAGAACAGGATGATCAGTATGAGAGAAAAAATTACCGTATTCGGCAGCTTTGTCGTCGATCTGATGGCCAGGACGCCGCATCTGCCCGTTCCGGGAGAGACCGTGAAGGGAAGCTTCTTCAAGCAGGGCGCCGGCGGCAAGGGATTCAATCAGGGAATCGCGGCGCACAAGGCCGGCGGCGATGTGGCGATGGTCACGAAGCTCGGCCGGGATTCGCTGGCCAATATCGCGCTTGACGCGATGGACGAGGTGGGCATGGCCAAGGATTATCTGTTTTTTAGCGAGGAGGTTGCCACGGGCATTGCGCTGATCAGCGTGGATGAAAACACCAGCCAGAACGAGATCGTCATCGTCTCCGGCGCGTGCGGCACCATCACGGACGCGGATATTGCCACGGTTGAGGAGCGCATCAAATCCTCCGCGTATCTGCTGCTCCAGCTCGAGGTGAATCAGGATGCCAATGAGAAGGTGGCGAGGCTGGCGAAGGACAACGGCGTGCGCGTCATCGTCAACACGGCGCCGTATCAGCCGGTCACCGACGAATTCCTAAGCGGCTGCTACCTGGTGACGCCCAACGAGGTGGAGGCGGAGGAGCTGACGGGCGTCCCCGTCACCGACCTGCAGAGCGCCGACCGCGCCGCGAAGGTGTTCTTTGACAAGGGCGTGCAGAACGTTTTGATCACGCTGGGAAGCCGGGGCGTGTACATCAATACGGAGGGCCGCTCCGAAATCGTGCCGGCGTACAAGGTCGACGCGATCGATACGACGGGCGCGGGCGATGCCTTTAACGGCGGCCTGATCGCGGCGCTCGCCGAGGGAAAGAGCCTGAGCGAGGCGGCGCGCTTTGCCAACGCGCTGGCGGCCATTTCCGTGCAGAGGATCGGCACGACGCCATCCATGCCCACGCGCGGGGAGATCGATGCGTTTCTCGCTGAACGCGGTTGACAGCATACATCAATAAAACAGAGGAGGATTTGTGTTATGTTGAGAGGTATTCCGGATATCATCGGTTCCGATTTGCTCAAGGCGTTGGCGGATACGGGCCATGGCGACCTGATTGTCATTGCGGATCATTTCTATCCGCCGATCACAAAGTCTCCCAACGCGGTCAGCATTCAGGCGAAGGGCGTCGGCGCCGCGCAGATGGTGGACGCCATCCTGAAGCTTGTCCCGCTGGATGTCGACTATGAGAAGTATCCGATTCAGTACATGGTTCCCGATGCGGATTCCGGCATCGTGATGGAGACCTCCCCCGTGTGGGAGGGCGTCAAGGCGGCGGTTGTCGCCAATGGCTACGATGTGAGCTGCGTGGGCGAGATTGAGCGCACGAAGTTCTATGAGAAGGCGGGCAGGGCGTATGTCACGGTCTGCACGAGCGAGACGAAGCCTTACGGCTGCATCATTCTCCAAAAGGGTGTGCTTTAAAAAGCCCTGAATCGCAATGACATTGCCCAAGGGCAGTGCATGATAAAAAAGAAGGAGGACATCCACATGAAAAAACTCATCACTCTCGTTCTGGCTCTCATGATGGCTGCGCTGCTGCTGACGGCGGGCGCCGCCGCGGAGGACACGTACGACATCATCTACCTGACTCCGTCCACGGCTTCCAGCTTCTGGAGCCAGGTCGAGGTGGGCATCCTTCAGGCGAAGGCCGACCTCGAGGCTGAGCTCGGCATCACGATCAACTATTCTGTCGTCGGCCCGGCCGAGGAGCAGGAGACGGAAAAGTACATCACCGCCTTTGAAAACGCGATCGCCCAGGGCCCGGATGCCATCGTGACGGCGACGCTGTCCATCGATTCCACCGTCCCGAAGGCGCGCGAGGCCTCCGAGATGGGTATCGTGCTGAACTTCGTCAACTGCGGCCTGGGCGTCGGCGACGACGGCGCTTATGAGCAGTACTACAACGAGTTCTACTACTGCTCCAACGACACCATCGGCGAACTCGCCGGCCAGGCGTTCCTCCAGGCGATGGCGGATAAGGGCATGAGCACCGATAAGGGCATCATCGGCATCAACATGAACGTTGAGAACGAGGCGCTGAACCATCGCATTCAGGCGTTCCGCGATTACATCGCCGCCAACGCGCCGGAGCTTCAGATGACCGAGACGTACTACAACAACAATGTCGTTGAAAACTCCCAGACCAACGCGGAAAACATCATCTCTTCCTACGGCTCCGAGCTGATCGGCATGTACTCCGGCAACAATATCACCAGCGACGGCGTGTGCAACGCTGTGCGCGGCGCCGGCCTCAAGGACAACTTCGTCTCCGTCGGCGTGGATTCGGATGACATCGAGATCACGGCGCTGCGCGACGGCTATCTCTCCGCCATCATCGTGCAGAACGCCTATGAGCAGGGCTACCTGTGCATGGAGAACGCCGTGCGCACGGTTGTGACCGGTTCCAATCCTGCCGAGCAAAAGCAGATCAACTGCCCGCCGGTTATCGTGACCACGGACAACATCGACAGCGAGGAAATCGCGTTCATCATGAACCCGCAGCTTTCCAAGTAACCTGTGATCAGCAAAATTGGTGTGACTGTGGAACCGACGGTTTCATGGTCACACCAATTCCCTTCTAAGGGCAATTTATCCGTTCGGTTCTGAGACGATGAAAAGAGGGTGAAATCTTGCAGGATACCATTTTGAAAATTGAGCATGTCAGCAAGTTCTACCCTGGTGTCACCGCGCTGAATGATGTCAGCTTCGAGATCAAAAAGGGTGAGGTTCACGCGCTTTGCGGAGAAAACGGCGCGGGCAAATCCACGCTGATTAAGTGCATCATGGGCGTCATACATCAGGATAAGGGTACGATTTCCATGAATTACGACGGTCAGTGGATCGTCAATTCCGACGCTATGGAGGCGCAGCGCCATGGCGTGTTCGCCAATTATCAGAGCGTGACGATCGCTCCTGATCTGAGCATTGCCGAGAATTACTTTTTGGGGAACCAGCCCCGGAAGGGAATGTTCGTGGACTGGAGGAGGATGACCGAGGAGAGCCGGAAGGTGATCGATAAATTTGAAATGAATGTCGATCCGGGGGCAAAGATCCGCGAATTGCCTATCGCGATGCAGGCGATGGTCACGATCAGCAAAATCTCCGTCAACCGGGACATCCGGCTTGTGATTCTGGACGAGCCGACGGCGCTCCTTGAGAATGACAAGGTGGATATCCTGTTCCGCTTTATCCGCGAGCTCAAGGCTCAGGGCGTCAGCGTGATCTACATCTCGCATCGTCTGGAGGAGGTCATGGAAATCTGCGACTCCGTCACCATTCTGAAGGACGGCACCTACGTCAATACGCTGCCCATTCAGGAGGTGGACAAGGACAAGCTGATCACCATGATGGTCGGCCGTCAGATGACGGACATCTACAACATCCGGCACTTTGAGCCCGGCGAGGAGCTGCTCAGAATTGAGGACTTCTCGGACAGCAAGCATTTCAGGGATATCCATTTTGAGCTGCGCCGCGGCGAGATCCTGGGCTTCGTCGGGCTGGTCGGCGCGGGCCGCAGCGAGGTCATGCGCGCGCTGATGGGCGTTGAAAAGCGGATATCCGGCGACGTGTACATCCGGGGGAAGAAGGTCAATATCCTGAGCCCAACGGATGCGCTCGAGCACGGCATCGGATTTTTGACCGAGGACCGTCGGGCGGACGGCTGTGCGCTCGGCCTGTCCATCAAAACGAATATCAACATGAGTTCTTTGGATATGATCAGCAGGTGCGGCTTTGTGAATCTGCGGAAGGAGACGCAGCGGGCGTCCGAGCTTTCAAAGAGCGTCAACGTCAAAACGCCTTCCATCGATCAGCTCGTGGGGAATCTCTCTGGCGGCAATCAGCAGAAGGTGGTCATCGCGAAGCTGCTGTGCCGCGATCCCGATATTCTGATCTTCGATGAGCCGACGGTCGGCATTGACGTCGGCGCAAAGCAGGAGATTTTCAAGCTGATTGAGCGGCTGACCGAGCAGGGGCGGGGCATTATCCTGATCTCCTCCTATCTGCCGGAGGTGATGGGGCTTTCGGACAGGCTGATCGTCATGGCGCAGGGGAGGATCACGGCCGAATTTGACAGTGACGAATTGAAGACGCTTACCGAGGAGGAAGTGCTTCGCAAAGCTTCAATCGAGTAATAAAGGAGAAAAAGATATGACTGCGAAGAGAAATGACCGCCCGCAGAGTATGCTCGGCCAGGTTGTCAAGAGAACTGAATTCACGCTGGGCGTTATCATCATCATTCTGTTCATTCTGGCCGGCACGTTCACCAAGAACTTCATGAGTCCATATAATTTGACCAATCTGGCCAAGCAGGGCGCGATTGTGGGCGTGATGGCCATCGCGCAGACGGTCATCATCATCACCGGCGGCATCGATATTTCCGGCGGCGCCATCGCGGGCCTGGGCTGCATGACCATGGCGCTGCTCCAGACGCGCACTGAAACGCCGTTCGCGGTGACGGTTGTGGCCTGCATTGCGGTCACCGTTCTGTGCGGCCTGCTCAACGGCATCATCATTTTTGACCTGAATGTGCCGGCGATGATCGCCACACTGGGCACGCAGACGGTGATCCGCGGTATCGTCAAGCTGCTGTGCAGCGGCCTGAACGTGACGTTTACCGATGCCCGCATTCTGGATATCGGCACCAACAAGCTGTTTGGCACCATTCCGCATCTGGCCCTGATATGGATGATTGTCGCCATCGTGGTATTCGTCATTCTGCGCTATACTGTCTTTGGCCGCAACCTGTACGTCATCGGTTCCGGTATGGATGTGGCGAGGCTGAGCGGCATCAAGGTTCGCAAAATGTCCTATTTGGTGTATTCCTTCGCCGGATTGCTCTATGGCATCGCTGCGATTATGCTTGCCGCGCGCGTGGGCATGGCGCAGCCGGGCACGGGCGAGGGATATGACATGAATGCCATTGCCGCGGCCGTGATCGGCGGCGCTTCTCTGGCCGGAGGACGCGGCGCCGTGACGGGCACGCTGCTTGGCACGGTGCTGATGGTGCTCATTACCAATGCCGGCACGGCATTCCAGATCGATCCGTACATCCTCGACGTGACGACGGGCGTGCTGATCATCTTCGCCGTGGCGATGGATATGATCAAGAGCCGCAAAAAGGGATAAACAAAGAAACAAGTGCTTTCAAAGCTGTCTGCTTTGGAAGCACTTGTTTCTTTATGTCCCGACGGGGCGGGGGCACGGCGCCGAGCCGGTCAGGGTTCGGCTTTGAGCGTCTTGACGCCGAACGTGAAATAGATGATGTGGAATACCCAGACGCACGCGAGGACAATGCGCCCGATGACGATGCGGTGCATCATGATGAAGCCCACGCTCATGAGCAGCGTGACGGTGACCATGATGCGGATTTTGGTCTTCTGCGTCATACCGCGCCCCTGCACGTAGCTCTCCAGATTGTTTTTGTAGAGCTTGGTGTTCACAAACCAATTGTGCAGGCGTTCGGAGCTCCTGGCAAAGCAAAAGGCCGCCAGCAGCAGGAAGGGAAAGGAGGGAAGCAGCGGCAGCACGGCGCCCACGGCGCCCAATGCCACGCCGATGCAGCCGAGGACAACGTAGAGGGCTTTCTTGATGTTCATGCGTTTTTCTCCAATCTCTTTTTCTCTTTCTTTGTTTCGATGACGTGCGAAACGGCCATGACGGGGTGATGGAGGATCATCCTCGGCCCCGCGTAGCGCATGACCTCGCGGATTTTCTCGCGCATCTGCGGCGTGTAGCAGTGGACGCGGCAGTTTGAGCAGAACGTCTTGGTCTCCATGAAGGGGCATTTGTCGCTGCGCAGAATGGCGTATTCGCGCAGCTGCGCGCATTCCGGGCAAAGGGCGGCCTTCGTCCCGTGCTTTTTGCGGCAGTAGAGGGCGATCATCAGGCTGACGGTTTCCTTCTCCCGCCGGCGCTTGAGTTCGGCTGAGGGTTTCATCAGCTCATCCTCCCATGCTCGACGGAATAGACCGTGTCGGCGATCTTCATGGTGGACTGGCGGTGGGAGACGAGCACGACGGTCTTGTTTTCCCGCTCGTCATGAAGCGAGCGGAGGATCACGGCTTCGTTGAGGCTGTCCAGATTGCTCGTGGGCTCGTCAAGCAGCATGAGCGGCGCGTCGTGCAGGAACGCGCGGGCCAGGCCGAGGCGCTGACGCTCGCCGCCGGAGAGGGTGTCGCCCAGCTCACCGACGGGGGTGTCATATCCCTTGGGCAGCGTGAGAATGAAGTCGTGCACGGACGCCTTTTTGCATGCGGCGACGATTTCCTCGTCGGTCGCGTCGAGCTTTGCGATGCGCAGGTTGCTCCTGATGGAATCGTGGAACAGGTGCGTCTCCTGCGTGACGAAGCTCTCCATGCGGCGCAGGTTGTCCGTGTTGACGCGGTCAACCGGGATGCCGGAGATCTTCACGCTGCCCTGCTGAACGTTGAAAAAGCGCATCAGCAGCTTGAGAAGCGTCGATTTTCCGCTGCCGCTGCGGCCGACAATGCCGACCACGCTTCCTTTGGGGATGGAGACGGACACATCGCGCAGGATGGTTTCGCCGCCGTAGGAGAAGGTGACGTGTTCCGCCTGCGCACCGCTGAAGGCGATCTCCGGCTGGCCGGTGATGTCCGCGACGGCGGGGGTTTCCTCGAGGATATCGAGCACGCGATTGCCCGCGGCAAACGTATTTTGCAGCGTGCTGCCCAGATTGGCCAGCGCTACGCAGGGCCCGAAGGAGCTCATCAGCGCGAGCGTGGGGATGAGCGCGCCGGAGAACGCCAGATCGCCGCGCCAAACCATGAAGGCGGAGGTGAAGAGCATGGCCAGATCGAACGCGAGGATGACCGTGTTGGTGAAGGCCATGTTGCGGCCGGACGTGCGCTTGAGGCGCGCCTCATCCGCGGCGAGCGCGTCGGTGCGCTCGTTCATCTCATGCAGGCGTTTGCCGCCCTGACCGTACTGAATGGTCTCGTCAAGGCCGCGCAGGCTGTCGAGCACAAAGCCGCTGAGCGCGCCGGACTGCGTGCGAAGGCGCATGCCGTCATCCCCGCTGGCGCGGGAGGTGATCAGCGGAACGGCGAGCCCGACGACTAGATAGGCAGCGAGCGCGAGAAGGCCGAGCACGGGGGAAAAGCTGCCGATAAACAGGCACATCACGACGGTGAAGAGCGCGGCGATGGCCGTGGGCGAGATGGTGTGGGCGTAGAAGACCTCCAGCAGCTCGATATCCGAGGTGATCACGGAGATCAGGTCGCCCTTGTCGCGGCCCTCCAGCTTGGCCGGGCAGAGGCTGCGCAGGGCGCGGAAGACCTTATCCCGGATCAGCGCCAGCAGCTTGAAGGCGATAAAATGGTTGCAGGCCTGCTCCGCGTAGCGCAGGAAGCCGCGCGCCAGGGCGAATACGCAGACCGATACGAAGATCGCCGTGAGGCCGAGCGGCGTGTGCATGCCCAGCATGTTCAGCACGGCGTAGCCGCCGAAGATGGTGATGAACGCGGCGCACAGATGACCGGCCAGGCCCATGACAATGGCCAGAAGCATGAAGCCGACGAGCGGCTTCACAAGGCCGATCAGCCGCAGCATGACCGTGAAATTGCTCCGTTTTTTCATTGCGCGTCACCTCCCGCAAAACCCTCTAAGCGCTGCTGCGCATTCCACAGCGCCGCATACGCGGTACCGGCGCTGAGCAGCTGCTCGTGCGTGCCGGACTGTACGAGGCTGCCGTGCTCCAGCACGTAGATATGATCCGCCGGCACGGCATTGACCAAGCGATGGGAAATGAGGATCACAGTCTTGTGCTTGGCGAGCGCGTGTATTTCGGCCATGATGTCGTTTTCACTCTCCACGTCGATGTTCGATGTGGCTTCGTCGAAGATATACACCGGAGAATCGTGGAGAAGCGCCCGGGCGAGGGCCAGACGCTGGCACTGGCCGCCGGAGAGGTTTGCCCCCTTTTGTGCGACAGGCATGTCGAGCCCGCCTTCGTCCAACACGAAGCGCTTGAGATTGACGCGGCTGAGGACGGCCCACAGCTCGTCATCCGATGCGTCCGGCTTGCCCATGAGCAGATTCTCGCGCACGGTGCCCTTGAACAGGTAGCTCTGGTGGCTGACGTAGGTGAAATGACGCATCAGATCCGCCTCGGCGATGGTGTCAAGCGGCACGCCGCCCACGGTGACGGAGCCGGTATAGCCCTTGCTGCGCCCCATCAGAATGGAGGAGACGGTGGATTTGCCGCAGCCGGATTCACCGACGATGGCGGTGAAGCTGCCTGCGGGGAACGCCATATCAATGCCGTGCAGGATTTCGCGCTCAGGCTCGTAGGAGAAGCGGAGCTCCTTGCAGACGATCGTGCAGTCCTTCGGGCAGGGAACCTTGCCCGTCTGCGCCGCTTCCGGCAGATCGAGCAGGCGGAAGATCTTGTCGCTGGCCGCCATGCCGTTCATGGCGATGTGGAAGAAGGAGCCGAGCTGGCGCATGGGAATGAAAAAGTCCGCCGACAGCAGGATGATCAGCAGGCAGCCCGCCAGGGAGACGTGCCCGCCGCCATACTGCGTCACGGCCATGATGATGCCCAGCGCCGCGCCGCCATAGGCGATCAAATCCATGATGGTGATGGAATTGAGCTGCATGGTCAGCACCTTCATGGTGATGACGCGGAATTTTTCCGCTTCTTCGTTCATTTGCTCGTTTTTGAATTCGTCCGCCTGATAGATCTTGAGCGTCGTCAGGCCCTGAAGGTTTTCAAGGAAGGTGTCCCCCAGCGCGACATACTGGCCCCAGTATCTGGAGAGCAGCTTTTTCGCCCATGTCTGTACGACGGCAATCGCCACGGGAATCAGCGGCACACACACGAGCAGAACCACCGCCGAGGGAAGATTGACGAAGCTCAGGCAGATGAACAGCGTCAGCGGGGCGAGCATCGCGTAAAAGAACTGGGGGAGATACGCGCCAAAGTACGTTTCCAGCTGGTCGACGCCCTCCACCGCGACCTGAACGACCTCGCTGGTTTGCACCTGCTCGCGGTACGACACGCCCAGCCGCAGCAGCTTTTCGTAGATCATCTCGCGCAGCGTGCGCTTGACGGCCCTGGAGGAGAGATAGCTCATCCGGGACGCCATGATCGTGCAGGCAAAGCGCACGGCGACGGAGACGAGCGCAACAGCGAGCGTCGTTTTGATGCCGTGCGCGCCGGCCGGGTCTGAAAACAGCCCGGCTAGCAGCGAGGTGATGGCTGCCATCATGGCGATATTGGCGACGAGAGAGAGCCACTGGAACACGACGTTCGCCGCGACATACCGTTTGCTTTCGCTGACCGTGTTGATCAGCCGTTTGTTGATCATCATCGTATGGGTTCCTTTCCTGCCGCGCTTCATCAAGGCGGGAATTTGAAAAAAGTTAGTCGATCATAACGCCTATTCCAAAAGGAAGCCGCTCCGGGGAGCGACTTCGATGTGAGGAATTTCTTACATTTTATCAGGTGAGTTTGCGGCTGTCAAGCGGATTGACAGCAAGTTTTTGGAAGATTACATGAGGCCCGCCGCCTGCAGCTGGCTGCGCAGCGTGGCCGTCGCCCCCTCCAGCGATCCATAATCGATCGGGGAGATGGACAGCAGCGTCTGCACCGCGCTGATGGCGGTGTTGATCTGGCGGCGCGTATCGTTGGAGATGTCCGGCGAGGAGCCGACCAGCTGATACGCCGTGAGCGTCAGATTATACGCGTCGGAGACGAGGGAATCGAGCTCCGAGGGCTCCTGCGAGGCGGTATACGCGTCGTGGATCTGGCAGATATGTCCCGCAATATCGGACGAGCTCTTGAGCGTGGCGAACTGCCCCAGATAGTCGCGGATGGTGCTGCCGTAGGTGTCGATGTAATTGTAGAGCGGATGGCCGCGGGGAATGAGCACGATGCCGCGCGTTTCCACGACGGAGGACGGGCAGTAATCCGTGGCGAGCAGGCCGGAATCCGTGCAGACGGAGACGGCCTTGTGCATGCTGCAATACGAGGTCGGCACGCTGTCCGCATACCAGTAATCGGTGATGGTCTTGTAGCCGTTGATGTCGTTATAGCAGGCATCGGTGGCGAGCTGGCCGCTCACGCCGCAGGTTGTGACGCGCACAAGGTTGTAATCGCTCGGCGTGCCGTCGATGATCTCGCGGGAGTCGAGCCCCTTGGCTTTGTGAATCTTCTCCATAAAGGACTGCCACAGCGGCGCGGCGGAGTTGCCGCCCGTCGCCTTGGAGCTGAGCGCTTTATAATTGTCGTGGCCGATCCACACGGCGCCGGAGTACCAGCCCGTCATGCCGGCGAAGAAGACGCCCTTGCTGTCGGAGTTGGTGCCCGTCTTGCCGGCGACGACCTGGGAGGAGATTTTTGCCTTGGTGGCGGTGCCGCTTTGCACGGCCTCCTTGAGCATATCCACGACGAGATAGGCCGTGGAGGGCTTGAAGACCTGATGGCGATCCTGCTGCTGATGCATGTCCACGACGACGTTGCCGTTGCTGTCGAGGATCTTGGAGAAGGAGAGCGGCTGCTGATAGACGCCCTTGTTGGCGATGGTGCCGAAGGCCACGGCCATCTGCACCGGCGTGATGCCCGAGGAACCCAGCGCCAGGCCGAACGGATCGGCGTTGATGTTCTTATCCGGAATGCCCATGAGGTGCAGATACTCGACCGCGCGGGAGACGCCCACGTAGGTCATCAGGATCTGCGCGGCAGAGGTGTTGTACGAGTTGCGCAGCGCGTTGCGGAAGCTCTGCGGGCCCTGGTATCCGCCGCCGCCGTAATTCTGCGGCCAGGAATCCTTGCCGCTGGAATCCGTCCAGCCGGCGATTGGCACGGGCATGTTGTAGGCGATGGACGCGGGAGAGGCGCCCAGGTCGATGGCCGGGGCATAGACCGTCAGCGGCTTGATCGAGGAGCCGACGGGCATGGTCATGTCACTGGCACGGTTGAGGGTCTTGCGGGCGGTGGGCTTATAGCGCCCGCCGACAATGGCCTTGAGCTCGCCCGTGCGGTAATCATAGACGCACGCGGCGGCCTGCGGCTGCTCGATCTCGGTATAGGTGCCGTCCGAATTGCGCGACTGGTAGACCTTGTCCGAGGGGTCGCGCAGGCGGGGATAATCGCTCCAGTTGGCGAGCGTATCCTCCACAATCTCCTGAATCTCGGTGTCGATGCAGAGATAGACGCTGTAGCCGCCCGTGCGCAGCTTGTTTTCCATCGCGTATCGGTTGGCGGAGGTGTCTTCAAGGCCGTTGAGGCTCAGGAAGGTGTCCACCACGTCGCTGATGGCGTATTCCACATAGTGCGGGTAGTCGTACAGATCGGTCGAGGCGGGGGATTTTTCCAGCACGTTTGCCGTGGAGGTATCCAGCGCCGCCCTGTATTCCTGGGAGGAAATCAGGCCGTTTTCATACATCTGCCGCAGCACGTAGTCCGTGCGGTTGTTGGTGATGTCCGGCGTGTTGCTCCCCTCGGTGTTCCGGGTGTAGAAATTGCTGCGCGGGTTGTAGTAATTGGGGCTTCGGGTCAGCCCGGCGAGCATGGCGCACTCGCGCAGCGTGAGGTCGCCCAGATCCTTGCCGAAATAGCCGTAGGCCGCGACCTTGACGCCATAATAGCTGCCGCCCAGGAAGATCGTGTTGAGATAGCTCTCCAGAATCTGTTCCTTGGTGTAGCGGGTTTCCAGCTCCATGGCGAGATACGCCTCCTGGAGCTTGCGCTTGTAGGACTGCTCGCTGGAGAGGACGGTCTGCTTGATCAGCTGCTGGGTGATCGTGGAGCCGCCCTGCTGGGAGCCCGTGGTGAAATTGGCGACGAACGCGCCGACGATGCGCTTGACATCCACACCGTTGTGCTGATAAAAGCGCGCGTCCTCCACGGCGATAAAGGCGTTTTGCAGCATGGTGGGAATCTCCGAAATGGAAACCATGATGCGATCCTCGGTGCCCTTATAATCGGTGATCAGGTTGCCCTCGCTGTCGTAGATGAAGGAGGTCTTGTCCTGCGAGTCGAGCGCGGCCAAATCCAGCGTGGGGGCGGTGTCCACATAGGCCTTAGCGATGCCCACGATCGCGCCGACGAGGGCGAGCCCCGCGCACAGGGCGAGTATGATCGTCAGGCGGACGGTGGAGACGGCCACGCTGAGCGCGAAATTCTGCTTTTTGGTGCGCGGCTTGAAGATGGAGTGCGGACGGGTGCTTTCCTCGCGCTTTTTGCCGCTCTTGCGCGGGGTGACCACGGGTTCGGGGATGCGCGACGTGTGCTGCGGGGCCGCGGCGCTTCCTTGCTCCGGAGCGGCATCGGGCACGTGCAGCAGGGTTTTATCCATATCCTCGGTGACAAATGTCTCATCGTCGATGGGTGTCAGCGGGGCGTTCTTCTTGCGTGGAGATTTGCGGCGATCGTCGCCGGTGTGTTTGGGCATGATGTTCCTCCTTTTCCGAGGGGATGGGCCGAAATGCGGCCGGCCGACACCATTATACCATATAATCGGCCATTTTGCATCACAAAAGCAAAATGACAAGGGGTTTTGAATAGAATGAAAGGCTATGGGGTGATGAACCTCTGGCTGTGGGCATGGCCGTGACGGCGACAACCAGGGAGGGAGACTATGACCGAACGTGAGCTCAAAAGGTACTCCGCCCGGGCGCGGCGGAGGCGCTTTGGCAGGCGGCTTCTGCTTATTGCGCTGCTGGTGCTTGCGCTGTTTTTGCTGGTCGACCGCAATTTCAAGCCGCTGGTGTTTTCGCTGGCGGAGGCGCGCTCGGCGGCGATGGCCTCGCAGGTGCTCTCCGGCGCGGTGGCGGAGGCGCTGGGCGACGGCGTGGGCTATGACGACCTGATGACGGTGCGCATGGATGAGAAGGGGCAGGTGGCGCTGCTCTCCGCGAACACGGTGCGCATGAACATGCTGGCCGACAAGGCGGGAGAGGCCGCGCTGCGCCGGCTGGAAAAGATGAGCAGCGAACAGATTTTGGTGCCGCTCGGCGCGGCGCTGGGGATGACGCTCTTTGCGGGCAGCGGCCCCGGCGTGCCGGTATCCATCGTGCCGATCGGGTCCATCAGCACGGATTTTGAGACGGAGTTTGAGTCCTGCGGGATCAATCAGACGCGGCACAAGGTCTATCTCCAGGTGACGGCGAGCATCCGCATCGTCATCCCCACGGGCGCGAAAACCACGCAGGTGACGGCCAACATGCTGGTGGCCGAGTCGATTATCGTGGGCTCGGTGCCGGAGGGCTTTGTCGGCTATGACCTCAACGAGGCGGAGCTGAATCTGGTTCAGTAGGACGGCGTCTGCATGCGAAAAAGGGCGGTTCCCCGTTTTGGCAAGGGCCGGCCTTGCCGCGGACAGCGGGCCGTATGGCGGCGCTTGCATGCGTGTGCGTCCGGTGCTATAATGCCAGAAGAGATACGGAGGGATGCGCGTGAGGGTACTCGATCTGGATATGGATTTCTTTCTGACGGACGCCTGCCCGCTGGCCCCCAGGGGACAGCGGCCTTCGGAGGACTGCGCGAAGCCTTACGGCGATGAGGAGGTCGTCCGCTTTCTGGAGGAGCAGTGCGGCCTGAGCCGGGAGCGGCCCGTGCCCGGGGCGATTTTTGATACGCATGACAAGGCGCTCGACTTCTGGCGCGCGCGCATGGAGGAAGGGCGACTGAGCGCGCCGTTTGAGGTGGTGCACGTGGATACGCACTCCGATCTGGCGTTTGGCCCGCCCGGCCCGGATTTTGTGCTCAAGGCGGTGCTCACGCGCGCGCCCGCGAGGCGCGCGGCGATCGAGGCTTACCGCGAGGGGATCAAGCTCGACGAGGCGAATTACTTGCTCTTCGCGCTCGCGTTTCGCTGGATTTCCAGGCTGACCTACGTGCGCAATCCCCGTTCGCACGCGGATATTCCGCAGCGGCTGCTGGATGAGGATGGAAATATCAGGCTGCGCAGCGACGTTTCCGCGCTGATGGAGGCGGTCAACGGCCGCGAGCCGGTGATCCCGTTTGACGTGTATGACGATTACCGGGTCTTTGCGCAGACCGGATACGACTTTGTGACCATGGCCCAGTCCCCGCGCTACGCGCCGCGCAGCGCCGACAGGGTGATGCGTCTGCTCAGGCCCTATGTGGCGGAAATCCCCCTTGGCGCGGGATAAAGCCTTCCGATTTGTGCACAGGCGAAAGAAAATTTTAATTTTTTATTCCCAGAGCGGACCAGTTGAGGCGGCTGGACGCTCTACTTTTTTGTCGATTTGAGCATTTTTGATTCTAAAATGCTCGTGCCGGCGTATATATAAATGTGCGCCTGAAGCAAATCGCTCTCACAAAAACGGCGGACGCATGCTTCACAATCGGTGTAATTTGTGGTATGATTAGCTAAATGGATAAATCAAACAAAATTGGATATATGACATCTACACGGGAGGGAAATTCATGGAAACAGTTCGCGTGGTTGTTGCGGATGATAACTTGCAGCTCAGGGACATGGTGACGGAGTATTTGGGAAAGCAGAGCAGCATTGAGGTCGTCGGCGCGGCGGCCAATGGTGTCGAGGCGCTCAAGCTGGTGCAGGAAAAGGAGCCGGACGTGCTCGTGTGCGACATGATCATGCCGCAGATGGACGGCTACGCCGTGCTTGAGCGGCTCGGCTCGATGAAGCTGGCGCGCAAGCCCGGGGTGATCGCGCTGACGGCGCTGGGGCGCGATGATTTTATCGCGCGCGCCATCAATCTGGGCGTGAATTACTACATGGTCAAGCCATTCGATTTCATGATGCTGGCCCAGCGCGTCTACGAGGCCGCCGGGGAGAGCATCAAGGCGGAGGCGCTCAGCGTGCGCATGCGCGGGGACACCGCCGAGGGCGGCGGGGAGAGCCTGGAGGAGCGCATCGCCAATCTGTTTTTGACGGTGGGCATTCCGGCGCACATCAAGGGCTATCAATTCCTGCGCGAGGCGGTACGCATGGTGATCGAGAACCCGGACATGATCAACCGGATTACCAAGGAGCTCTATCCGGGCATCGCGCACCGGTTCGGAACGACGAGCAGCAAGGTGGAGCGCGCGATTCGACACGCCATCGAGGTGGCGTGGAACCGCGGACGCATCGAGGCGCTGGATGAAGCGTTCGGCCGCAACGTCTGCTCGCTCGAGGATAAGCCGACCAACGGCGAATTCATCGCGCTTGTGGCGGACCGGCTGAGCGTGGAAAGAAGCGCGTAAACCGAAAACCCCATATGACCGGCACCCGACATGGATGCCCCTTTCCGGCGGAGCAAAGCGGAAGGGCGCATCGGGGGGTGCCGTTTTTTTGACTTATAGGAAATTGCGTAAAAATCGGCCGCGTTCGCCGTAATCGGACGATTTGCAGCGATTTTCGGAAGTGGA
>JAUNJB010000038.1 GCA_030535375.1 Clostridia bacterium | reverse complement strand
GATGAAGAAAATCGGATTTGACCGGGATACCGCGGGCGCGGTGGAGGCCGTCGCGCGGTGGAGCCGGGTGCTGCCTGTGATCATCGTGACCAACGGCATCGCCAGGGTGCAGCACAGCCGCATGGACAGAAGTGAGATTCGCCGCCACATCTCCGGGCTGGTCATCAGCGAGGAGGTGGGCGCGGCAAAGCCCGACCCCCAAATGATTGCGGCCGGCATGGAGATGGCGGGCGTAGGCGACCGGCGGCGCGCGCTGATGCTGGGGGATTCGCTTACCAGCGATATCGCCGCCGCGGCAAATGCGCAGGTGGATGCCTGCTGGTTCAACCCGCATGGGAAGAAAAACGACAAGGGCCTGCCCGTGGCCTATGAAATCCGCTCGCTTGACGAGGTGGATGCCATTTTGACGGGCGAGGAGGGAATGTGAAACGATTTGTCCTTACGATGATGCTGCTGGCGATGCTGGTGACGCTTGCCGGATGCTTCATTCAGCCCGATCCGACGCTTGATCCGCTGACGATCAGCGAGGGCACGATTCCCTTTGGCACGGTGCAGCCCCTGCCGACGCCCACGCCCACGCAGGAGCCCGAGGCGACGCCCTCGCCGACGCCGGACACCTGGCAGTCGAGCGACCAGAGCACCTGGGAGGATTGGGCCCAGGGCAGCCTGCCCACGACCACGCCGCGCACCGCGGCGACCGTCGCGCCGGATGCGCAGAGCTGGACGACATCCACGCAGGACTATAACGCGGGATATCCCGTGCTGCGCATGGGCTCGACCGGCAGCGATGTCAGCGATCTGCAGGCGCGGCTGACCGAGCTGGGCTACTATTCCGGCACGATCGACGGCAAGTATGCCACCGGCACGCAGAGCGCCGTGACCGAGTTTCAGGAGCGCAACGGCCTGACGGCGGACGGCATTGCCGGGCGCGAAACGCAGGATCTCCTCTATTCCGGCTCGGCGCAGCCCAAGGTGGTCAGCGCGTCCGGCAGCACGGAGGAGTATATCCTGCTCAAGGAGGGTTCCTCCGGGCTGGAGGTGCGCAAGCTGCAGGGCCGTCTGGCGGAGCTGGGGTATTACGCCGGCGGCGTGGACGGCATCTACGGCGCGACGACGACCAGCGCCGTCAAGACGTTCCAGCGGGCAAACGGCCTCTCCGGAGACGGCCAGGCGGGTACGCAGACGCAGACCAAGCTGTATTCCTCCTCGGCCAAGTATGCCACAAACCCGGTGACTACGGCCGATCCCGATCAAACGCGCAGCCTCAGCGTCGGCATGACGGGCAACGATGTCTACGCCCTCCAGGAGCGGCTGATCGAGCTGCGCTATCTGACCGGCGTGGCGGACGGCGTATTCGGCACCGAGACGCAGAGCGCGCTCATCGAATTCCAGAAGAACAACAACCTGACGGCGGACGGCACCGCCGGTGCGTCCACCCTGAAAAAGCTCGCCGGCAGCTGCAAGGCGGCCCCGAGCGCAACGGCTGCGCCCAACGCGAACGGCACGCTTCGCGAGGGCGATTCCGGCGAGGATGTCTACATTCTTCAGGCGCGGCTGTTTGAGCTGGGCTACTACAGCGGGCGCATCGACGGCCGCTTTGGCGAGGAGACGACCGAAGCGCTCAAGGCCTTCCAAAAAGCCAATGGGCTGACGGCCGACGGCATCGCGGGCACGGGCACCCAGAATAAGCTGGAGAGCGGCAATGCCGTGGTCGCCTCCGGCGTGCAGGCGGATGCCTCGCAGGACAGCGCGGAGAGCGCCGGCGATACCGTGCAGCCCAGCGGTTCGCTCAGCACCCTGCGCCGCGGCAATCAGGGCAGCGAGGTGCTCGTGCTCCAGCAGTATTTGGCGGATCTGGGCTACCTTTCCACCGCGCCGGACGGGCAGTTCGGCTCGGGCACGGAGCGCGCGGTCAAGCTCTTCCAGGAGGCCAACGGGCTGACGGCCGACGGCATCGCGGGCGTGGGTACGCTCTCCATTCTCTATGGTAATGACGTTGTGGCTTACGACGAATACTTCGGCTCCGGCGCGGGCAAGGACAGCGGCACCGCCAGCTCCGCGGCGGCCACGGCGACGCCCGTGCCCAATACAAACATCGTCATCCAGTGGGAGAGCGAGGGCGATGACGTCACGCAGTATCAGCAGCGGCTTGTCGAGCTGGGATACCTCGATAAGAAGTATGTGACCGGCAAGTTCAATCAGCCGACCGTGGACGCGACCAAGGCCTTCCAGACGATGAACGATCTCAAGGTGGACGGCGCGGCGGGGCCCCAGTCCCTCAAGCTTATTTACTCCAATGACGCGCTCGATGCAAACGGCGCGCGTTATGGCGACACGCTGAGCAGCGCGTCGGACACGAATACCGTCGTGGCCGACGTGCTCACGGCGGGCATGTCAGGCGAACAGGTGCGGCAGGTGCAAAGCCGTTTGGCGGAGCTCGGCTACCTGTCCGCCTCTTTTGTCAGCGGCGTGTATGACACGGCGACGCAGCAGGCCGTCCGCGAATTCCAGAGCGCCAACGGGCTGACGGCGGACGGCGCGGCGGGCAGCAGCACGCAGTCAAAGCTCTATGCCACGGGCGTGGTGACGGCGCAGGTGGCGCGCGTGGCCGGGGATAATACCGGCCGGCAGAGCGAGGAATACCGCCTAAACGGTGCGTACCAGATCTCCGTCGGCGGCGGGGGCATCGTGGTGAGCGACCGGAATTATCTCTATGGCGCGGATGCCTCGCAGGGCGGCGTGCTGGTCAGGCGGCCGTACAACGGCGGCGCGTCCAGCGTGCTCAGCAGCGATGTGCCGCGCTTTTTGCATGTGACCAACGGGCGGCTGTACTATGTCGCCAGCGACGGCGGAGAGGACTGCGTCATCCGCATGAACGCCGACGGCACAAACCGCGAGGTCATCTGCCGGGCGGGCATCGTGCTGCGCTTTCTTCTGCATGACGGCGCCATGTATCTGCTCGACGCAAACGCTACGCTTAAAGAGAGAACGCTCTCCGGCGAGGAGAGCGAACTGATGACCGGCGTCAGCGATTTTTCCCTCGACGCGCAGGGCAACGCGCTGCTGTGCGTCACGCAGGAGGGCGTGGTATCCTTTGGAATCGACACGGGGGCCGAGACGGTGCTCTATGCGGGCGCGGCGGATCAGGCTGTGCAGTGCGGTCAGGCGCTGCTTGTGCGCACGGGAGGCACCATCGTGCGCGTAATGAACGGGCAAAACGCCACCATTCGCCGCGACGGGGCGACATATGTCGGCGCGTATGGGCAGAAGGTGATTCAGCTGACGGCCAAGGGCGTGATCGTCTGCGATGTCAACGGCGAAAACGCCACGACGATCCTGAACGGAGAATACGAAACCGCCTCCGTTGCAAACGGGGTGCTCTATGTCGGCACGGCGAAGGGATATACCGACAGCGTGCAGCTGTGATTTACAGCGAATGCGCCTCGTCCAGCTCCCGCAAAAATGCGGCGCACACCTCGTCCCCGAGCAGCGCGTCATACGCTTCTCGCGCGGCGCTTACAAACGCCGGATCGAGCGCGGACAGGCCGTAATCACATAGCGGGCAGACGCTGTGCGCGCGCGGATCAAGGCGCACGCGCGGGGTTCCGTCCGCACGAAAGCGCAGAAACAGCGGAAACAGGCGGCAGGCGAGCGGACGCTGCTCGCGCGGGCATCGCCCGGAGCAGACGAAGAGGCGGGCGGGCTCGCCGCCCAGGGTGAAGCGGGCCGGGAGGATGCGCGCGAACGCGCAGCTCTCGTAAAGGGCCTCCTCGCCGGGAAAGAGCAGCATGCCGGCGGCCTCGTCGCCCTGACAGCATGCGCCCGCGCACAGGCGGCCGCAATCGCTCTTGAGCGGGGTGACGAATTTGAGCAGCGCGCGGGCTTTGCGCACGGCGTCGGGCGTATATCGCATGGGTTGTTCCTCACTTGACGGTTTTTCATTCATCATAACAGGGCCGGGCGGCAAAAGCAAGCGCTTTTGCCGGCCCGGCTCTTGTCATCCGGCGTGAAAATCGCTATAATATATGATTAGGGATCATATCGGGTTTTGTCATGAAAAAGCGTGCGCTTTAGGCGAACAAGGCGGCGTAAGGGCATCACGAAGGACGGAGGGCGAATATGGCTGCAACATATATCCGCTGCGCCGCTGAGCGGCATCTGGGCAAGGAGAGCGTAGGCGCGCTGATCCAGGGCTCATTGCCCGAGTGTGCGCCCATGCTGCGCGCGCGCTATGCGGGAAGCGTGCAGACGGTATACCTCGATCCGCCGTTTAACACCGGCAAGCGGTTTGATATGAAGGTGCGCGTGGGCGAGAAGGGATACAGGACGGGCTCGCCGTCCATCGCCCTGCCCGCGTATGACGACCGCTGGAGCGACCGCGCGCAGTATCTGGCGATGATGCGGGAAACCCTGACGCTCGCGCGCGACCTGATGAAAAAGGAAGGCACGATCTTTCTGCATATTGACAGCCGCATGCACGCGCATCTGCGGCTGCTGATGGACGAGATCTTCGGGGAGAACAATTTCCTCAACGAGATCATCTGGTCATATCAGTCCGGCGGGCGGGCGCGCACGTACTTTCCGCGCAAGCATGACGTGATTTTGTTCTATGCGAAATCGCGCTCCTACTATTTCAATCTGAAGGGCGTGCCGATCGCCCGCACCGAGGCGCGCAGCAACCACATGCGCCGTGCCGTCGATGAGGAGGGGCGCAGCTATCGCTCGATCATGTCCGCGGGTAAGGAGTACCGCTATTACGACGATGAGCCCGTGTACCCCGGCGACGTCTGGGACGATGTGAGCCATCTTCAGCAGAAGGACCCGCAGCGCACCGGATATGAGACGCAAAAGCCCGTCAAGCTGCTGGAGCGCATTGTCAGCTGCTCCACGCAGGAGGGCGATCTGGTGTGCGACCTGTTTGCCGGCAGCGGCACGACGGCCGTGGCAGCGGCGGGGCTTGGGCGGCGCTTCCTGTGCGTGGATCAAAGCCCCCTGGCCATCGCGATAGCGGGCAAGCGCCTGGCGCAGACGCCGGGCGGCAAGCCGCTCGGCTTTGGCTACGATGTGGAGGCGCCGTGCGGCGAGGACGACTGCACGGTGGAGGCGGAGGTCTTTCCGGCGATCAGCTCCTATACGGTTCACCTGATCCGCTTTGAGAGCGAGGCCACCCGTGAGGCGGGAATCACCGGGCTTGATGCGGTGGATCAGTGGTCGGCGGGATTTGTGCAGGGGGATGTCTATCGCAGCTGCGTGACGAGCGTGCGCAGCGCTGCCACGCCGCAGCTTGCCGCGGCGATGGAGATGCCGGTCTGCGCGGGCGAGCCGTGCGTGATGATTGTGGATATTTGGGGCAACAGACGGTTTTACCTGCCCAAGAGGAGATATTGAGCGATGGCGATGAGCAACGGATACATGGTTTATTTGCTGCGGATTCTGGCGGCACAGGGGGCGCTGGCCTCGGTATACACCGATCCGAACGATCCTGAGGGATTCTCCGCGGGCTTTGTGGAGGCGGTCGACGGCCAGCACACGCTCATGTGCGATCTGACGCCATGGGGACAGATTGACGGCTGGCGCGTGCGCCGCAATGCCGACGTGATCCAGGTGCTCTCCGGCGAGGAATACGAGCAGCGCCTGGCGATGCTGATGGCGCATCACAGGCAGCATCACCGCTGCTTTTTCACCGAGGCGCCGGCGGAGGACACCGATCTTTTGCTGAGCGTGCTGCTGGCATGCCGGCAGCGGCGGGAGATCGTGAGCGTGATCATCGGGGATGAGATGATCACTGGCCGCGTGACGGAGGCCAACGGCCTGCGCCTCAAGCTGCGGCTGCTTGATTTCTTTGGCCGCGAGGCGGAGGAGGAGACCGTCACCCTGCGCGAGATCGAGATTCTGGAGGTCGGCACGCAGGAGGAGCAGATGTATGCCATTCTTGAGGAGCTGGAGCAGCAGCGCATGACGCTGCTGCCGCCGGAGGAAAAATGAAAATCACCATCTTGACGATATTCCCGGAGATGTTCACCCCGCTGCACACGAGCATCCTCGGCCGGGCGGAGAAGGCCGGGCTGCTGACCATCCGCGAGGTGGATATCCGCGGCTATTCAAAGAACAAGCACCACAATACCGACGACGCGCCCTACGGCGGCGGCGCTGGCATGGTGATGCTCGCCCAGCCGATTGTGGATGCGATCCGGGATGTGCAGGGCGAGGCATTTCGGGGCCGCAGGATCTATTTGTCCCCGCGCGGGCAGACGCTCACCCAACAAAAGGCCGAACAGCTCGCCCGTGAGGACGAGCTGATTCTGCTATGCGGGCATTACGAAGGCGTCGATCAGCGCGCGCTCGATTTGTGCATAGACGAGGAGCTCTCCATCGGCGATTACGTGCTCACGGGCGGCGAGCTCGGCGCGATGGTGCTCGTTGACTGCGTGGCGCGGCTGGTGCCCGGCGTGCTTGGCTGCGAGGAGAGCGCGCGGACGGAGAGCTTTTCCTCCGGGCTGCTGGAATACCCGCAGTACACCCGCCCGCGCGAGTTCGAGGGACTTGCCGTGCCGGAGCCGCTGCTGAACGGCAACCACGCCGAAATCATGGACTGGCAGCTGACACAGTCGCTCTATATCACCCTGCGCAGGCGGCCGGAGATGGCGAAGGCGTATCTGGAGGGGCGCAAGCTCACCAGAAAGCAGAAGCGTCTGGTGGAGGGCGTCTATGCGCGCATCGCGGAGGAGGACGAGCGGGCCGCGCTGGCGCAGAAGCGGCGAAGGATATTGTTTTTAAACGCCGCGGCGAAACGCAGAAAGAGGCGCTAGAGCCTCACGGAGGGAAATATGTTCATTACCCTGGGTGTGGCGGCCCATGTGGACGCGGGCAAGACGACGCTCTGCGAGCAGATGCTGCATCGCGCGGGTGTGCTGCGCCGGTGCGGGCGTGTCGATCACGGCGACGCCTTTATGGATGGCGACGCGCTGGAACGCGCGCGGGGCATCACGATCTTTTGCGAGCAGGCGTCCTTTGATCTGCCGGATGAGGATGGGACGCTGCACGTCACGCTGATGGATACGCCGGGACACGTTGACTTTTCCGGCGAGATGGAGCGCGCGCTGTCGGTGATCGACTGCGCGCTGCTGGTCGTCTCCTGCGCGGAGGGCGTGCAGAGCCATACGGTGACGCTGATGCGCCGCCTGCGTGCGCGGCACATCCCCACGATGATCTTTCTCAATAAGACAGACCGTGAGGGCGCGGATATCGGCGCGGCGATGGGGCAGATGCGCAGGCTGCTGAGCGGAGACTGTGTGCTGATGCGGCAGGACGCTGCTGCGCTGCGCGAGGAGCTGGCCGCGCGGGATGAGACGCTCATGGAATTGCACCTGGAGAAGGCGGCCTCACGGGCCGATTATCTGGCGGGCGCGCGGCGCGCGATGGCCTCGGGGGATCTCATCCCCGTGCTGGCGGGCAGCGCGCTGTACGACCGGGGCGTGGACGAGCTTTTGCAGGCCGTGGCGGCGCTGTGCCGCACGGATTGGGAAAAAAGAGAAAGCGGGCCTTTTTCCGCAAAGGTATATCGCGTGCGCCGCGCGGATGGCGTGCGCTGCTGCTATATCAAGGCGACGGGCGGACGGCTGCACGCGCGCGAAGAGGTGGAGACGCTGGCCGGGCCGCAGAAGGTAAACGCGCTGTTTGCCGCGCAGGGAGAAAAGCTGTCGGCGGTCGACTGCATCTGTGCCGGGCAGACGGCGGTGATCACGGGTGTTTCGGCGCGGCCGGGCGAGCGCATCGGCGCGGAGGCCGGGCTGGAGATGCCGGAGAGCACCCCGCTGATGAGCGCAAGGGTGGAGCCCGTTCCCCCGCTGACGGCGGACGTGCTGCTTGCCCATCTGCGCGAGCTGGAGGAGGAGGACCCTCTGCTCAGCGTGCGCCCGGAGGAGGGCGGCGTGTCCGTGGGCATCATGGGCGCCGTGCAGACGGAGGTGCTGGGCGAGGTGCTGGAGCGCCGCTTTGGCGACCATGTGCGCTTCCTGCCGCCGAGAGTGATCTATAAAGAGACGGTTGCCGCGCCGGTCGTCGGAATCGGGCATTTTGAGCCGCTGCGCCACTATGCCGAGGTCTGGCTGAGGCTTGAGCCGGGCGAGCCGGGCAGCGGCGTGCGGTATGCGGCGGCATGCCCGCCCAATACGCTGGAGGCCAACTGGCAGAATCTCGTCGGGAAGCATGTGCTGGAGCGCGAGCATCCGGGCGTGCTCACCGGCAGCGCGCTGACCGATGTGCGCGTTACGCTGATCGCGGGAAGGGCGCATCTCAAGCACACGGGCCCCGGCGATTTCAGGCAGGCGACATATCGTGCCATCCGGCAGGCGCTGATGCAGGCGGAAAACGTGCTGCTCGAGCCGGTGGTTCGCTTCGAGCTGACGTTTGCGCAGGACGCGCTCAGCCGCGTGACCGGCGAGCTGCTTCGCCTGGGCGCGGAGCTGGAGCCGCCCGTCTGCGAGGCGGATGAGGCGACGCTCACGGGCACATGCACCGCGGCGGCGTTCTGGGATTATCCGACGAAATTTGCCGCGTCCACGCGCGGACACGGTCGCATTTCCTCACGCTTTGAGCGGTACGCGCCCTGCAAAAAGCAGGCGGAGATCGTCGCGGCCTGCGGCTACAATCCGCTTGCGGATGAGAAGAATCCGCCGGGCAGCGTATTTTGCAGCCATGGCGCGGGCTTCCCTGTCAGCTGGGATCACGTGCGCGAGTGGGCGCACTGCGAGGTGGAATGATGTTTACCTGCACACTCGATCCGCACAGCCGCACGACGCTGTGCGATCAGCTCTATACCGCGCTGCGCGAGGAGATCGTGCGCGGCGCGCTGACGGCGGGCGCGCGCATGCCCTCCAAACGGCAGCTAGCCGGACATCTGCGCGTGAGCACCGCGACGGTCGAGGCGGCCTATGGCAGGCTGGTCAGCGAGGGCTATTGCGAGAGCAGGCCGCGCAGCGGCATGTATGTCGCCGCCTCGCTACCCGGGCCGGCTCCCGCGCCGCACCCTGCGCAGACGCCTGTGCGGTGGGATTTTTCCACCGGCGCGGCGGACGCGGCGCACTTTCCCTACGCCGCGTGGGCGAGGCTGATGCGCGAGGTGCTCAGCGAGCAGAACACCAGCCTGCTGCTCTCCGGCGATCCGCAGGGATCGCCCGCGCTGCGCGGGGAGATCGCGCAGATGATGCGCAGCCTGCGCGGCGTAGACGTATCGCCGGAGTGCATCGTGCTTGGTGCGGGCACGGAGGTGCTCGTCACGGCGCTGGCGGCGCTGATTGGCCGGGAGCGCCTGTTTGCCGTGGAGGACCCGGGCTATTCGCGCGTGAGGCGGATCCTGGTTGCCAGCGGCGCGCGCATCGCGCCGACACCGCTTTGCGACGGGGCCATCGACGTGCGCGCGCTCTACACGAGCGGCGCGGGCGCGGCCTATGTGACGCCGTCGCACCAGTTTCCCACCGGCGTGGAGATGAGCGCCGGCCAGCGCGCGGCCCTGCTGCGCTGGGCGCGCGAGACGGGCGCATATATCCTGGAGGACGATTACGACAGCGAATTCCGCTTTTCCGGCACGAGTGTGCCGGCGCTGTGCGCGCTCGATCCGGGCGGGCAGGTCATCTACATGAACACGTTTGCCCGCACGCTGGCGCCCGGCCTGCGCCTGAGCTTCATGGCGCTGCCCCGCGAGCTGGCCGTGCGGTATCGCGCGATGCATTCCGCGTGCAGCGTGCCGGGCTTTGAGCAGGAGACGCTGCGCAAGTTCATCGCGGGCGGGCACCTGGAGCGGCATATCGCACGCATGCGCGTGATTTACCGGGCACGCCTGCAAACGCTCACGCGCACGGCGCAGGCGCTGGGGCTGGGCGAGGTCGCGCCCTGCGGCGCGGGACTGCACGCGCTTTTGACGGTCGGCGGCCGCACGCCGGCGCAGGAGCTGGTGCCGCTGGCGGCACAGGCGGGGGTCAAGCTGACGCGGCTTGCCGACTACGGCGTCATGCAGACGGACAGGGCCGCCGAGCGCATCGTGCTGCTGGGCTTTGCCGGCATGGACGAAACGCGGATCGAAGAGGGACTGAAAGCGCTGTATAAGGCGTGGATGTGAGGAGAATGCACATGAACAATATGAAGAAATGGATGCTCGCGTGGATGCTTGTGCCGGCTCTGTTTGCGCTGAGCGGCTGCGGCGCAGTGGAACAGGCGCTGCGCAAGGTGGGCCAGGACATGCAGGACGCACAGGTGGAAACGCCGCAGAACAACGGCGGCGATATCGACTGGAGCTTTGTGCCCGTCGTGCGGGAGATGGCGACCGCGACGTTTACGGAGGGATTCCCGAACGCAGAGATCACCGAGACGAGCGTCGCCAGCAAAAACGGGGGAAGCGACCGCGTGATTGTGACGCTGACCTACTCGATGGACGGCAAGACCGGCACGTACGGCTTCGATTACGAGAAGAACGGCGACGGCGAGTATGAACTCAAGCGTTACGGCGACGGCGTCAGCTCGGACGACCTGTGACCGGACGGAAAGGGGAACTTCGGATGAGGAAGAGAATCTTTGCGGCGCTGCTTTTGCTCGCATGCCTGCCGGCCTGCGCGTCGGCAAAGAGCGTGCCGCAGGCGCTTCGGGAGGCGATTTGCGCCACGCATCCTGCGCCGTTTACGAAGGTGAGCGAGGCGGAGTTTGACGCGGCGGTTGAGGCGCTTGACGCAGACTGGGCGGAGCTGACGGCCGGCGGCGAGGCGGGATTCGCCCTGCGCGAGCTGGCGGCTTCGCTGGGCGACGAGCACACGACGGTCGTCGAGCAAACCGATCAGAATGCGGCTTTGCCGTTCTTTGTCATGAAGATCGGGGAGGATTTCGTCATCGTGCAGGCGCAGCAGGAGCATGCGGACTGGGTGGGCTGTGCGCTGGATGCGATAGGCGGTATGCCGGTTGGCGAGATCGCCCGGCGGATGACGCCCTATCTCAGCGCGGAGACGGACGGCTGGCGCGATGTGCTGGCGGCGACGGAGATGGTTTCCATGCACATGCTCGTGCACATCGGGGCGGCGCAGTCCATGGAAGAGGCCAGCGTTACGGTGCGCGACACGCGGACTGGCCGGACGCAAACCGCGGCGGTCCACGCGCTCACGGGGGAATACGACTACGGCACGTCGGTGCTCATGCCGATGGCGCAGACGTTTGCGCAGTCCGGCTATTATTACGCCACGCTGCTGGAGGGCGGCGAGCTGTTCATTCAGTACAATGTCTGTGCGGACGATCCGCAGATGCCCGTGGCGGACTTCGCCGCGGCGCTGGATGAACAGCTGGGGGCGAACTTGCCGAGCCCGCCGGATAAGATCATCGTCGACCTGCGGCACAACGGCGGCGGGGACAGCGAGGTGATCAATCCCCTGCTGGAGCTGCTGGAGGGATACCGGCAGCGGGGCAGCGCTCTGTATGCGCTCATCGGCCCGGAGACGTTTTCCTCCGGCGTGATGGACGCCATGAAGCTTCGCGATCTGGGCGCGGTGCTCGTGGGCGAGGCGACGGGCGGCGTGCTCGGCTTTGGCGAGCTCAAAATCGTGGAGCTGGGCGAGGGATTCACGCTCGGCTGCTCAAGCGTGGATTTTTCCGGCGGGCAGCCGCATCTGCCGCTTGAACCGGATGTGAAAGCCGCGCAGACGCTCGAGGATATACTCGATGGTATCGATACCGCCGTGGAGCGCGTGCGCTCGATGTGACTTCCAAAAGTTTTTTGACAAAATTTCGGATTCTCTCTTGACCCTCACGGGACGTCATGGCGTATTCTGACCCTGTCAAGCGAAGGAGGCGGCGGGATGAGAACGGTGAAAGAAGTGGCTGAACTGACGGGGATCAGCGTGCGCACGCTTCACTGGTACGACGAGATCGGGCTGCTCAGGCCCTCGGCGCACAGCGAAGCGGGATACCGGCTTTATGACGATAAGGCCATGGAGAGGCTTCAGCAGATTCTCTTTTTCCGTGAATTCGACGTTCCGCTCGGGACGATCCGCGCCGTCATGGACAATCCTGCGCTTGACACACAGGCCATATGGCGGACGCAGAGACAGATGCTCGTGCAGAAGGCCGCGCGCCTTGCGCGCCAGATCGAGGGCATCGACGGGATTCTGAAAGGAGAGAACGACATGGACTTTGAGGTGTTCAAGCGGGAGGATATCGAGGACTTTTATCGGGCGCAGGTTGCCTGCATGACGCCGGAGGTGGAAAGGGCGATTGAGGAAAGGTTCGGCGGAATGGAAGGCTATCACGACTATTTTATGGAGCAGGCCGCGGGCGAGCAGGCGCAGCGCGAGTATCAGAAGATGGTAGAATGGTACGGCGGCAGGGAGGAGATGCGCGAAGCGCTGCTGCATCCGCAGGGCACGGATATCATGCGCGCCTACGGCAGCCGGATCGACGCGGCAATCCAAAAGCTGGCGGCGAAGCGGGGCGAGGATGTCGGCACATTTGCCGTGAAGGAAATCATCGGTGAGTATGAGTTCCTGCTCAGGCGGCTCCTCCGCTTCAAGAATGCCAAGGAAATTCTGCTCAGACAGGCGGAGACGCTTGGAAAGGGCGGCGAGAGCGCGGCGCGCATCGACAAGCGCTTTGGCGAGGGCACGGCGGCGTTCATGGCCCGGGCGATTGGGGCGTTTTACGGGATGTGAGGCGGCTTCTCCCGTGAGGATGGAGCGGATGGGTCAGGGGCGAAGCCCCGGAGCGGATTTGAGCCGCGGCCCGGCGCGGCCGGGAGAGAGCGATGCCCGGGCGCATGCCTCCGAATTGGAAATAGAAACGGAAAAGAGACGGTGAACCCCGAAGGGCCTCATCGTCTCTTTTTTGGTGGGTTCGGGTGAAGCTTCTCACTCCTCGCCGGGCATATTGAACGGTACGTTGAGCTTGTCACAGACGATGCGCACAAAGTCCTCCATGTATCGGGTGAGGTACAGCCCCTTGCGATAGCACAGATAGAAGTGACGCTCGTAATCGTTGTTCTGCACCGGATGACACTGAACGCGATAGAGCAGGTCGAGCGAATTGACGACGTAAACCTGCGGGATGAGCATGACGGCGTTGGCACGGGCCGCCACGTGCTTGGCCGCCTCCATGTTGTTGGTTTCCATCACGATGAGAGGGGAGATGTGGTAACGCTCAAAGAGCCTGTCCTGAATGGCGCGCACGCTGTGTCCGTCGCGCATGGAGACGAATTTTTCGTTCTGCGCGTCGGTGATGCAAATGGGCTCGCCATCGTGAAAGCGATGGGCGAGCTCCGTGGAGCGGGCGGCCATCAGCACGACCTGTTCGTTTTCGATGAGCACATAGTTCAGGCGATTGGGCTTCTTGCTGGTGGTGATCAGCGCCAGATCGCATTGCCCCTCGGCGATGAGGCGTTCGAGCATGGCGCTGCCGTGCTCAACCAGCTCCAGCTTGATGAAGGGATACTGCTTTACAAAATCGGGGATGACCTGCGGCAGAAGCTGCAATCCCCTCTGCACGGAGATGCCCAGGCGGATGTGGCCGTGAATCTCCTTTTTCGTCTCCGAGATCTCGGCGCGCAGGTTGCGGTCGATATCCAGCACGCGCTGGGCCGCCTCCACGTATTTCTGCCCGGCAAACGTCAGGGAGATGGGATCGGTGCTGCGGTCGAATATGGTCGCGCCGAGATCCTGCTCGATCTGCTTGATCGTCTGGGAAAGGGCGGGCTGGGAGACGAAAAGCTTCTTGCTGGCGGCGGTGATGGAGCCTTCGCGCAGCACGGTGAGGACGTAATTGATGTGCTTGAAATTCATGAAAAGACGTTCCCCTCCTCATGGAAAACGGCCCCGGAAGCGAGCGGCCGCAGAATCATAAGTGAAAAATTATGACGAGCATATAAAAATCGGTATTTGCATTATGTTGTCAACTATATTATCATATTCTCATGAAATGCGCAAGAAGCGGGTCGGAAGCAAATTCACGTAAACGTATAATTCGGGGACGTTTTATAGTGAGTTTTGACGGATTCCGCCGACTGCGCCGTGCGGCGATGCCGCACACGGGTTTTCGCAACTTGGGTCGGCAAGCGATTTGCCGGCTACAAGAATAAAAGGAGGTTTAAACCTATGAAGAAGCTCGTATGTCTCGTCCTCGCCATCGTGATGACGCTGGCCCTCGTGACCTGCGCCAGCGCTGAATTCCAGTTCGAGCGCAAGATCACCATCGTTTGCCCGTGGGGCGTCGGCGGCGGCGCCGATTCCACCATCCGCCCGATGGCCACCTTGCTCCAGGATATTCTGGGCGTTCCGGTTGAGGTGCAGAACGTGGAAGGCGCTTCCGGCGTCAACGGCGTGGAGTACACCTACAAGCAGCCGGCCGACGGCTACACCTTCATGCTGGGCACCCAGTCCCTGTTCATGCAGGACATGTCCGGCACGACTTCCATGGACTTTAAGACCGAGTTCCAGCCGATCGACGTGCTGGTGCACTCCATCAACATCATCGCCGCGTCCAAGGTGAACATGGACAAGTACGGCGTGACCAACTGGGAAGAGCTCCAGGCGTACATCGACGCGCATCCGTATGAGGTTTCCGTCGGCATGCTGACCGCTACCGGCGTGGACGGCGCTTCCCTGGCGCAGGCCACCGAGGGCCTGATGCTGCTGGAGACCCCGTACTCCGGCGGTTCCGAGGTCAACTCCGCGATGATGGGCGGCCACTGCGACCTGGCCATCACCGGCACCGATGAAATCGCGGGCCTGATCGAGTCCGGCGACATCATCCCGATCCTGGCGCTGTGCGAGAACCGCATGAGCGTGTACCCCGACATGCAGTGCACCGGCGAGCTGGGCATCGACTCCTACATGGGTCCGTGGCGCGCGCTGTTCGTGAAGACCGGCACCCCGCAGGAGGCCATCGACGCGATGGTCGCGGCCATTGAGGAAGCCCGCCAGAGCGAAACCTGGCAGACCTTCATCCACAATGCCGCCTACGACGAGCGCACGGTTCCGGCCGCCGGCGAGGAGCTTGAAACGTTCGTTGAGGAGGAGTGGAAGGCGCTGCGCGACTACATGAACGAGCAGGGCGTTCTGGTCAAGGACTACGACGAACTCAAGTAATCATCCTTAACGAAAACTGAATGACACCAGAGTAAAACTTCGGCGGAAAGAGGGGACGTAGGCCCCCTCTTTCCAAGTCAAGAAGGAGTTGAAACACGTTGTTTGAGCTGATTATCAACATTCTGCTCTTTGTGTTCCTGGGCTACACCTTCTTCACGCATGTGCTTGAGGCCCCGGTGCCGGTTAAGGTGCAGAACAATCCCTATGCGCTCCAGCCCGACGTATGGCCCAAGGCCATCATCATCCTGCTGGAAATCTGCCTGATCATCAACATCATCCAGATCATCAAGCGCAATAAGGGCAAGGAGGATTTCACCCTCAAGGCGTTTGCCTCCTCCATTCCCGAGTTCTTCAAGAGCAGAATGTTCCTGGGCATCGTGATCCTGATCGTTGCCTCCTTGATTCTGGAGACGGTCGGCTTTATGGTGACCGCGCTGCTCATCCTGTTCTTCTACGGCATGCTGCTGGGCGAAAGGAACATCGTCCGCCTGCTGATCGCCTCTGTGTGCATCACGCTGTTCCTGTATATCGTATTCAGCGGTATGCTCAGCGTCAACCTGCCGCGCGGCACCATCGGATTCCTGCGCAACTTCGCGCTCTTCCTTGAGTCCGTTGTGGCGGGCGTCAAGGGTATCTTCGGTTAAGGAGGCGACTACACATGAGTATGATGGAACTTTTGATGTCCGGCATTTCGGCGGTGTTTAATCCGTCCATGTTCTTCATGGTCTGCGTCGCCATTATTCTGGGTACGGTGTTCGGCGCGCTGCCCGGCGTTTCCGCCACGATGGCGGTCGCCCTCGGCCTCACGTTTACCTACACGATGGAGCCGATCCCGGCCATCGTCTTCCTGACGGCGATCTACTGCTCGTCCATCACCGGCGGCTCGATCACGGCCATCCTGTTCAAAATACCGGGTGTGCCGTCCTCCGCGCCGACGACATTTGACGGCTATCCCATGGCCCAGCGCGGCGAGGCCGGCAAGGCCTTGGGCGTCGCGCTGCTGGCCTCCGCCATCGGCGGCCTGATTTCCGCGATCGCGATGTTCGCGCTCAGTCAGCCGCTGACCGCGGCCGCCCTCCAGTTTGGCCCGGCGGATCTGTTCGCCATCACCTTCATGGGCCTGTCCATCCTCACCTGCCTGGACAGCGACCATGTGCTCACCACGATCATCTCCGGCCTGCTCGGCCTGCTCCTCGCGTGCATCGGACAGGACAAGATGTACGCCGTGCAGCGCCTGACCTACGGCAGCCAGCAGCTGCTGGCCGGCGTGGAGATGATCCCCGTGCTGATCGGTCTGTTCGCGGTCACCGAGGTGCTCAAGCAGACCAACCCGAAGAAGAAGCGCATGACCGGCGACGACGGCATCGGCGGCGGCAAGGTCAACACGCAGATGCCCTCCATCAAGGAGATCCTCTCCATCAAGTGGACGCTGCTGCGCTGCTCCGTGGTCGGCACCGTGGTCGGCATCCTGCCGGGCGCCGGCGCGACGATCGCTTCCTTCCTGTGCTACACGATGGAGAACAAGATCTCCAAGTATCCTGAGAAGTTCGGCACCGGCATCATCGACGGCATCGCCGCTTCCGAAGCCTCCAACAACGCCGCAACCGGCGGCGCGATGGTTCCGCTGCTGTCCCTGGGCATCCCGGGCGGCAATGCCGCGGCCGTCATGATGTCCGCGCTGACGCTCAAGGGCGTCCAGCTTGGACCGCTGCTGCTGACCAATCAGCCCGAGTATCTGTCCGCGACCTTCGTCTCCATGATCGTCACCAACATCCTGATGGTCGTCGTCGCCATGGCGATTGCCAAGGTGTTCGCGCAGATTCTGGCGATTCCGTATTCCTACCTGGGCCCGATCATCGTTATGCTCGCGCTCATCGGCTCCTATGCCAACCAGATGGCCATCGCGGATGTGCGCATCATGGTGCTGGCGGGCGTGCTTGGCCTGCTGGTCAAGGTCTGCCACTTCAACAGCGCGGCCATCGTTCTGGGCCTGGTGCTGGGCAGCATGTGCGAGTCCAACTTCTCCCGCGCGTATCTCATGTCCAAGGCGAATCTGGGCGCGATGTTCTTCCGCCCGATCGCCGGCGTGATCATGATCGTGTGCATCATCCTGCTGATCACCCCGATTATCATGCCGCTGATCAAGAAGAACAAGGCGAAAGCCTGATCCTCCCGACGAATCGGCGAGACGATTCGCTTCTTCAAAAACGGCTTCGCTGATGCGCCTGTCGCTGTGGCAGGCGCATCAGTGGGGCTCGTGTGTTAAGAATTCGAAATCAAGGAGTGGTGTTATGCCGCAGTGGGGCCAGATCCTGCTGACGCTCCTTTGCGCTTTTGCGGTGGGATATTTCCTTGACCGCGTCCACATGCCCGGCGGCATGATGGTCGGCGCGGTGATCGGCGCGTGCGCGCTGGGCGTCTTCACGGAGCAGGCGCTTATGCCCGGCCCGGCCAAGACCATTGCGCAGATCATCGCGGGCGCGTTTATCGGCTCAGGCATTAAGCGCGAGGATATTCGCGAGATGCGCACGATCCTCAAGCCTGCGCTGATCCTGCTGCCGTGCCTGCTGGCGGTCAATATTGTGACCGGTTTGCTGATCTACAGAACCGGCACGATGGATCTGCTCACCGCGCTGATGTGCTGCACGCCCGGCGGCATCAGCGATATTCCAATGATTGCCGCCGATATGGGGGCGGACCCGTCTTTCGTGGTGGTGATGCAGTTTGTGCGGCTGGTCATGGGCATCGGCGTATTCCCGCTGATGATCCGATTTGTCACCGGCGGCGGACATGACGCGGCGGAGCCTCCGAAGGCCCGGCAGAAGAAGACGTTTGAGGCGAAGAATGTGCTGCTCACGCTGTTTGTGGCCACCGTCTGCGGCCTGATCGGCAAGGCATCCCCGGTGCCGTCGGGCACAATGGGCTTTGCGACGCTGGGCAGCATCGTCTTTGCGTGCTTTTATCCCAAGGCACAGATGCCGCGCACGCTCCGCAAGGGCGCGCAGCTGCTCTCCGGTGCGTTTGTCGGCGCGAGCGTCGGCTATGAACAGCTGCAGAAGCTCGGCACGCTGGGTGTGCCGGTGCTCATTCTGATCGCGGCATACACGCTGGCCTGCTTCGGCATTGGCGCGCTGCTCACGCGCGCGGGCTGCTTCACCCGTGCGGAGGGCATGCTGGCCGCCACGCCCGCGGGCGCGAGCGATATGGCGCTCATCAGCGCCGACATCGGCGTGGAAAACGCGAAGCTCATCGTTTTACAGGTGCTGCGGCTGATCACCGTGGTGCTGCTGTTCCCATCTATTCTCAGTTTTGTCGTGAGCCTGTTTGTGTGATAGACAGAAATAGGAAAGGCAGGGATTGATATGCAAATTCAGAAAAACGCGATGGCCGGCACGCTCGAATCGAGCGACGCCCTCGTGACTGTTGAGCCTGGCGAGGGGGGCATTGAGCTGGAGATTTCCTCGAGCGTGATGAACCAGTATGGACGCCAGATCAAGGCAACTGTGCTTGAGACCCTCGCCCGCCTTGACGTGACGGACGGCAGGGTGACGGTCGTTGACAAGGGCGCGCTCGACTGCACGCTCAAGGCGCGCGTGGAGTGCGCGGTCTTCCGCAGCTGCGACAAGAGCGCGGCGGGTATTCCGTGGGGAGGTGTGGTCAGATGATCAAACGCCCCAAGCCCGAACGCTTCCGCCTGCGCCGCACCATGATGTTCATGAACGCGCAGAAGCCGGGCCTGATCAAGGACGCTTACATCTACGGATGCGACTCCATCATGCTCGACCTGGAGGACGCCGTGGCCGAGAACCAGAAGGACGCCGCGCGCTTCTCTCTCTATCATGCGCTGACGACGATCGACTACGGCGATACCGAGGTCATCGTCCGCATCAATGGCCTGGATACGCCGCACTGGCAGGAGGATATCCGCGTGTGCGTCGCGGGCGGCGCGGACGGCATTCGCATCGCCAAGTGCGAGAGCGCGCAGGACGTGAAGACCGTCGAGGAGCACGTCGAGGCGGCCGAGCGTGAGTTCGGCGTGGAGGTCGGCCGCACGCTGCTGATGGCCGCGCTGGAGAGCCCCAAGGGCATCCTCAACGCGTATGAAATCTGCGCGGCATCCGATCGCATGCTCGGCTGCGCGATTTCCGGCGGGGATTTCCGCAAGTGCATGCAGACCAAGTTCCAAAGGGATGGCATCGATATGCTCGTTGCCCGCGGCCAGATGCTCATGGCGGCGCGCGCGGCCGGTGTGCAGTGCTTTGACACCGTATTCACCGACCTTGACGACAATGAGGGCTTTGAGGCCGAGGTGCGTCAGAACAAGGCCATGGGCTTTGACGGCAAGAGCCTGATCAACCCCAAGCAGATTCGCCTGGTACACGAGGTATTTGCCCCGACGCAGAAGGAGATCGTGCAGGCGGAGGCGATGGTTCGCGCCTTCCGTGAGGCCGCGGCCGCCGGCATCGGCGTGTTCACGGTCAACGGCAAGATGGTTGACGTCGCCTTTATCCCGGGCGCCGAGCGCACCCTGAAGCTGGCGAAGGCCTGCGGCATGTACGAGGGGGATTTGGTATGAAAAATGCAGTTGGACGCGACATCCCGAACGAGCTGCTCAAGGACGGCAGGGAGGTTTATCAGGGCAAGAACTACATGGACGGAAAGTACGTCAAGAAGGCGTCGCCCTGCACCCGCCGCTATGAGAAGCCCCAGGAGAGCAAGATTGTCGATTCCATCGCTCAGGCGCTGCGCGGCTGCGGCGCGAGGGACGGCATGACGTTCTCCTTCCATCATCATCTGCGCAACGGCGACTTCGTGGTCAACATGGTGATGAAGGCCGCCATCGAGGAGCTTGGCCTCAAGGATTTGACCATCGCCGCCACGTCGCTGGGCGAGGCGCACGACCCGATTGCCGACTACATCGAGGAGGGAAAGGTCATCGGCATCCAGACCAGCGGCATTCGCGGCCGCATGGGCGACGTCGTCTCCCACGGCAAGCTCAAAACGCCGGCCATCATCCGCAGCCACGGCGGCCGTCCGCGCGCCATCGAGGCGGGCGAGGTGCATATCGACATCGCGTTTGTCGCCGCGCCGACCTCCGACTGCGTGGGCAACTGCCGCGGCATTGGCGGCAAGAGCAACTGCGGTTCACTCGGCTATGCCATGACGGACGCCAAGTATGCCGACCATGTGGTCGTCGTGACCGACTGCCTGGTCGATTTCCCGAACATGCCCGCCTCCGTCGAGGCGATCGACGTGGACGCGGTGGTCGTCGTCGACTCCATCGGCAACCCGAAGAAGATCGCCTCCGCTGCGGCGCGCATCAGCCAGAACCCGCGCGATCTGATGATGGCGGAGAACGTCGCCAAGGTGATCGCATCCACGCCGTACTTTAAGGAGGGCTTCTCCTTCCAGACCGGCGTCGGCGGCCCGAGCCTCGCGGCGAATCTGTTCCTTGAAAAGTACATGGACGAGCGCGGCATCAAGATGGGCTGGGCCATCGGCGGCATCTGCGGCCCGATGGTCGAGATGCTGAAAAAGGGCAAGGTTAGCAAGGTCATCGACGTGCAGGACTTTGATCTCGACGCCGTGAACTCCATCAATCAGACGCCCGGTCACTTCGAGATGAGCGCTAGCCAGTACGCCAACCCCGCGAACAAGGGTGCGTTCGTCAACAAGCTCGACTTCGTCGTCCTCGCGGCGCTGGAGATCGACACCGGATTCAACGTCAACGTACTCACCGGCTCGGACGGCGTGCTGCGCGGCGCGCCCGGCGGACATCCCGACACGGCCGCGGGCAGCAAGTGCTGCATCATCGTCACGCCGCTTGTGCGCGGCCGCATGGCGACCGTCTGCGAGCACGTGGTGACCGTGACCACCCCGGGCGACTGCGTGGACGTGCTCGTCACGGATTACGGCATCGCCGTCAATCCGCTGCGTCCCGACCTGATCAAGTGTCTCGATGACGCGGGCATTCCGCATGTGTCCATCGAGAGCCTGAAGGAGAAGGCCTATTCCATCGTGGGCCGCCCGGACGACGTGCAGTTTGAGGACAAGGTCGTCGCCATCCTGGAGGCGCGCGACGGCACCATCCTCGACGTGGTTCGCCAGATCAAGCCGTATACGTTCGAGGATTGAGACGAGCTTCTGGAAAATCGGGAACAGAGGTGAGGCTGTGAGGGCCTTTTGATAGCGTGACCTTGGATTGCGCTGTGCATACCGATGGCGCTTGCGGAAACTGTAACCCCGTCTCTGTGGCTCCGCCTAATGGAGGAGCCGTCACCTGAAGGAATATCCGGTATTGAAGTACGGATTCAGCTGGCAATCCAGATCAGTATGTATTTGAAAAACCCGAAACGGGCGTTCAATTTACGGCGGATAGCCGGAAAGGGCGCGGAGCGTGAGCTTCGCGCCCTTTCTGGTTGGTATGATTGCGCGCGTGCTGTCGTTCTCAGAATCGCATAGGGGCTTTCGCGTGCGCCGTATCCGAACCGCGCAAAAGCGCGGATGGATGAACTGCGTCAACACTGCACGGCGGGCAAGCCGATGCAAAATGAAAGCGGGGGAAGAGAGCCGAAAGAAAAGCAGCCCCCTTTGAGGGCTGCT
>JAUNJB010000037.1 GCA_030535375.1 Clostridia bacterium | reverse complement strand
GCAATCAGGAGATCTGCTCAAACTTGTCCGCGCCGACGCCGCAGAGCGGACAGGTGTAGTCCGCGGGCAGGGAATCGCCCTCGTACACGTAGCCGCAGACGGTGCAGCGCCACTTGGCAGCGGCGGGCGCCTGGGTCAGCGGCGCGTCGGACAGCGTGCCGTGAAGCGAGGCGATGATCTCCTCAGCCAGCGCGCAGAGAGAGGCGTAGCTCTCCTCGTTGGTTGTGGAACGGACGGTGACCGTGCTGCCGATCTGCTTCATGCCCGGCATCTGGTCGAGAATTTCCTGCATGAGACGGCCGGACGCGGGGGACCAGCTGCCGTTTTCCACCAGGGCATAGCTGCGGTTTTGCAGATTATGTGCCTGAAGATCGAGCAGGAAGTTTTTCATCGGCGTGAAAATACCCATATTGTAGGTCATGCTTGCCAGCACGATATGGCTGCACCGGAAGCTTTCGGCGATCAGCTCGCTCACGTGGGTTTTGGAGACGTCGAGCACGGTCACGTTGCGCGCGCCGCCCTCGGAAAGCTTCGATGCGAGTACGCCCGCCGCGTTTTCCGTGCCGCCGTATACGGAGCCGTAGACGACGAGCACCGCGTCCTCCTCAGGCGTGTAGGAGCTCCACTTGTCATACTTGTCGATGAACCAGCCGATGTTCTCGCGCCAGATGGGGCCGTGCAGAGGGCAGATCATGGAGATATCGAGCGCGGCAGCCTTGGCCAGCACATCCTGTACCTGCGGGCCGTATTTGCCCACGATATTGGTGTAATAGCGGCGGGCATCGGCAAGCCACTCGGTTTCAAAATTGACCTCGTCGGCAAAGAGATTGCCGCCCGGCGCGCCGAACGTGCCGAACGCATCCGCGCTGAAAAGGATCTTGTCCGTCGCGTCGTAGGTCATCATGACCTCCGGCCAGTGCACCATCGGCGCCATGGTGAAGATAAGCCTGTGACGGCCGGTGGACAGCTCCATGCCTTCGGTCACCGTGTAACCGTGCTTTGCGATATCGATCTCGTGGAATTGGGCGATCATGGATACGGCGAGCTCGGTGCACAGGAGCTTGACCTCGGGATAGCGGTGGACGACCTGCGCGATGGCGGAGCTGTGATCCGGCTCCATGTGGTTGACGATCAGATAATCCAGCTTGCGGCCGTCAAGCGCGTATTCCAGATTCTCAAAGAACTGGCCGGTGACGGAGCGGTCGACTGTGTCAAACAGGACGGTTTTCTCGTCCAGCAGCAGATAGGAGTTGTAGGAAATGCCGCGCGCGATGGGGTAGACATTTTCAAACAGCTCGATTCTCCTGTCGCTCACGCCGAGGTAGACGAGGTCGTCCGTGACCTTGCGGATATTGTGCACGCCGGAGAACTGCTTTTTCCCCTCGACGGCGGGCTCGGCCTTCTCCTGTTCTTCTGCGGCGGCAACGCCGCCCATCATGCCCATAGCAGCCAGGCCGACGGCGCTGCCCGTGATCCCCTTGAGGAATGTGCGGCGATTGATTTCCTTGTCCATTATAAAAACCTCCCTGTTCCCTGGTGACAGAATTGACATGGATATTATAGCATTCCTGCCTTTTCTTGTACAGAACGGTGCCATGGATTTTCATTTTTCTGCAAAGAAAAAAACCACAGGCGAACCTGTGGCTGATGGCACCTCCAATGGGAATCGAACCCATGATTTTGCCTTGAGAGGGCAACGTCTTGACCGCTTGACCATGGAGGCATATGGCTGGGGAACTAGGATTCGAACCTAGACAATACGAGTCAGAGTCGTAGGTGCTGCCGTTACACAATTCCCCAATATGTGGTCCCGAATGACCGGAACTTTTGACGAGGGTTATTATATCCGAGATCAGAGGGTTTGTCAATCCGTTTTTTTACAATTTTTGCGATTTTTTGCACGGATTGATTGCAAGGCGGAAGGAACCCCCCGTCTTGCGCGCGGCGGAGTGCTTACGGCGATGCCGCGGACGGCGGCGCGGGATTCGTCCGCGGGGAGGGCAAACGCGCCCCACGGGCATGCTTCCGTGGCGACCGGGACGCGCATGGCGGGGAATGCGTCACCTGCTTCGACCGGGGTCTGCGCGGACGCGCCGCGCACGAAGGAGGGGAAGACGGCGCTCAGAAATACCGCGGCGCATATGTTCACCCGAAGCGCGCACGGCCAATCCGAAACCGGCAGGCTTTCGCGGGTGTTTGCTGCTGCGCAGAGCGGCCTTGAATCCGGCTCTCCCGTGGTCATATATGGATTTGAAAACCTGTAAAATCGAATATTCCGTTTCCCTGCTCCAGTTTTCCGGCTTTTTCGAGCTGTTCAAAGCTGGCTTCAATCTCATAGATCAATGAGACGGGAATGCTGAGCTGATGGTGCCCGGGCAAAACCCTGCTGATGCTGTAGGATTGTAGCCGTTTCACGGATTGGTAGAACAACCGTGGATCGGTGGTGGGATAAAACGCGTCAAGGCAGCCGCGATAGATCAGGTCCCCCGAATACAGATACGCTCTCTTTTCTTCATAATAACAGCAGTGCCCGGGGGAGTGCCCCGGCGTGTGAATGACCAGAAGCTCCCGCCCACCCAGATCGATGCGGTCTCCGTCGCGCAAAATGACCTGCGGCATTCCCTGAAAAACCCTGTAATCGTCTATGCGAAAATCCGGCGGAAAACTGCAGGGCTCCTTGGCCAGATGATGCCTGACCGCTTGCAGCGGCAGCGGAAACCCAGATGACAGCCATTCTTTTTCCGCCTCATGTACCGCTATGCGGTCAAAATACCTGTGTCCACCGATGTGATCCCAGTGAACATGGGTGGTTACCGCCATGATGGGCAGCTTTGTCAGGCTGTCCGCCACCCGTCTGATATTGGAAACGCCCAGGCCCGTGTCGATGATGACGGCCATTCTCTCTCCGCATAGCAGATAGCAGTGCGTCTCCTCCCAATGCCTGTATTCGCTGATCGCAAAGGTGCCGCGGTCGATTTCTTCAACCGTGAACCAACGATCCGAATCGTCCCGTATCTCCATATGGCGTTTTGCTCCTCCGTTGTTTTTCCGGGTTGCTTTGTCATGATTGGGTTTTTTGTGCGTGTCAGATCAGCAAAAGCGCGTGTCCGTCGCCCAGCCGGGCGAGCGCGAGCCGCAGCACGGCGATGACCAGAAGACCGGCCGCCGTGCACACGGCATAGAGCAGCGTGCAGGTGAGGCCGACGCGAGGCGCACCCCAGCGGCGCACATCAAGAAAAGGATAGGGATAAGGGCTGTCCGTACCGGCAATGTTGCCGCAGAGGGGAGCGCGGAAAAAAATCACCGCCAGATAGAGAAGGGGCGCCGCCGTCCACAGCAAGGCGTCGCGCACGCTCAGCGCGGCTTTGCCCGGCGAGCAGAGCAGCCAGTAGATGAACACCAGCCACGGCACGAGGTAGTGCTCCACAAAGTTGTCCACGCGCATGATGGAGAACTCCCGGGAGGGCTTCATGTCCTGAAATTGGCGGCGGATGGCGGGAAAGAGCATCGTGTGAAAGACGGCAAAAGTGAGCATGATACTCATCATCACGGAGAATTCCACGTGCGGGATCAGGAAGCGCAGCGCGCCGTCCGCGTGCAGCCTCGGCGCGCCCAGGGCGAAATAGACCAGCACGAGCAGGTTGCTCAGGTTGGTGTAGTAGCAGTAGTAGTCCTGCCTGCGGATGCCCGCGTAAAAATCCTTGTGCACTGTCAGGCCGATGGCAGAGAACACGACGATCAGCGCGGAGAGCACGGCCCCCACGCGCGCATATAAAGAGGAAGAAATCACGACGAGCATAATGCGCCTCCCGAGTCAAGCTAGGGGATAGCATGTGGAGGCGCGGCCCGTTTCATACGGAAAAGACTGACATAACCGGCTTTACACAATCCGGCAGAGCACGGCCAGCACGGCCAGATGCGCGGGGTAAAACCCGTAGATGAACCAGCGCGGCAGCCGCACGCGCCGGGGAAGCGGCAGATGGACGAACAGCACCGCGGGCAGGCTGTAGATGCGCATGCCGAATTCGATGCCGAGAATGGGATAGCCCACGCCTTTGCTCCACGCGAGCATGTAGGCAACCGTCGCGGCGAGGGAGAGCAGCGGATGCTCGCACAGCAGATAGAACATGATCATCAGCCGTATGCCGCCGATGCCGTAATCAAGCCTCGAGGCGATGCGCTCACAGAGGATGTACAGCCCCAGCGCGAGCACCCATTGGCGATGGCGCAGGCAGAGCAGAATGGCCAGCCCCAGGGAGAGCGAGAGCAGGATGCTCGGCGTCTGCCAGCTGCTGAGGTAGAAGGCCGCGGCGGCGCGCAGCGGCTGCTTGAAGAAGGAGACGGCGTACATGCCGCTGTTTTCATGGGCGAGACCCAGGGCGTAAAGCGGCTGGGAGACCAGCGCCAGCAGCACCACGCGCGAGAGATAGCGCAGCGGGTCGCGCGTGCAGACGGCGCCCACGGCGATGCCGTACGCAAACAGCGGAAACGCGAGCCGCCCGATGAGCCGCATGACAGGCAACTGCGGAAAGAGCATTTTGCCCGCATGGTCGATCAGCATGCACACGCAGGCGATCAGCCGGATCAGCCCGGTGTCCCGATTGGTGCGCACGGTCTCTGGATGCGTCAGGCGCAGCGCGCAGTTGCGCAGGCGCATGGCCGGGCGGAGCAGGGCGTCGTTCATGGCGGGTTTCCTCCTTGTGATCGGGCGGACGGCACGGCGGCTGTGCGCGGCGCATATTGTCGATTTCTGATGCATAGTATAGTTTTTGCGCGGATAATTGTCAAGCCGGGCGCGTGGCATGACGCGCTTGTCCGCCAGGTTATGACAGGGAACACTTGGTCAGCGGCAATCTGTTGCAAAAAGCGCGAAGTTCAGGTATAATAAGAAAACCTCGGCCTGATCCCTTACGAAAACAGGCCGAAAAAAGGAGGAAAACGAGCATTGGCCAAGCCGAAAAAGAAACGCACTGAGCCGGTCAGCCTGCCGATGCTGCCGCTGCGCGGGCTGCTGGTCTTTCCGCACATGGTATTGCACTTCGATGTGGGCCGCAAGAAATCTGTGGCCGCGCTGGAGCAGGCCATGCTGGGCGATCAGAAGATTTTCCTGGTGGCGCAGCGCGATATGGACGTGGATGACCCGTCGATTGACGATATTTACCATGTGGGCACCATCGCGGTGATCAAGCAGGTGCTCAAGCTGCCGGGCGACAATATTCGCCTGCTGGTGGAGGGCAAGAGCCGCGCCATCCTGCGCGCCGTCACGCAGGAGGAGCCGTACTTCGAGGGCGCGCTCGACGAGCTGATCCCCCAGGGCACGCCCGTCTCCATTGAGACGGACGCCCTGCTGCGCACCGCGCACACCTACTTTGAGGAATACTGCAAGATGAGCGGGCGGGTCTCCGGGGAAACCATGCAGTCCGTGATGGAGATCGAGGACCCCGGCCAGCTGTCCGACGTGATCGCCGCCAACGTGCTCACCAAGGTGGACGACCGCCAGCAGGTGCTGGAGGAGTTTGACGACCTGGCGCGGCTTGAGGCGGTCTGCGCGATCCTTGTGCGCGAGACGGAACTCGCCGGCGTCGAAAAAAAGGTGCAGGCGCGCGTGCGCAAGCAGATTGAACAGAATCAGAAGGATTATTTCCTGCGCGAGCAGATCAAGGCGATTCAGACCGAGCTGGGCGATAAGGACGCCACCGACGTGGAGGACCTGCGCGAGCGCCTGGCCAAAATCCCGATGAACGACGAGGCGCGGGACAAGGCGCAGCGTGAGCTTGACAGGCTCAGCCGCATGGCGCCGGGCAGCCCGGAGATCGGCGTCAGCCGCACGTATATCGAGTGGCTGCTCGACCTGCCGTGGGGCAGGCAGACGCCCGACAACCTCGATCTCAAGCGGGCGCGCCGCGTGCTGGCCGAGGATCACTACGGCCTTGAAGAGGTCAAGGAGCGCGTGGTGGAATACCTGGCCGTGTGCCGGATCAAGAACAACATGAAGGGACCCGTGCTCTGCTTCGTGGGCCCGCCGGGCGTGGGCAAGACGTCCATCGCCAAGAGCATCGCCCGCGCGCTTGGGCGCAAGTTCGTTCAGATGTCGCTGGGCGGTGTGCGCGACGAGGCGGAAATCCGCGGTCACCGGCGCACCTACATCGGCGCGATTCCGGGCCGCATCATCTCCTCGATCAAGCAGGCAGGCACGATGAACCCCGTGTTCCTGTTCGACGAGATCGACAAGATGGCCTCCGACGTGCGCGGCGATCCGGCCAGCGCGATGCTCGAGGTGCTCGACAGCGCGCAGAATGACAATTTCCGCGATCACTACCTCGAAGCGCCGTTCGATCTCTCCGGGGTGATGTTCATCACCACCGCGAACTCGATCGACACCATTCCGCGGCCGCTGCTTGACCGCATGGAGGTGATCGAGGTGAGCGGCTACACCGAGGAGGAGAAGCTGAATATCGCCAAGCGTCATCTGCTGCCCGGCCAGATCAGGGAGCACGGCCTCGAGCCGCGCGCCGTGCGCATCAGCGACAAGGTGATGCGCAGCCTCGTCCAGGGCTATACCCGCGAGGCCGGCGTGCGCAGACTTCAGCGGACGATCGGCAAGGTTGTGCGCAAGAGCGCCGTGCAGATGATTGACGAGGGCGTTGAAACCGTCACCGTCACGCAGGACAAGCTCGCCGAGTTCCTGGGCGCGCCGCGCTATCGCTATGAAAAGGCGGGCAAGAAGCCCGAGGTCGGCGTGGTCAACGGCCTGGCGTATACCGTCGTGGGCGGCGATACGCTGCAAATCGAGACGACCACCATGCCCGGCACCGGCGCGCTTGAGCTGACGGGCTCCCTCGGTGACGTCATGAAGGAAAGCGCCCGGGCGGCCAAGTCCTACGTGCGGGCTCATGCCAGGGAGCTGGGGATCGATCCGGATTTCTACAAGACGCTCGACATCCACATCCACGTGCCGGAGGGCGCGGTGCCCAAGGACGGGCCGAGCGCGGGTGTGACGATGACCACGGCGCTGGTTTCCGCGCTGACGGGCATCGCCGTGCGCCAGAATGTCGCCATGACCGGAGAAATCACGCTGCGCGGCCGCGTGCTGCCCATCGGCGGTCTCAAGGAGAAGCTGCTGGCGGCACACCGTGCGGGCATCGATACGGTGCTCATCCCCAAGGAGAATCTCAAGGATCTTGAGGAGGTTCCCCAGAATGTGCTGAGCGCGATCAGGATCATTCCCGCGGAGGACGTGCATACCGTGCTGGAGACGGCGCTGTGCGAGCACCCGAAGCCGCGCCCGGCCATAGGAGATCCGGCGCTTTCCGACGTGCTGCCCAAGGCGGGCGCGGAGGCACAGCCCGGCCTGCACGCGTGATCAATGTACAGAAGGAGTTCACCATGATCGTTAAACGCGCGGATTTTATCACCTCCATGAAGGATTACGGCGACTACGCCGCCAGGGGTTGTCCCGAGGTGGCCTTTGCCGGCAAGAGCAACGTGGGCAAGTCCTCGATGATCAACAAGCTGACCAACAGAACGAAGCTTGCGCGCACCAGCTCCACCCCCGGCAAGACGCGGCTGATCAACGCCTATCAGATCAACGGGGAGATCAACTTCATCGATCTGCCCGGCTATGGCTTTGCCAAGGTCAGCAAGGCGGAGAAGCTCTCCTGGGGCAGGATGATGCAGGATTATTTTGCGACCACCGAGGATCTGTGCCACGTGTTTCATCTGGTGGATATCCGCCATGAGCCGACCGCGGAGGACAGGGAGATGAATCTCTTCCTGCGTCAGGCCGGCATCCCGTTCACCGTTGTGGCGACCAAGGCGGACAAGATCAGCCGGGGCGCGCGGCTCAAGTATATCGCGCCGATCTGCCGCGCGCTGGCCGTCCAGCCCTGGCAGGTGATCCCGTTCTCCGCGGAGGACGGCACCGGCAAGCAGGAGCTGCTCGATCTGATCGAGCGCGTCTGCTATGCGTCTGAGGAGGAAAAGCAGGACGCGCCGGAAACGGAAGAATAGATAAAAGGCTGTTTGCCCGAGGGCTTCCGCGATGGGAAGTGCGGGCAGGCAGCCTTTGTTTTCGTCCCGGCGTTGCGGATGCGGGATGGGCGCCTGCCAAACCGGGCGGCCGCAAAACGCATAGGATGGAGAAGCGCGCGGAATTTTATGGAAGTTTCGGGAAGAAAAGCGCGCGAACATCCGTCATATATTTGGAAAATAAAAACGAGCCGCCGGAAGAGGACGGCCCGGAAAAAATCCGCCTGCGGGCAGGCGGACCGAGGTTTACAGCGAAGAGAGGATGCGCACCACGCTGGCAAGCGCGTCATTGAGCTCGCGGAATTCGGAGACGGAGAGGTCTTCCGACTGCACCTGGATCTGGCGGGCGATGGTGGCGCGGATGGCGGCGAGCTTCTCCTCGCCGGCGGGCAGCAGCACAATATTGACCACACGGCGGTCGTTTTCGTCGTGCTGGCGATCCACATAGCCGGCCGCATAGAGGCGGTCAACCAGCGGGGTGATGTTGGGCTTGGCGATTCCAAGACGGCGGGAGATTTCGGACACGGACATCGTGCCCGCGTCCTGGAGCATGGCCAGCACCTGCACGTGGGACAACGGCGTCCCGTGCTCTTTCTGCACCAGATCCATGTGAAGCAGGCGCTTTTTGATCAGCGGAAGCACGTGGAACATGTTCTGGGCTACACTATCAATCATGTTGGGATCGATCGTACGTTTCTTTGTCATATGCGGTACTCCTGAAATGCATATTTCCGGATGGTGTTGCGCGGCGGCGCGAAAACAGCCGGATCAAAACGAGGATATTTTACATGTTTTATTATGATTTCGCAAGGGGAAATCCTGATGTTTTCACAATGTTTTCTGCATTTCGGCAAATGTTATAAAAATCCACGGCAGATTAGGGGAAATCGCTGATGTGTCGAAATACGCCGAAAAAACAGGAGAAGTTTTCCCGTCGCTTTACAGATCGGGATAAATCGGTTACAATATCAGAAGATGAAAACCTGCGCAAGACCTGTGGGGAGGATCATGTCGATGGAAGTACTTACGCTGCTGAAGAGCATTTTTTCGCTGGACGCGCTGGTCTATCTGGCCATCGTGCTGGTGCTTTTGACGGCCATGGCGCGCTGTATTGTGCCGTTGACGCGCATGAGCGCGAAGCTCCGGCGCGCCGCGCGCACCATCATTTCCGAAAACAAGCAGAATAAGGAGAAGAAGTCCTGGAATGATCTGCATTTCCTGGGCGACAAGCTTCAGGGCACGTGGACGGACTTTCTGCAAAACGCGGAGCTGCGCGATGCGCACGGCGAATCCTGCGATGTCACGCAGTATATCAATGAGGATACCGTCATCTATGCCGCGGGCGGCACGCGCCTGGCGGAAATCACCCCGGGCATCCTGACCTCGCTGGGCATTCTGGGCACGTTCATGGGCCTGGTGATGGGCCTGTCCGGCCTCACGCTCTCCGCCGCGGACACGACGGCGCTGCTCTCCGCGATGGAAAAGCTGATCGGCGGCATGAGCACGGCCTTTCTGACGTCCATCGCGGGCGTGGTCGCCTCGCTGACCTTCAACCTGCTCAACAACCACTACACCACCAAGTGCCAAAAGGCGATCGACCGCTTCTGCGAGGTATTCAGCCTTTACGCGATGCCCAAGCCCGTCTCCGAGGAGACGGCCATGCTCACCCTGCAGCAGGAGCAGACGGCGTATATCCGTCAGGCCGTGGAGGACATGAGTCAGAAGATGGCCGTTCAGATGGAGCAGAGCATCATGCGCGCGATGCTGCCCGTGCAGCGCTCGATGGATAATTTCATCCTCGCCGCGACGCAGGCCCAGGTGGAGGGTGTCGACCGCATTGCGCAGGTCTTCGTGCAGCGGATGAATGTGGCGCTTGGCAACGAGTTCGATCATCTGCGCCAGGTTCTCGCCGAAACCGGCGTGGAGCAGCAGAAGGCCCAGCAGGAGATGCGCGCGGCCATACAGGCCATCTCCCAGATGACGCAGGACGTGGTCAACATGCATCAGCTCTCCCAGGGCGTGCTGGAGCATTTCAAGGCGTATGTGGCGGATATGGACGCCTCCCGCGCGCAGGTGGACGACACCAATCAAAAGACCATCGGTCTGCTGGAGGCGATGAACAAGACCAGCGGTCAGCAGGCGCTTTATCTGGCCAAGCTGCAGGAGTATCAGGCGGCGCTGACGGCGAATTCGCAGCAGTATACCGCGTGGACGGATCGCTTCCTCACCAGCGCGCAGGAGCAGACGCGCATCACCGCCAAGGAGATGGATCGGGTTGTCGAGCAGCTGCATGAGGGCGCGCAGGCGCTCACGGGCAGCTATGAGCAGTTCACCCGGCAGACGCAGGAAAACCTCGCGCGCACGACGGCGCTGTTTGATGAGAGCATCACCTCCTCGATTCACCAGCTCAATGAGACGCTGGACGCCATGCGCGATACGACGCAGATCATGCCGCAGCTGCTCAGCCAGAGCCGTGAGCGCTATGCGGAGCAGGTGGATCAGTTTGTGACGGCGCTCGTGCGGCTGCAAAAGTCGATGGAGCGGCTGAGCGGGGCGGCGGATGCCGCGCCCCGCAAGGGAAAGGAGTAATCCATGCGCCCGGGAAAGAGATTGCGGCGCGGCGGTGAAAACGGCAGCTATTGGATTTCCTATTCCGATATGATGGCCGGCATGCTCTTCACCTTTGCGCTGATCCTGTTCATGGCTGTGTATCAGATCGTGGACCTGCAGCAGAAGAAGACCATCGAGCTGGAGACGAAGGAGGCGCAGCTCTCCACCCAGCAGAGCCTGCTCATCGATCAGGAGGCTCAGCTCAAGGACAAGGAGGAGCTGCTGGCGGCGACCACGCTGATGCTCCAGCAGCAGCAGGAGGAGCTTGAGGAGAACCGCACCGCGCTGACGGCGGCGCAGCAGAGCTTGTCCCTGCAGCAGAGCAAGATTGAGGAGCAGGCGGCGCTGCTTGCGGCGCAGCAGACGCAGATCGATAAGCTGATCGGTCTGCGCTCCCAGATCATCGAGGATTTGCGCGATGAGCTGCGCGGCGCCGGGCTTGACGCCGTGGTGGATAAAAAGACGGGCGCCATCGCATTCACTGGCGCCGTGCTGTTTGACACGGGAAAAAATGAGCTCAAGCAGAGCGGTAAAACGCTGCTCAATGCATTTATTCCGGTCTATATCCGCACACTGATGAGCGAGGAATACGAAGGATACGTCGGCGAGATCATCATCGAGGGACATACGGACACATCCGGCTCGTACCTGAGCAACCTTGCGCTCTCCCAGGAGCGCGCGCTTGCCGTGGCAACCTATTGCCTGGGCTCGGAGATGACCGGGCTCACCGAGAGCGAGAAGCTCGTTTTGCAGAGCATCCTCACCGCCAATGGCCGCTCTTATGCGGATCCCGTATATATGGACGACGGCGTGACGGTAGATATGGAGGCTTCGCGGCGCGTGGTGTTCAAGTTCCGCATGAAGGATTCGGAGATGATCGATCAGATGAGCGCCATTCTGGAAGAACAACAGGGGGAATAACGTGAACAAGGTGATGAAGGTGCTCGCCATCATCGTGCTGCTGGCGACTGTGGCCGGGGCCGGGGCGGTGCTCTACGGGATCAATACGCTGACGCCGCAGGTGGAGCAGACGGCGCTGATCAGAACGCCCGCCGAGGATGCGCAGGAGGTGTTTGACAGCGTGATGGCCCAGCTGGAGGAAAATTCGTTTACCGGCAGGCTCTACGGGGAAGCGGCCGGTCTGAGCGCGCAGGATTGCGCGTTTGAGACGTATACCGTCCGCCTCGTCAACCGCGGATTTTTTCCGGCGGAGTGGGTTGCGCTGACCGTTCAGCCCGTGCAGACGGAGGAGGGCGCCGATGTGCTGCAGCTCGGCGACTCCGGCGCGTATGTGCTGGGCGCCGGCGCGCGCGGGGATATCTCCGCAACGGTTCTCACCACGCTGCCCGAGGGGGCGGCGCAGCGCGCTCTCCAGGTGACGTGCTATGTGTTCGGCCAGAAGATCGAGTTTCTGACAAGTGTTCAATAAAAGCATATAAAATCTGTGTAAAACCCGGCTTGCGCTGTGCTGCGCGCGGGCATATAATAAAGGCGGCTGTCCGAGAAAACGGGCAGCGCCTTTTTTGCTGAAGATGCGTTTGAAATTGCGGAGGCGGGCATCATGGATAGAGAACAGGAAAATTCGCGTTTGTTTTCAAATCAGGATTTGAAGCGGCTGATCATCCCGCTGGTGATCGACCAGGTGCTCGTGCGCACGGTCGGCATGGCCGATACGATGATGATCTCATCCGTCGGCGAGGCAGCAATTTCCGGCGTATCGCTGGTGGATATGATCAACATGCTGATCAACGCGGTGTTTGCCGCCATCGCCACAGGCGGCGCGGTCATCGCTTCCCAGTATCTGGGACACAGGGAGCGGGACCGGGCCTGTGAGGCATCCAGCCAGCTGATGCTGGTGACGGTGCTCACGGCTGCTTTGATCACGGCGCTGACGCTTGTGCTCCGCAAGCCCTTGCTCGCGCTGCTCTTTGGACAAATCGAGACGGATGTGATGCAGGCGGCGCTGACGTATCTGACGATCTCCGCGCTGAGCTTTCCGTTTCTGGCGCTGTTCAACTCCAGCGCGGCGCTCTTTCGAGCGATGAACGATTCACGCACGCCGACCAAGGTCTCCCTTGGCATGAATATCATGAATCTGGCGGGCAATGCTATTCTGATCTTCGGCTTTGGCATGGGTGTTGCGGGCGCGGCGATCTCCACGCTGCTCTCCCGCATGATGGCAGCGTCCGTGATGTCCGCGCTCGCCTGCGACAAGCGCCGCCAGCTCTTTGTGCGTCCGGCCGAGATGGTCCGCCCGCAGGGCGCGCTGATCGGCCAGATCCTGTACATCGGTATCCCCAGCGGCATCGAGAACGGCATCTTTGAATTGGGACGCATTGTCGTGGTCAGCATGATCTCGACCTTTGGTACCGTGCAGATCGCCGCGAATGCCGTCGCCAACAATCTGGACGGCGTCGGCGTTCTGGCGGGCGCGGCGATGAATCTGGCGATTCTCACCGTCGTCGGCCGCTGTGTGGGCGCACATGACAACGAGCAGGTCAGATATTACACGCGAAAGCTGCTGAAGATCGAGTATGTGATGATGATCGCGGTCAACGCGGCGCTGCTGCTCGCGCTGCCGCTGATTCTCAATCTCTATACGCTCTCCGAGCCGTCGCGCAGGCTGGCGACCCAGCTGATCTTCATCCATGACGGCTTCGCGATGATCCTCTGGCCGCTGGCGCTCTCGCTGCCCAACGCGCTGCGCGCGACCAATGATGTGAAGTTCACCATGGTGACGTCGATTGCCTCGATGGTGTGCTTCCGCATCATGCTCAGCTACGTCGTCGGTGTGAAGATGGGATACGGCGCGCTGGGCGTGTGGTTCGCGATGCTGATGGACTGGCTGTTCCGCGCCGTCATCTACGTCTGGCGGTTCAGGCAGGGAAAGTGGAAGCAGATGGCGCGAATCTGACCCGGAAAGAAAAACGATTGACAGCATATGGTCGTTCTTGTATAATCTTTGGAAGTTTCACGGTGGTGTGAGGAGGAGAAAACGCGATGATGGAGACGGTCAAGGCGGCGCTGCTCGCGGAATACAGCGTTGGCCAATGGGTGATGGTCTTTTTCCTGTACAGCTTTGCCGGCTGGTGCTGGGAGGTCGCGCTGTATCTGGTGAAGGAGCGCCGGTTTGTCAACCGCGGCTTTCTGTCCGGCCCGATTCTTCCTATTTATGGATTCGGCGCGCTGAGCATCCTGCTGACCTGCGTGCCGTTCAAGGAAAATGTGCTTGCGGTGGCCGTGATCGGCACCGTGGCGGCGTCGCTGCTCGAGTATGTGACGGGCGCGTTGATGGAGGCGCTTTTTCATGTGCGCTATTGGGATTATTCCAATCAGCCGCTCAATCTGAACGGGCATATCTGCCTGCTCTCTGCGGTGACGTGGGCGGTGTTTTCCGCGGCGATTGTCTGCGGAGTTCACCCGCTTTTTCAGCCCTATGTCGCGCTTGTGCCCTCACAGGCCGCGCTCGCATTGTCGGGCACACTGTCCGCGTTTGCGGTGATCGATACGGTGGCGGCCGTGCGCCGTGCCCTCGATCTGCGCGCGCTGCTGGAGTCCATGGAGCGCTATGCCAGGGAGCTGGAATCGCTCCACGGCGGCCTGGACAGCATCAGCGATCGCGTGGGCGACATGGTGCGCGCGTTCGCCGGGCGCGTGGATGCCAAGCAGGAGGAGCTTGCCGCCGGGGTGGAGCGCATTACGTCTGCGCGTGACCGCGTCAAGCAGATGATGACGGATAAGCGCATCAGCCTCGAGGAGGGCGCGAGGGAGCGCTTTGCCGGCTTCGAGCGGATTCTTTCGGAGGTGGCTGCCTTCCTGCCGGATACGGCCGGCCTGCGTGAGGAGATCGCAGCGGCGAAGGAGAAATACGACCGTCAGAGCGAGGCGCTGCGCGCTGCCCGTCAGGAGCGGCTCGGCCATGCGGAGCGCGTGCTGCGCGCTAACCCGGGTGCGGTGTCCGCCAGGCACAGCGTGTCGCTGGCCATACTCAAGCGTGAGCAGGAGGAAAATGCGCGCGAGCGCCGCGCGCAGCGGCAGGCCCGCAGGACTGAGAGAAAAGAGGAGAGGGCAAAGAAGCGTCAGGGATAGCATGTGAAAAAGCTGCACGCACCCTTTTATTTGGCATATCTTGAAATCGTGAGGAATCCCCTCATAAAAAGACCTGCCCAAGGAGGCGTGCGCCATGAGCTTTTACTCTTATAAGAACGCTAACTCGACGCGCTGTCCGTGCAACGTGTCTGGCAACGAAGTACTGAGCGGCCTGAATGAAAAGGTCTGTATCCAGGTGCAGCGCGTTTACGACAGCTGCTTGCAGCAGGAACAGCTCGAGGAGCAGAGGGTTACCCTCGTCAGCTACGGCTTGGTGCCCGGATGCGGCTGCGGTGTGACCAACGATCAGCTCGCCGAGAGCACGAATACGCAGCCCAACATGCCCATCACCTTTGAAAGCTGCCGTTCCACCACGACCGAAGGCACCATCCGCAACCTGTCCGTCGAACGCCTGTGCGACAGACCGTGCTTTGCCCGCGTGCGCGGCCAGATCGATGTGCCGATCGACATCCTCTTTACCGATGCGACATGCCGGGAGTATATCGGACGCGGCGTTGTCACCGTTGACAAGGACGTCCTGCTCTCCATCCCGGATGAGTCCATCGTGCCTTACACCATCGAGGCGATGGTTTCGGCCATTTGCGTATCCGGTACATATGTCGGAAACAATGTCTTCGAGCTGGAAATCTGCGTGACTGTCGTGCTCAAGGTTCTGGCGAAGGTCGAGATTCTCGTGCCGAGCTACGGCTTCTGCGAGGTGCCTCCGTGCGAGGAGTTTGCGGACTCCGTGTGCGACGAATTCTTCTCCCTGCCGCTGTTCCCGCAGGCCCTGTGCGACGAGGATTCGCTTCGTGCGCGCAATGTCAGCTGCAGCTGCGGCACGTACAGCAGCACCACTGGCCTGGGCTGCAATGGCAGCACCTGCGGGTGCGGCTGCAGCAGGTAACTAGACCGGCACAAAGGACAAAAAAGAAGGAGCCGCGAAAGCGGTTCTTTCTTTATGCTTTATAGGAAATTGCGCGAAAAAACGGACAGCGGGCACAGAAATACTTTGGAGTGTGAAGAGCTTCGGAAGTGGGAGCGCGCACGGCGCGCTTTTTGGACTTATAGGAAATTGTGCGAAAAACCGGGCAGCGAGCACAGAAATACTTTGGAGTGTGAAGTGTTTCGGAAGTGGGAGCGCGCACGGCGCACTTTTTTGACTTATAGGAAATTGCGCGAAAAAACGGACAGCGGGCACAGAAATACTTTGGAGTGTGAAGAGCTTCGGAAGTGGGAGCGCGCACGGCGCGCTTTTTGACATATGGAAATTGTGCGAAAAACCGGGCAGCGGGCACAAAAATACTTCGGAGTGTGAAGTGTTTCGGAAGTGGGAGCGGCCCCTGGCCGCTTTTGCCGGATTGAATCGCGGGAAGAGGGGCAAGCGTCTCCCGCATACCGCCGCGCGCCGAAACATACACTGTTAAGGAAAAAGGCGGCGGGAGGGAACGAAATGCGCGGTCACGGGGCGGTGAAAGGAGCGGCAGTGCTGTTGGCGCTGGCCGTTTTTACATGGGCGGGCGCCAGCGCGCTCCGGCAGGCGCAGGTGCGAAGGCAGCCGCTGACGATTGAGGTCATCTCCTCCGACGTGGATGCGCTGGCGGCTTCGCGGCCGGCGATTGACCAGCCTCGCGTGCTGATCTACCACACGCACACCTGGGAAGCTTATGAGATGACGGACGACACGCGATATACGCCGACGGAGACGTGGCGCACGAAGGATGAACAATATAATATGATACGGATCGGAGAGGAGATTGCGCGGGAATTGACCGCATGTGGTTTTTACGTGGTGCACGACAAGACCGCGTTTGAGCCGCCGAATCTCTCCCAGGCATATGTCCGATCCCTGGAGATGATTGACGAGCGGCTTGACGCGGGCGAGACGTACGATTATATTCTCGATATCCACCGGGACGCCTACAGCGGGCTATGGAATGGGGCAAACGGCGTGACGGTCGATGGCCGGCAGATCGCTTATGTGATGATGCTGGTGGGCAAGGGCACGGGCGCGACGGGCTCGGGCTTCGACGAGCGGCCGGACTGGCCCCAGAATCTTGCGCTCGCCCAGGCAATTACCGACCAGATGAACGTGCTGGTGCCCGGCATCTCCCGCGATGTGAAGATCAAAACCGGGCGTTTTAACCAGCATGTTTCTACCGGCGCGCTGCTCATCGAGGTCGGCAACAACAAGAATACGATCGATGAGGCGCTTGCCGCCTGTCCGATCATCGCTCAGGCCATTGCCGGGGTGCACGCCCAAAGGGAGTAGGGCGTCAGATCAGCTTGCGCATGTGCGTGAGCGCGGCCTTTTCGAGCCTGGAAACCTGCGCCTGGCTGATGCCGATTTCACCCGCGACCTCCATCTGTGTGCGGCCCTGGAAGAAACGCAGATTCAGAATCTTTTGCTCGCGATCGCTCAGCCGCTGCATGGCCTCCCGGATGGCGATGTTCTGCAGCCAGCCGTCGGCGCTGACGCTTTCGTCGCGCACCTGATCGCCGATGGTCAGCGCGTCGGCATTGTCCCCGCCGATCGGCTCGCACAGGCTGACGGGGTCCTGGATGGCCTCCAGCGCCAGGGTGACGTCTTCTTCGTCAAGCTCCATCTTTTTGGCGATCTCCGCGACAGTGGGTTCGCGGCCCAGCTCGGTTTGCAGCCGGTCGCGCATTTGCAGGGCTTTATACGCGATATCCCGCAGGGACCGGCTGACGCGGATGGCATTGTTGTCCCGCAGGTAGCGGCGGATTTCGCCGATGATCATCGGTACGGCATAGGTGGAAAAGCGGACGTTCTGCGTGACGTCGAAGTTGTCCAGCGCCTTGATCAATCCGATGCAGCCCACCTGGAACAGATCATCCACATTCTCCGTGCGATGGTGGAAGCGCTGGAGCACGCTGAGCACCAGACGCAGGTTGCCGCGGATGAATTCCTCGCGGGCCTGCAGGTCGCCGCCGTGGACGAGGGGGAAAAGCTCGCGCATGCGCTCATTGGTGATGACAGGAAGCGTGGAGGTGTCCACGCCGCAAATTTCAACCTTACCGATAGCCATTTTGTTTTGCCTCCCCAAGTGAAGATATCCGCATTATGACGGAGGCGAAGGGAAAATATTCTCGCGCCGGGGTGGCATAATTGCGCGTTTTGTGCATATAGGAGGGGGTAAAAAGGGTGAATTTTCCACGCTGAGGCGGCTGTGGGTCCGACGGATGTTTCGAGGAGGGGAAGACGGATGACGTTTTCAGAGCTGAAAAAGAAGGACATCATCTGCATCGGTGACGGAAGGCTGATCGGCCGGGTATCGGATCTGGAGTTTGAGCCGGGCGACGGGCGGATACGCGCACTGATTGTGCCGGGGAGCTCCGGGCTTTCCTGCTTTTTCCATGGGGATAAAAACCAGATGACCATCGCCTGGCAGCAGATCGCGTGCATTGGCGACGACGTGATCCTGATTTCTCCGGGCGGCTGCTGCTGAAAAAACGAAAAAAATGAAGGTTTACGGATGCCACACAAAAGGGTATAATAAGATGAACGAAAAAAACAAAGAGTTTTGCTGAAAGAGGGAGAATTACGGTCATGAAGTGCATATACTGTAATTGTACGGAGAGCCGCGTGGTGGATTCCCGCCCGACGGAGGACGGTGCTATCCGCCGCCGCCGTGAGTGCGAGGGGTGCCAGCGCCGGTTTACGACCTATGAAAAGATCGAAATGCTGCCGGTATTTGTCGTCAAAAAGGATAAGCGCAGGGAGCTGTTCGATGCGGGCAAGGTGCGCAGCGGCATCGTCAAGGCGTGCGAGAAGCGCCCTGTGCCGCTAGATGAAATCGAAAAGCTCGTGCGCCAGGTGGAGACGAGCGTCTGCCAGCAGCCGGAGCAGGAAGTGACCAGCGAACACATCGGCCTGATGATCATGGATGGCCTCAAAACGCTTGACGAGGTCGCTTATATCCGTTTCGCATCGGTCTATCGGCAGTTTAAGGATGTGCAATCCTTCATGGAGGAGCTCCAGCAATTGCTGGATACCCAGAAAAAGCCGGAGGAATGAAGGGATAACAAGCGCCGCGAGCGCTCATGCTTGTAGGGAAGTCGATTGATATCGGAGGCATGAGCATGAAAGAGAGTTCGCGGCGCAATTTGGGCATTGCGCTTGCCGTGGCGGCGTTGGCCGGCAATTACTCGCCCTGGGTGCGCGCGGCGGTACAACTGCCGGATGCGCTCTACCTTTCCTCGGGACAGACGCACGTGGTTCAGACCGGGCTGCCGATGCGGGCGCAGGCGAGCGACGGCGCCGTGCAGGTGATCGCCTCTGGCGACGAGCGGCTTGGCGATGTGGCGCTCAGCGCCGAGAGCACGGGGGAGGCCAGCGTGACCTTTTCGCTGCTGGGGATGATTCCCGTGCACGAGACAAAGGTGAGCGTCGCCGAGGAGCGCACGCTCATCCCCGGCGGACAAGCCGTCGGCGTGGCGCTCAAAACACAGGGCGTTCTTGTCGTCGCGAACACAAGCCGCACGGATGCCAAGAGCGCGCTGCGCGTGGGCGACGTGATTCTCACTGTGCAGGGCGAACAGGTGGCAAGCGCCCAGGGGCTTGCCGAGCAGGTGAGCGCGGCGCAGGCCGATGTGGTGGAGCTGGGCGTTTTGCGCGGCGGCAAGGAGATCTCTGTGGAGGCATCCGTGCCGGTGGATGCGACGGACGGACGGCGCAGGCTGGGCGTCTGGGTGCGGGACAGCACGGCGGGCGTGGGTACGCTGTCCTACATTGATCCAAAGACGCAGGCGTATGGAGCGCTGGGGCATGCCATCGTAGACGCGGATACGGGCGGCATGCTGGTCGCGCAGGACGGCGCGATCATGCGGGCACAGGTGGTCGGCGTGACGCGCGGGCAGAGTGGAAAGGCCGGCGAACTCAAGGGCAGCTTTCTCAAGGAGAATGAACAGATCGGCACTTTGGTGCGCAACAGCGTCTACGGCATCTACGGCCAGATGGATGTGACGCCGGACGGGCTGCTCTATCCGCAGGGGCTTCCCGTGGGCTCACGCAGCGCGGTGCATACTGGCGCGGCGAGCATCATCGCGACCGTGGATGGGGAGGGACCCAAGGAGTACGGCGTGGAAATCGTGCGCTGCTTTGCGCAGGAGGAGCCGAGCCAGAAGGGCATGATTCTGCGGGTGACGGACGAGCGCCTGCTTGAAAAGACGGGCGGTATTGTGCAGGGCATGTGGCTGAGTGATAATAGGGACAACTCGAAAAAACCTTTAAAATAAGGGTTTTTTCGGAGCTGTCCTTTTGTTTTATCGGAGGGAAATCACACCACATATCCCAAAAGCAGGCGTTTACGCGAGGTGAACGCCTGTTAGTTTACAAGGAGGGCTTTATGAAAACAAGCATTGTTGCAATGACAAACCAAAAAGGAGGTGTCGGGAAAACGACTTCCTGTGTCAACTTGGGAATATGCATGGCGCAGGAAGGAAAGAAGGTGTTATTGGCGGATTGTGATCCGCAGGGGAGTCTGACCATCAGTCTCGGATGGCCGCAGCCGGATCGACTTGAGGATTCGTTGGCGAGCGCGATGACGGCGGTTATGATGGATGAGCCATATGATGTGACAAGAGCAATTCTCCATCACAGTGAGGGCGTCGATGTTCTTCCGGCAAACATCGAGCTTTCCGGCGTGGAAGTGTCTATGGTCAATGCGATGAGCCGTGAGAGGGTTTTGAAACGGACGTTAAAACCGCTCGAAGGAAAGTACGATCTCATTCTTTTGGATTGCATGCCGTCACTGGGGATGCTCACCGTTAATGCGCTTGCAGCGGCGAATAGCGTCTTGATCCCCGTTCAGGCGCAGTATCTTTCAGCAAAGGGATTGGAGCAATTGCTCGGCACAATTGCCAAGGTGCGCCGTCAAATTAATCCAAAGCTCGTCATCGATGGGGTAATCTTGACGATGGTAGACAACAGGACGAATTATGCAAGAGAGATCAGCACGCTAGTGAGGGAGACATACGCGCAGGCGTGCGGCAAGAAGCTGAATGTCTTTTCCACAGAAATCCCTCGATCTGTTCGCGCGGAAGAGACCAGCGCGGAGGGGAAATCCATATTTGCCCACGATCCCAAAGGCAAGGTGGCGCAGGCATACAGAGAATTGACGAAGGAGATGAAGGCACTTGAAAGAAAGAAGCAACATCAGCTTGAGGCCGCTCGATGACCTGTTCTCAACGGAGGAAAGCCGTCTCGATGCCCAGAGGGAAAAGGTACAGGAAATTCCACTCGCTGAGCTGCACCCCTTTCCCAATCATCCGTTTAAAGTACAGGACGATGAACGCATGCTTGACACTGCCGAAAGCATTCGGGAACATGGCGTACTCGTTCCGGCAATCGCCCGCCCCCGCGCGGATGGCGGCTATGAACTGATCGCTGGACACAGGCGCAAGCGCGGATGTGAGCTTGTAGGGCTTGAAACCATGCCGGTCATCATTCGTAACCTTGACGACGATGCCGCGACCATCATCATGGTCGATTCAAATATCCAACGAGAAAGCCTTCTCCCCAGTGAGAGGGCTTTTGCCTATAAGATGAAGTTGGAAGCCATGAGACATCAAGGAGAACGTCGTGATTTAACTTCCGCCCAACTTGGGCGGAAGTTAGACGGAAAAGAATCGAGAGAGATTCTAGCTGAGCAAACGGGGCAAAGTCGTAATCAGATTTCACGCTTCGTCCGCCTCACCGAGCTGATTCCTCAGTTGCTTAACATGGTTGACGAGCGGAAAATCGCCTTTAACCCGGCTGTGGAGTTGTCCTATCTCAAGGCAGACGAACAAACCATGCTGCTTGAAGCCATGGACAGCGAGCAGGCGACGCCATCACTTTCCCAGGCGCAGCGGCTCAAAAAATTCAGCCAGGACGGACGCTTGTCCCTTGACGTGATGCGCGCCATCATGTCCGAGGAAAAGAAGAGCGATCTGGACAAGGTGACGCTAAACAATGAAACGCTGCGCAAATACTTCCCCAAGTCGTA
>JAUNJB010000036.1 GCA_030535375.1 Clostridia bacterium | reverse complement strand
CAGATATACACGCCGTTGCCCGCGATGATGCGGCGAACCTGATCCTGCGTTTTATCGCAGAAGGAGCAGCGCGCCACGCGCGGCTGCCTGGTATCGTCCTTATCTCTTGGCATTTCGCACCTCAGATTCTCATGATTCGGATGAGGCGCGCCCGCCCTGCGGCGAACGCGTCCCGGGAAAACGGATTATTTTTTGCGCGGCTGATAGATTTCATCGATGATGCCGTAAGCGAGCGCCTCTTCGGCGGTCATGAAGTAATCGCGCTCCACATCCTTTTCGATGCGCTCAAGCGGCTGCTTCGTCATCTCGCTCATCAGCTTATTCATCTTGCTCTTGGTGCGCAGCAGCCACTGAGCGTGCAGCTGCACATCGGTCGCCTGGCCGCTCGCGCCGCCGCTTGGCTGGTGGATCATGACCTCGCTGTTGGGCAGGGCCAGACGCATGCCGGGCTCACCCGCCATCAGCAGGAACGCGCCCATCGACGCGGCCATGCCCAGGCAGACCGTGCGGATCTTGGGCTTCACGTAGCGCATGGTGTCAAAGATCGCCATGCCGTCCGTCACGCTGCCGCCGGGGCTGTTGATGTACATGGAGATTTCCGCGTCCGGGTCCTCCATCTCCAGGAACAGAAGCTGCGCCACGATGCTGTTGGCCAGCGCCTCATTGACCTCGCCGCGCAGAAACACGACGCGATCCTTGAGCAGGCGGGAGTATACGTCATACGAGCGCTCGCCGTAGGGCGTCTTCTCGATGACGCTGGGTTCAAAGTAGTAATTGCTGTTGGGCATGGGAACGCCTCCTTGTCAGGCGTGAGCCGTCACGCCGTGATCAGGCCTCGGCCTGCGCGTGATCGCACAGGAACTTGATCGCGTTGTCGCGGATCGCGTCGGCCTTGAAGTACTCGCGGTCAGCCTCGCTGAAGGTCGCCTTCAGCTCCTCGACGGATTTGCCGGTCTGCGGGGCGAACTGCGCGATCTGCGCATCCACCTGCTCCTCGGTCGCGTCGATACCCTCGGCCTTCTCCACGGCCTCCAGCACCAGATGCGCCTTGACGCTCTTGTGTGCCTGGTCGCGGTAGTTAGCGCGGAAAGCCTTCTCGTCCTGGCCGGTGTACTTCATGAAGTCCGCCAGCTTGAGGCCCTGGCCCGCGAGGCGATACTCAAAGTCGCGCATCATAGAATCGATCTGGCGCTCGATCATCGCCTCGGGGATCTCGACGGTCGCGTTCTCCATGACCTTCTCGATCACCGCGTTGGTGAAAGTGTTGTTGTCGCGCTCGGCCGCCTGAGCTTCCAGTTTGGCGCGAATGTCGGCCTTGTATTCATCGAGGGTGTCAAACTCGCTGATGTCCTTGGCGAAATCGTCGTCAAGCTCCGGCAGCTGGGTCTCCGTGATGGAATTGACCTTCACGTGGAAGACAGCCTTCTTGCCCGCCAGCTCCTCGGCCTGATACTGCTCCGGGAAGGTGACGTCAAGATCCTTCTCCTCACCGATGGCCATGCCGACCATCTGCTCCTCAAAGCCGGGGATGAAGGTGTGGGAGCCGATCTTGAGGGTCTGCCCCTCGGCGGTGCCGCCCGCAAACGCGACGCCGTCGACGGTGCCGGCATAGTCAAGGTTCACGGTATCGCCTTCGGCGACGGCGCGATCCTCCACAGCCACCTCGGTAGCCTGCTTGCTGCGCTCTTCCTCGACTTTGGCATCGACCTGCGCATCGGTGACCTCGGTGGTCTCCTTCCTGACCGCGACGCCCTTGTACTCGCCCAGGGTGACCTCGGGCTTCACAAACACCTCGCAGGTGAACTGGAGGTTCTTGCCCGCGCCGATCTGCTGGATATCGATCTCCGGACGGTCAACGACCTCGAGCTTGTTCTCGTCGACAGCCGGGCCATAGACCTCGTCAAACACAAGCTCGAACGCCTCGTCATAGAAGACGCCCTCGCCGTACATGTTCTCAATCAGCTTGCGCGGGGCCTTGCCCTTGCGGAAGCCCGGGATATTGACCTGGCCGCGAACCTTGATGTATGCCTTGTTCATCGCCTCGTCGAACTTCGCACTATCGATGTCAAAGGACAGTTTCACTTTATTGCTGGCAATTTTTTCAACGGTGGTGCTCATTTCTTTTGCTCCTCCTGGTAATGGTTGCGCCCGGAAACTCCAAAACGCTATCTTATATTATAGCACGCAAAGAAAAGAAGTTCAATCCTTATTCCGGGATGTTTGCGCCATTTTTTCCCGGATTTTGAAAGATTTTCCCGTCATTCACCATAAATATGCGCGGCCCGGCCAGGACATGACTCAAATTTTCGCGCCTGCGCGCGCATATGCGGCCACGCGGCGGCGCAGACTGACCGCATCGAGATTATAAGCTGGGAGGGATATGCGTTGGATGCCGCGCTGCTTCATGTCATCCTGATGTCCCCAAGCTCTCCCGCGCAGGCGGACGACGCCCTGCGCTGCCTGCGCCGCGCGGGCGGCCGCGGCGGACGGGACGGGCGCACGCTGCTTCTCTTTTGCGATCTGCCCGAGGCCGACGCCATCAAGACCCCGCAGGACGAGCCCATCGTGCGCCGCCTGCAATCCGGCGTCATGGCGATGGAGCGCCGCCAGCCGGGGCGCTTTTTGCTGCTTGTGCGCCGCCGCGCGTGGGATGATGCCGCGCGGGCCTACCTGGGCGAAGGGCAGGCGCACTCGCCCCGGCGTGTGATCGCTGAGCTGCTGGCAGATGGCAGCACGCAGGCCGTGTTCGATGCCGCGAGCTTCTCGCCCGCCTCGCTCAAGGGCCGCTTTGAGGCCGTACTCTTTGCCGACGGCCGCCTTGCCTGCACGCCGGACACGCCCGTGCGCATGGCGTCCTGTCTGAAGGACGCGCCGGACGGCCGCGTCGGCGGAATCGTCGTGCCCTACCGCAGCGAGCCGGAAACCGTGCTCGGCCGCCTGATGCGCATGGGCTACGCCCCGTCACCCATACGTGCCGCGCGGCGCATGTCCCTCGCCCGCCATTCTCTCGTTCCGGAAGACGGCCCGACGATGTACGCCGCCGCCGCGCTCTCGCGCATGCTTCCCGCGCCGGATGAGCGGGACGAAAAGCATGGGGATGCCGCCGTGCCCGCGCCTGTGCCGCCCGCCGCCGGGGAGTTCCCATGCCCCGTCGCGCAAAACTGCTTTTTCGTCCACAGGCTGCCGCCCACGCTTCCCGGGCTGCTTGCGGACTTTCGGGCCCACTGCCTGCGCGAAGGCGGCGGTGAAGCGCTGCTCCCCATCGTGCAGATGCTGCTGCTCGCGCTCAGCGCCGCCACAGGCTCCGCGCCGCTGGCCGCCCTGGCCGTCGTGCTGCCGGAAGCGCCCGCGCTGCTGCATCTGCGCCAGGCTCCCTGCGCGCTGGTGCGCACGGCATTGCTGCCCATCCACGCCGCCATCGCTCTGAATGCCCTGTTTTCGCGCGCGCTGGCGCGCTCCACGCGCATTCGACTGCGTGTGCCGGACAGCCTGTATACCTCGCACGGCTGCGCGCTGCTGGGCGCCATGCTGCTCATCGCCGCGTTTTTCAGCGCGCAGGCGCTTGTGCCGCTGCTCGCGGTGAGCCTGCTCTGGCTCTGTGCGCCCCTGCTTCTGCCCGCGCTGGCCTCGCCCACGCGCGAGCGCATCCCGCTGGACGCCGACGAGCTGGCGCAGCTGCGCACGCTGGCGGAATCCGAATTCTACGAACTGCCGCCCGAGACACACCCCTCCCGGCAGATGCTCGCCGCCTGCGCGGGCTGCATGCTCGGCACGCTGGAGCCGGACGAGGCGGCGCGGCGCGTACAAGCGCTTCTCGTGGAGATCGCCTCCTCCACGGCACAGCCGGCGGACCCGGGCATCGTCCCCCGCACCGCGATCGACCAGGCGTCCGTGCTCTGCTGCGCCCAATTTCTGCGAGAGCGCATGGGCGACTGCGACGCCGCCATGCGTTCCCTGCCCGCCCAGCTCGAGGCGCTCGTCTCCGCCCAGCCCCCGCCCGCCGAGGAGGGACTGCTCCCCGCCTTCCTGCGCGCAGCCCGCACAGAAGACACCTCGCCCGACGCCATTGACGCGCTGCGCGGCGCACAGGGCGGCGACCCGCTTGAGACGCTGTTTCTCCCGCTGGCCTCCGCGCGCACGGCGCCGCAGCACGCGCTCACCCTGCCGCTCACGCACCCGCACACCTACCTGCGACGGCGCCTTCTTCTGTCCTCGCCGGAGACTTCCCCCGCTTCCGATCCGACCGACCGCTTCCTCTGCCTCTGCGCCGCGGCGCTCGCGCATCCGTTTGCCGCGCTGCTGATGCGCTCGCCCATCGTCGCGCCGTACGTGCCCGTGCTGTCGGCCGTGTCATAAGGAACAAAAGGGCCGTGCCGCACGCATCGGGCAGCATCCGGTGCATGCGGCTTTTTCGCGCGGAATCAGATCTCCCTGCTCAGGATGATTTCATACGGTTCACCCGGCAGCAGGAACCCGCCGACCGCCTCATACCCCAGCCTCGCATAAAAATGCTGGCTGTATTCCTTCGACACGGTCGATGTCAGCACCCGCTTGTGGCCCAGGCGTCTCATCTCGTCCTCCCAGTGCTCCACGAGACCCCTCCCGTATCCGCGCCCGCGATACGCCTCCAGCACGACGAGCATGTTCATAAACGGTATTTCGTCCCAAAACAAGCCGTACCTCAGCCATCCGGCGGTCTCCCCGTCGGCCCGCGCGACATACGCTCGATTCTGCCCGACGATGCTCTCCCATTCCCACGCGCCCGCGTGCGCATCGTGCTCAATCAGCCATGCGATATCCCGTGCCGCGGCCTTCCTGATTTCCATAATCATTTCCTCCAAATCCCCAAGCCCGCCGTCAGATATACCGCCTGACGGCCCTCATGTATCTCCGGTACGCCTCACCGAATTGTCAGACGCACCAGCGCTCTTCCGCAAGGATGATCCAGTGCGCCGCAGCCTGAAACACGAATACCATGGCAAACAGCGCGAGCGATCGCATCAGCAGCGCGCAGTCCGCAAAGATCAGAAAGTACGACACATACATGGGGTTGCGCGAAAAGTGATACAGCCCGCCCGAGCTGAATCCCGCCTCCGAAGGCGCGGCAAAGTCCGCCATCGAAGCGGCGCAGAGGACCAGCCCGCACGCATATCCGGCCAGGCCGGCATAAAACGGCCACGCCGCCTCAATCCGCACCCGCAAAAAGCAGAGGTACACAAATATCGCCGCGTTGGCAAGCTGATAGACCCAGTACGCGATCCTCTCGCGTCCGGCCATCGGCGCAAAATGCGCGGCGCGCCCAATCACGCGCCTGTCCAGCGCCGACAAAAGCCCAAACCTGACGAGCAGGAAGGGGATCAGCAGGAAAAAACCGTTCATCGCTTCTTTTCCACTCCTTTTCGTCGCATGACATCCCGTCACCAGATTATACCACGCGGAGGCGGGCTTTTCCACCCGCCTTTTGTACGGCGCATTCCACGATTCACGCGCCATAGAATCCGAGCTTATGCAATCTGTAATCGTCCTCGATCTCCTTCGTCGGCTTTGCCCCCACGAGCAGCAGAACCTCGCGCGTAAATTCCAGCGCGGCCGAGCCGTTGGCCGTGATGATCCCTCCATCGCTGACGGCCTGCCGCTCCTCAAAATGCGCCTCCCCTCTGTAGTGCGGCGCACAGCGCTTCATGAACGCGAGCGTATTGCCCGTATGCCGGATGGCATCGAGAAATCCGTGCTCCGCCATAAAGCTCGCCGCGTTGCAGATCGCGCCCACGGGGACGCCCCGCCCCACGGCCCTTTGCACGACGGGCAGCACGGCGTCGTTCTGCCCCGTGAGCCACGCCTCGCCGCCGCAGAGAATGAGCAGATCAAAATCCGCCGGGCAGTCCTCCACGGCCCGGTCCGGGATCACTCGAAAGCCGCCCATCGACGTCTTCTCCGCCCGATTGAGCCCGAGCATTTTGACAGACCAGCCCGTTCCCGGCAGATTCAGCTGCGCGCAGAGGAACGCGGGCTCCCAATCCGCATACCCATCAAAGATGAACACAAGCGCTTCCTTTTTCATGCTGCAAACCTCCTTTACACGCCTCCATTGTACATGAAAAAAGGTGACAGCATCCCGTCACCTTTGCGCAGCCTCGTTCAGTTTTTTCATTTCGGAGGCGACCAGCGCAACAAGCTCCGGCGGCGCGGCGGCCTTTGTTCTGCCCGCCGTCTGCATCACGAGCCCGGCGGCCCATGCGATATCCCGCACGTACAGCCGCACCTCGCCCCGTTCACCGCAGCGGCGCATAAACATCGCGTCAATCCACCTGGTCAGCGCAAATTCATCCGCCGCATCATAGGTGAGCACCACCTCCGCGCAGCCCTCATGCGGTTGCGCGTAAACCCTCCGCCCCGCAAACCGCGCGCGCCATGTGCGCTCATCCACGCTGCGCACGGAGAATCCTTCCTCCAACGCCTCCATGTTCGCGATGCGGCGCAGCCTGAACAGCCGGAAGGCCTCCCGCTCCCGGCAGTAGGCGAGCAAATACCACGCGTCCTGCCGAAAAACCAGCCTGTGAGGCTCCACGACGCGCCGCAACCGTCCCTCCCCGCCGACGTATTCGAGCATGACGCATCGCCGCTCCCGGATCGCCGCTTTGAGCCGCTCCGCCTTGCCCTTCGTCGGCCAATCGTCGAACCAGGCGGACAGGTCGAGCGCATAAGGGCTTTGATCCGCCCCTTTGTCGGGGACGAGCCTGGCCAGCAGGTGAAGAACCTCCGGGTCGCCATCGACGCTCGCCAGCGCCCCCAATCCCACGGCGATGCGCCCGGCGTCCTCCCCGGTGAGCGGCGCCTTCCCGACGAGGTATCCCTCCATGACGCCGACGCCGCCCCCGCTGCCCGGATAGGCCACGACGGGAATTCCCGCCTCGCCAAGCGCCTCCAGATCGCGGAAGATCGTCCTGCGCGAAACCTCAAACCTGTCGGCCAACGCCTGCACGGTAACCCGTTCCCCGCTTGTCAGCACGCCGAGCAGCCCCAGAAGCCGGGATATGCGCATACCGCCCCTCCTATCACAAGGGGCGGCGTGACCCAAGCCACGCCGCCCTTTCCGACACATGCCTATTCTCCGCCCACGGCAGAGCATGCTCAAAGCCGTGCCGTCCATGCCATTCGCTTTACGACACCGTGAATCCGGCTTCGCGCAGCGCCGCGATGATGCGCCCCGCGTGCTCGCGATCCTGCGTCTCCATGGTGATCTCCAGAATGGCGTCGCGAATGTCGAGATCGACATCCGTGCGGTCGTGATGAACGGCCATGACATTCGCGCCGTTCTGCCCGATGATCTTGCTGACCAGCTCCAGCTGGCCCGGCCTGTCCTGCAGGATGATGCGCAGCTTGCTGACGCGGCCCGCGCGCAAAAGACCCTTTTCGATGATGCGCGAGAGCATCGTCACATCGATATTGCCGCCGGAGATAATCGCCGCGACCTTGCCGCTCACATCGAACTTGCGGCCGAGAATCGCCGCCACCGGCGCCGCGCCCGCTCCTTCGGCGACCATCTTGCCGCGCTCCATCAAAAACAGAATGGCCTGCGCGATCTCATCATCGTCAACCGTGACGATTTCGTCGAGATACTCGCTGCACAGCGCATAGGTCAGCTCCCCCGGCTTCTTGACGGCAATGCCGTCGGCGATGGTCTTCGCCGAACTGAGCTTCACGACGTGCCCCGCGTCGATGGACGCCTTCATGCCCGCCGCGCCGGACGCCTGCACACCGATGATCCTCACGTTCGGATGCAGCATCTTGACGGCAGCCGCCACGCCGGAGGCGAGCCCGCCGCCGCCGATGGGCACCACGATGGTGCCGACGTCCGGCAGATCGTCCATGATCTCCAGGCCGATCGTGCCCTGGCCGGCGATGACCATCGGATCGTCAAACGGGTGGATGAACGTCGCGCCCGTCTCCCGCTGGATGCGGCAAGCCTCGGCGTACGCATCGTCGTACACCGTGCCGTGCAAAACGACGTTCGCGCCCAGCTCGCGCGTCGCCTTGACCTTGGACAGCGGCGCGCCCGCGGGCATCACGATCGTCGCCGGCACACCGAACGCCTTCGCCGCCAGCGCCACGCCCTGCGCATGGTTGCCCGCCGAGGAGGCGATCACGCCGCACGCGCGCTCCTCCTGGCTCAGGCTGGCGATCTTGATATAAGCGCCGCGCACCTTGAAGGAGCCCGTATTCTGCAGGTCCTCCGTCTTGAGATAAATCTGGCTGTTTTCATCGGACAGCGCCTTGAACTGCACCAGGCCCGTTCTCTGGGCGACCCCCTTGAGACGCTCCCTCGCTTCCAGAATCATTCCCAGCGTCACTGACATCTGCGTTTTACCCCTTTTCTTCCTTGGTTTGGCGGCTTTTCAGCCCTGCAGGCCACGCGCCTGCCTGTCCATGTCCTCCACGACGATGTCGTAGATTTCCCCCAGGGATGCGCAGTACTCCAGCACCTTCCACGGCTCGTTGGTGTGATAGTGGATCTTCACAAGCTCCTCATCGCCCACGGCCAGCAGGCAGTCGCCCGCAAAGTTGTCCACAAAATACGTGTAAATCGCGTCCTCGTCGAGATTCTTTCCCTCGATGAGCAGCTGCGTGTCATAGCGATATTCGATCATGGTATGCTTCCTTTCTGTCCATGTGATGCCAGAGCGGGTTTATCCCTCCCTGGCCATCTCGTAAATCATGATGCCCGCGGCCACCGCCGCGTTGAGCGATTCCGCGCCGCCGCGCATGGGCAGCGCCAGATGATGCGTGGCCGCCGCGCGCACCTCCCGCGAGACGCCGTGCCCTTCGCTGCCGATGACCAGCACCGCGCGCTCGTGCGGGCAATTCGCATAAAAATCCTCTCCGCCAAGCTCCGTGGCGATGACGGCGTACCCGCACGCCTTCATCCGTTCCAGCTCCCGGGCCAGCGCATCCGTGCGCCGCACGGGCACGCGGAACACCGATCCCATCGTTGAGCGCAGCGTTTTCGCACCGTACAGATCGGCACAGCCGCTTCCAAGCAGCGCCCCGTCAAATCCGGCGGCATCCGCCGTGCGCAGAATGGTGCCGACGTTTCCAGGGTCCTGCACGCCGTCCAGCGCCACGATCAGCCTGCCGTCCAGCGTCTCCGGCCCGGGGCGGATGGCCACCGTGCAGGCAATGCCCTGCGGCGTCCTCGCCTCGCAGACGGCCTGCATGATCGCCGGCGTCACCAGAAGAACCTCGCAGCCCGCATCCTCCGCCTGCCGCGCCATCAGGTCGTGCTCCGCATCGCGCCCCGCCTCCACGATGAGCGTGCGGCACAGCGAAAGCGCGAGCGCCTCGCGCACCATTTTGACGCCTTCCACGATAAACAGGCCGGATTCCCTGCGCGCTCTGGGCCTTTGCAGCTCCCGCAGCGCAAGCACAGCCGGATTATGCGCACTCGTAATCTCCTTCAAATACAGTGCCTCCTCGCGGTACGTATGATGCTATTCTAGCGCAAAACGCGCACACTTGCAAGAAAAAAGCGCATATCCGCGCCTTTTCGTCGTAAACGAAAGAAAGAGCGGGATTTCTCCCGCCCCCGCTTTGCCGGTATAATGCTTTTCCCCCGATCTCGGATGGGGCTGTCAGGATCATTTCAGGCATTCCAAGCGAGCAGTTTTCGAACAGGACGGGTTTCCTTCGCTTCAATACAGCACCGTCTGCCCCTCGTAGAGGCCGTCGGTGATTTCCACCCGGTCATCCGTCATAATGCCCACGGTGACATGCTGCGCGCTGCCGTCTTCAAGCAGCACATAGTATCCATCCGCGTCCTTGCGCAGCGCATCCGTGGGAATCAGGAGCGCATCCTGCGCCGTATCCACCACAATCTCTCCGGACACATTCATGCCGCCCAGCACGCGCTCGTCAACCTCGCCCAGCTCGATATATACGTCATAGGTCGTCACGACCGTCTCGGTGTTCCCCAGCGGCGCGATCTTTTCTACCGTGCCGGTGAGCGCCACATCGGGCAGGGCATCCACGGAGATGCTGACCGTCTGCCCGGCCTCGACGCTCGTGATGTCGAGCTCATCCACCTGGAGGATCAGCGTCATGCCCGCGTCCTCGACAATGCTCAGCAGCTGCGTGCCGTCCGTCACCTTGTCGCCGCTCTCCACGCTGACGGAAGCCACCTTGCCGTCGCACGGCGCAATGATGGTCAGCGCCTCGCGCTTGCTCACGGCCTCCTCGTAGGCCACCTTTGCCTTCACGTAATCCCGCAGCACCTGCGCGTTATCGAGATACAGCGGAATATCGTCCCAGACGATGCGCGCTATGACCGCCTCCCGCTTCACATAGTCGCCCACCTTGACGGAGATTCCCTTGATCGTGCCGCCATACGCGGATACGGCCATCGGCTTGTTGATCTCAAGCACGCCTTCGCCAACCGCCTCTCCTTCCGCCGTGGTCACGGTGACCGGCGTATCCATGGGGTACTCGTCGCTGTTCACCTGCACGACGGCTTCCGTTCCCCGGCGTGTCAGGCTGACAACCACGCCCTCGGCGTCGATCCCCTCGCCCGTCACACGCAACTTGTCGCCCAGCGCGAGCTGCGTGCCGTCAAGCCCGGAGAGCTCCACCTTCATCCGTCCGTCCGTGGAGATCATCGCAACCGCGCCCTTCTCCCGATAGACGGCCAGCGCGTCGTCGCCCGGCTCGATATAAATCGCCATGATTCTGCCCTCGCACGGCGCATAGATCGTAATCTCGTTGGAAAACTGGCCCAGCAGCGGTTCATCCGTGTTCACGTCAAACCGCGCGTCACCGTCCTCGTCATAGAGCTGTCTGTACACATACTGTGTGTGCGTCTGGGTTGTGCGGACATCGCTTTGCGCATCGTCCATCTCGCTGGCCAGCGTGCTGATTTCCGCCTCCAGCTCATCGTTTTCAAGGCGCATCAGCACGTCGCCGGCCTTGACGGAGTCGCCCATCTCGACGTAGCATTCCCCCACCGTGGCATCAATCGCGGCGTACACCCCCGGCTGACTGGCCGGCTGCACCGTGCCCGAGCCGAACACCGTCCGCTCGATCGTGCCGCTCTGCGCCTGAACCCGCGTATAGGTCTGCTCCTGCTCGGCGCTGTTTTGGCCGCTCATGCCCGGCAGGATCACGCACGCCGTCAGTGCGCCCAGCACGCAGAAAGCCGCCAGCAGGATCAGCGCACGCAGTATGGCCTGTCTTCGCCGCCTGGCGTGCACCCGTGCACGCAGCCGTTCGCGTTCCTTCTTATCGTCCATCATCCTGTCTCCTCGCGCGTCAAATTAGCTGTAATGCAGCGCGTCAATCGGTTTGAGCTTGGAGGCCTTGTTCGCCGGGTACAAGCCGAAAATCACGCCGACCGCCATCGAGAAGCCAATCGCCAGCTCCGCGACACCCAGGCTCATGCTCAGCGTCATGCCCAGCACGCCCTCCAGCGCGCGCATCAGCGCGTATCCCAGCGCCAGCCCCAGCAATCCGCCCATGCCGGAGATGACGACCGACTCGATCAGAAACTGCAGCAGGATATTGCGCCGCTTGGCGCCTATGGCCTTGCGGATGCCGATCTCGCGCGTGCGCTCCGTGACCGAAACGAGCATGATATTCATGATGCCGATGCCGCCGACCAGCAGAGAAATACCCGCAATGCCGCCCAGCATCAGCGAAAGCGTGCTGGCCGTCTCATTGACAGTCTCCAGCATCTGCGTCTGATTCATGACGGAATACGTACTGTCGTCCTGATACTTCTTGTAGAGGAAATTCTCCACAACCTCCTGCGCCGCGTCCACGCTGGTGGAATCGGCCGCCGAGATATATATGGAGGAAATCGTCGTGGAATCCAGCATGCGCTGAGCCAGCGTAAACGGGATCACCAGCGAATCGTCCGAGCTGCCGCTCATGGAGGTGCCCTTGCTCTCCAGCACGCCGACGATGCGGAACGCCCGCCCGTCTATATGCAGCGTATTGCCCACGACGTTCGTATTGCCGAAGAGATCCTCCGCCAGATCGACGCCGATGACGCACACCGCGCTGCGATTATCCACATCGGCATCGATGATGTAGCGTCCCTCCTGCACGCCCTGATTGATGATGTTCGCATACGCCGGAAGCACACCCACAACCGATGCGGTCGTGTTGGTGCTGCCCGCCTTGACCGTCAGATTGCCGGAAACCGTCGGGGAGACGTACAGGATGGAATCATCCTCCTCCAGCGTCAACAGGTCGTCAAGCTTGAGAATGACGGTGCCCTTGGCGCTGCTGCTGCGCGAGTTTCCGCCGCCCATTCCGCCAAAGCCTCCGCGCCCGACGCTCCGCGTCTGAATGCTGACCATCAGCAGATTGGTGCCCATCGAGGAGATGGATTCCGTGACGGAAGCCGTCGTGCCCTGGCCGATGGCCACAAGCACGATCACGCTGAGCACACCGATGATCACGCCCAGCATCGTGAGAAACGAGCGCGCCTTGTTGCCGGCAATCGCCTTGAAGGCCATGTTGATCGTCTGCATCATACGATCACCTCATTCTCCGACGCCGGCTCGAGCACACGGCCGTCGTGGATGTGGATGGCGCGCGGAGTCTGCGCCGCGATCTTGGCGTCGTGCGTGATCAGCACGATGGTGTTGCCCGCTTCGTGCAGCTCGTGGAAAAGACTCATGACCTCCGCGCCGGTTTTGGAATCGAGGTTGCCCGTCGGCTCGTCGGCCAGGATCAGCGAGGGATTGCCCACCAGCGCCCGGGCGATGGCCACGCGCTGCTGCTGGCCGCCGGAAAGCTCGGTCGGCTTGTGATCCATGCGGCCAAGCAGGCCCACACGCTCGAGCACCTCCTCGCTGCGGGCGTGGCGCTTGCGGGCGCTCATGCCCTGATAGACCAGCGGAAGCTCCACGTTCTCCTGGGCGGTCAGCTTGGGCAAAAGGTTGAACTGCTGAAACACGAATCCGATCTTGCGCCCGCGGATCTCCGCCAGCTCATCCTCGCTGTAGTCGCTGATCTCCTGCCCGTCGAAGCAGTACACCCCGTCGTCCGCCATGTCGAGGCAGCCGATGATGTTCATCAGCGTCGACTTGCCCGAACCGGAGGGACCGATGATGGACACGAACTCGCGCGGCTTGATGTGGATATCCACACCGTCAAGCGCCGCCACGATGTTCTCGCCCATGTGGTATTCCTTGCGGATACCCTGCATCTGGATCATTTGCGCTCCCTCCTTAGAATCCCATCGGCGAGCCGCCGCCCATGCCGCCGCGGTCACCGCCACGGTTGTTGTTATTGCCGCCGCCCATGCTGCCGCCCATGACGCTCCACACGGAGTCCGTGGTGGTCGTGCTGCCGGTGTAGAGCACCACATCGCCCTCGCTGACGCCGGACAGGATCTCCGCATAGTCGTCATTCTGCATGCCGACCTCAACCCTTACGAGCGAGCCAGACACTTGCTGCGCGCTTCCGGTATCCACGCCCTCGTAGAGCCATGCCTTGATCCTGGCGATCGCCTGCGTCAGCAGATTGCCGGACTGTGCCGTTTCGCCGCCCTGGCCGCGGCCCGCGCCGCGCTGTCTGCCCTCCGACGAGCCGTTTTCCTCCGCGTCGTTCATCTGCGCGTCATCGCCGTCGGGCATACCGCCGTCAGACAAATCGCTCATGCCCGCGGCATCGCCCATGCCGCTCATCGCCATGACACCGGTGCTGTCCGCAACCATCACATAGGTCTGATTGTTCACCGTCATCAGCGCTTCAACCGGCACATAAAGCGTATCGTCTGTGGAGGCGACCGTGATCTCGCCCGTGGCATTCATGCCCGAGCGCACGCCCGTGCCTGCCGCGTCAAACGTGAGCTCCACATCGTAGGTCGTCACGCCGCCGGAGTTTGTGCCCACCGGCGCGATCTTGTAGACCTCGCCTTCCAGCTCGACATCGCTGAGCGCGTCGATCGTGATGGTCACCTTCTGGCCGACCTCCACCTCCACCACGTCCAGCTCATCCACGGAGATGGTCAGGTTCATATCCTCACCCTCCAGAATCGAGCACAGCAGCGTGCCGCTGGTGATCTCGTCGCCTTCGCTGACGTTCAGGGAGGCGATAACGCCGTCGCACGGCGCAGTGACGATCAGATTCTCGCGCTGCTGCTTGGCCTCCTCCAGATTCTGCGCCGCCGTCTCGCGCTGCAGGCGCAGGTTTTCAACCGTTAGCGAGAGCGGGGAATCCTCCAGGCGGAAGAGCGTATCCCTGCGCTTCACCGTATCGCCGACCGACACGCGAACGGTCTGAATCGTGCCGCCGTAGGAGGAAACCGCCAGCGGCTTGTTGACCTCCAGCGTGCCCTGGCCGATCACCGTGCCGTCTTCCTTCATGACGGTGACCTCCGCGTCCATCGGCAGTGAATCATTGAGCACAGTGATGGTCGCGTGTGTGCCCTGCAGGGTCAGATCGACCACCGTGCCCTCTTCCTCAAAGCCGTCGCCCTTGACGGTCACCCGTTCGTTGTACGCGAGGTCAAACGCGCCGCTCTCGTTGTCGAGCTCGACCTTCATGCGCCCGTCCGTGGAGATGATCGCCAGCGCGCCTTCACGGCGGAAGACGGCCAGCGCGTCGTCGCCCACATTCGCGTAGATGGCCTTGACCACGCCCGCGGCCGGCGCCTCCACAGTCGTCACCTTGGAACCGGCCGACGTGCTTTGAATCGTATCATCGAGATCCCAGAGCGTGAATTCGTAATCCGTGATCTGGTCGTCCAGATCCTCATTGGTGAGAATCGCGAGGATGTCTCCCTCGCTGACCGTGTCGCCAACGGACACGCGCAGGTCGGTCAGCGTGCCATCCGCCTGAGCCAAAACATTGGGCTGGCTGCGCGCGGACGTGGTGCCCGTGCCGTACACGGTCTCCTCCATCGCCCCGCGTGTGACAGCCGTGCGGCTGTAGGTCTCTGCGTCGCTGTCACTGCCGGCGGTGGACTTGATATATGCCTTGAGGCCAAAAAGTCCAGCCACAATCAAAACGGCCAGCAAAATCAGGCGCTTGATCCACTTTTTGATCACGCGCCCCACCTTTGATCGCCGTTTTTTGGTCTTCTTCATCGTGTTCTCGCTCATGATGATGCCTCCGCTCCGGGAAATCTCCCTGTGTTTTAAAGCCAAGAACATTGTACAGGGAATTGATGGCAAAATTTTGACGGCAAGGCGACAACACAGGAACACAATTCGCATCTTTATGCGCAGCCCGTTCAAATTCAAAAAAGCGCGCCGTGCGCGCTCCCATTTCCGAACCCCTTCTCACTCCAAAGTGTTTCTGTGCCCGCTGTCCGGTTTTTCGCGCCATTTCCTAATAAAGCAAAAAGCGCGCCGTGCGCGCTCCTATTTCCGAAACCCTTCTCACTCCAAAGTGTTTCTGTGCCCGCTGTCCGGTTTTTCGCGCCATTTCCTAATAAAGCAAAAAGCGCGCCGTGCGCGCTCCTATTTCCGAAACCTTTCTCACTCCGAAGTGTTTCTGTGCCCGCTGCCCGGTTTTTCGCGCCATTTCCAACAAGTCAAAAAAAGCCCCCGCGCCGCAGGGGCGTGAGGGCTTATTTCATCAATTAATAGCGGGGAGCACGGCGCGCGGCGTAGCACTCGCTGCAATAGATGGGTCGGTCGTTCTTCGGGATGAAAGGCACGCGGGTGGGAGCGCCACACTGCGCGCAGGTGGTCTCGTACATTTCGCGCTGCTGAGCCTCACCGTTAGCCGGGCGGCTGTTCTTACGGGCGATGCGGCAGGCCTTGCAGCGAGTCGGCTCATTCTGGAAGCCCTTCTCCGCATAGAACTCCTGCTCACCCGCGGTGAACACAAATTCCTGGCCACAGTCTTTGCAGGTCAAAGTCTTGTCCTGATACATGGGATATTCCCCTCCGAAAAAAATAGAGATCGGTATGATCGATTCGGCTGACCTGGTCTTTGACCCCACACTCGCCGCCGGGAGCGTTCGCTCATACACATACCGTGCCCCACTACTAACCCTCTCAGGGGGCATCCCCCTGGGCGGACTTACATCTAAGCCGCACCATGCTCCCCGGCATTCTGCCGGATTACGTGGATCGTTTTGCCTGCGACTGGCATCGACTTTCAACCACAGACCCGATGTGATCATCCTGCATTATTATAAGCGTTAAGAAGAAAAATTGCAAGCGCTTTTACAAAGTTTTTCACAATTTCCCGTGTACTTTGTCAATTATACGCTGATTTTTGTCCCATTATGGCCAAAAAGGAAGCCGGCGCGCCTCCTCATCGGGCGCGGATGCGCGCGCCGCGGACAGCATGCCGACGCTCCGCGCGCCCGCCTCAAGCAGCGCACGCGCGGCTTCCTGCGCGGTCGAGCCCGTCGTGTAGACATCGTCCACCAGCAGGATGCGCCTGCCGCTCACATCCGCGCTCGTCCGCATGCATCCCACGAGATTGCGCCGCCTGCCTCCGGCGGAAAGCGTGGATTGCGCCGCGCGCTCATCGACGCGCTCCAGCGCGTTTTCAACCGGCATCCCCAGCTCCCGCGCGATCTCCCCGGCCAGCAGCGCCGCCTGATTGAAGCCGCGCCGGCGCAGCCTGCGCCTGGTCGTGGGCACCGGCACGAGCACGTCCTCCTCGCCCGTGGGCAGCATGCACATCGCCCGGGCCAGAGGGACGGCCGCCGCGCGGATACTCTCAAACTTGAGGCGCAGAATCAGCGCTCTCGCCTGTCCCTCGTAGGGATACGCCGCGTGCACATACGCAAGCCCCGGCGCGATTTCGCCCATTCCCCGCCGCTCGTTCTCCTCCTGACGCGCCTCCAGCGCTTCAAGCGCCTGCGTGCAGGCCGCGCACAGGCCGCCCTCCTCCTCGTCAAGCGCGCGCCCGCAGCACAGGCAGCCCGTCTTTTCCGGAAAGAGCAGCTCATCGATCCACGCGGCGATCCGCCGTGCCGCGCCGCTCACAGGCTCATCAGCTGTGTCAGCCGGTAACACAGCGCGCTGTATCGCCTGCGCGTGTTGACGTTGGCGATCATCTGGTCAATCGCCGCTTCCCGGCCAACGATCATCACCAGCCGCCGCGCGCGCGTCACGGCGGTGTAGAGCAGATTGCGCGTGAGCAGCATCGGCGGGCCGCCGACGGCGGGCATCACCACCACCGGGAACTCACTGCCCTGGCTCTTGTGCACGGAGATGCAGTATGCCAGCTCGAGGTCGTCCACATCCCCGCCCTCGTAGGTGGCGATGCGCTCGTCATCAAACTGCACGCTGACCGTGCGCTCCTGCGCATCGATTTCGCAGACAAAGCCGATGTCCCCGTTGAAGACGCCCTGGCCATCCTCCCAGCCAAAGACGCCCTCCTTCTTCCACTTGAGCTGGTAGTTGTTGCGGGTCTGCATCACCTTATCCCCCTCGCGGAAGGTCGTATCCCCCCGCACCCGCTCCTGCTTGTGCGGCGCGGGCGGATTGAACTGCGCCTGCAGCATTTGATTGAGCATCCACACGCCGCAGTCCCCCTTCTTCGTGGGCGAAAGCACCTGCATCTGCTTCACCGGGTCGAGCCCCAGGAAATTCGGCAGCCGCGTCGCGCACAGCGCCACAATGCGCCGCGCCGCGTCGGACGGCGATGCCGCGCGCTCAAAGAAAAAGTCGCTTCCCTTGGCATTCAGCCGCGGCGCCTCTCCGTGGTTGATACGGTGCGCGTTGTAGACGATCATGCTCTTCTCATCCTGACGGAAGATCTCCGTCAGCTCCACGGAGGGCACGACCCCGCTCTCCAGAATATCCCGGAGCACATTGCCAGCCCCGACACTGGGCAGCTGATCCGCATCGCCGACCATGATCAGGCGCGTTCCCGGAACGATCGCCCGGAGCACGGAGCGCATCAGGAAGACATCCACCATCGACATCTCATCGATGATCAGCGTGTCCATCTCGAGCGGATTATCCTGCGTGCGGGCAAAATCCCCCTCCTCGCCGCCATACTCGAGCAGGCGGTGCAGCGTCTTGGCCTCCATGCCGCAGGCCTCGCTCATGCGCTTGGCGGCGCGGCCCGTGGGCGCGGCCAGGGCTACCTCACCGTGCACGCTGAGCAGCCTGATGATGCACTTGATGATCGTCGTCTTGCCGGTGCCCGGACCGCCGGTGATGACCGTCATTCCGCTGGTAACGGCCGTCTCAATGGCCTGGCGCTGCTGCGGATGGAAGCCGATGCCCTCGATGCGCTCCAGCTCATCGATCTGCGCCGACAGATCGCTGGCCATCACATCGGGCATGGCATCGATCATCTCCTTGAGCCGCCGCGCGACCTCGTTTTCCGCCCGATAGGTCAACGGCAGGTAAACGGCCACGATCTGCTCCCCGTCGTCGCCCGGAAGCATCTGGGCCGTGACGGCATGTGTGAGAATCAGACCGTCGAGCACATGGTCGACGGCCTCCTGCTCGTTGCCCAGCAGCCTGCACGCCGCGGCCACCAATTCCTCCCGCGGCAGATAGCAGTGGCCGGCGCCGTTTGTCGCCTCGGACAGCGTGTACTTGATGCCCGCGCTCAGGCGGTACTCGCTGTCCCGCTCCACGCCCAGCGACGCGGCGATCTTGTCCGCCGTCTTGAATCCGATGCCCTCCACATCGTCCACCAGCCGGTACGGATTCTGCCGGATGACCTGCTTCACATTCTCGCCGTACTGCTTGAAAATCTTCACCGCCAGCGACGGCGTCACGCCATAGCTCTGCAAAAAGACCATCGCCTCGCGCTGCTGCGCCTGCTCGGCGTAGCTCTCCATGATCATCTGCGCGCGCTTGGGGCCGATGCCCGGCACATCCAGCAGCCGCTCGGGATTCGAGTAGAGCACGTCAAGCGTCTCCTCGCCAAACGCCTTGATCAGCAGCTTGGCCGTCGCGGGGCCGATGCCCCGGATCATGCCGCTGGAGAGGTACTTCTCGATGCCCGAGAGTGTCGTGGGCTTTTCAATCTCCACGCTCTGCACCTTGATCTGCTTGCCGTAGACGGGGTGCTCCACCCACTCGCCGGCGATGTGCAGCTTCTCCCCCGAGACAATCGGCGGCATGATGCCCACGGCGGAGACGCGCGTCTTATCGCACTTGACGACCAGCACGGTGTATCCGTTTTCATCGTTTCGAAATACCGTCTCATCTGCAAACGCCTCGATCGTCTCCATCGCGGGACACCTCCTTTGTATCATCGCATACATGATTTATTATACACGCTTTGGCTCAAAAAGGAAAGGGCACAGTTGCCGTGCGCCGCATCTTCCCCATCCATCCGGCCGTCGATCCAAAAACTATCTTCCCAAATGCGGCCCGACGCTTGACACGGCACCATTTCTCTCCTATACTCATGCTGCAGTATAAACGGATCCATCCCTGAATTCTGTGGAGGTATTTATGCCGATCACCTTTGACGAAAGCACCCGCTGCTTCCATTTGCAAAATGACCGCATCAGCTACATCATCCGCCTGGCCGCGGGCAGATATCCGCTGCACCTGTACTGGGGCCGGCGTCTGCGCGCCGTCTCGGACGATCTGCTCAGCCGCCTGTGCGCGTACACGGACGAGGATTTTTCCCTGCACGAGACGCCGCTTGATCTGCTCCCGCAGGAATGCCCGACGTTCGGCTGCGGGGATATGCGCGAGGGAATGCTCCACGTGCTCCACGCGGACGGCACGCACGCGCTCGACCTGCAATATGTCTCCCATGAAATCATCGACGGCAAGCCCGCACTGCCCGGCCTTCCGTCCGCCCGCGGCGAGGGCGCGCAGACCCTGCAGCTCACCCTGCGCGACAGCGAGAGCGGGCTTTCCGTCACGCTCACCTACACCGTCTGGCCGGACGTGGATATCGTCGCCCGCAGCATGCGCGTGACCAACGGCGGCGCATCGCCCGCCGTCATCGAACGGGCACTGAGCGCCTGCGTGGACTTTGAGCAGGCGGATTTCTCCCTGCTCACGCTCAGCGGCGCATGGGCGCGGGAACGCGGCATCGTCAGCCGTCCGCTCGTCCCCGGCGACCAGGGGACATCCACCGCGCGCGGCGCCAGCAGCGTGCAAACCAGCCCCTTTATGGCGCTGCTCGCGCCGAACACCACGGAGCAGACGGGCGACGTTTACGCCTTCGCGCTGTGCTACAGCGGAAGCTTCGCCGCGTCGGTGCATGTGGATCAGTTCTCCATGGCCCGCGCGCAGATCGGCATCCAGCCGTTCAACTTCAGCTGGACGCTCGATCCCGGCGACAGCTTCCAGACGCCGGAGGCCTATCTGTGCTTCTCGCCGGACGGCCTGAACGGCATGAGCCGTCAGTACCACGCGCTGACGCACCGCCACATCACCACCGGCAGATATGCCGCCGCAGAGCGTCCGCTGCTCATCAACAACTGGGAAGCGACGTACTTCGATTTCAACGAGGAGAAGCTGCTCGCCCTCGCCCGCTGCGCAAAGGACGTGGGCATCGATCTGTTCGTGCTGGACGACGGCTGGTTTGGCCATCGCGACGCGGACAACTCCTCTTTGGGAGATTGGTTCGACGACGTGCGCAAGCTTCCGGACGGCCTCGCCGGGCTCAGCGCTCGGGTCCATGCGATGGGCCTCAAGTTCGGCCTGTGGGTCGAGCCTGAGATGATCTCCCCGGACAGCGAGCTCTGCCGCGCCCATCCAGACTGGTGCATCCACGCGGGCAGCAGGATGCGCGTTGAATCCCGCCACCAGCTCGTGCTCGATCTCTCGCGCCAGGATGTGCGCGACTACATCGTGGAGCACATCGGCGCAGCGCTGCGCCGCGCGCAGGTGGACTACGTCAAATGGGATATGAACCGCAATATCAACATGTGGGGCTCCGCACAGCTGCCGCCCGAGCGCATGCGGGAGCTTGGGCACCGTTACATCCTCGGCCTGTATGACATCATGAGCCGCATCATCGCTCAGTTCCCGGATGTGCTCTTCGAGAGCTGTGCGGGCGGCGGAGGACGGTTCGATCTGGGCATGATGTGCTTCATGCCCCAGGCCTGGTGCAGCGACGACACGGACGCACACATGCGCTCCCGCATCCAGTACGCCACGTCCCTCGTCTTTCCTCCCTCCACGATGGGCGCGCACGTCTCCGCCGTGCCCAATCATCAGACAGGCCGCATCACGCCGCTTGAAACCCGGGCGGCCGTCGCCATGGGCGGCACATACGGCTACGAGCTCGACCTGCTCAGGCTGCCGCAGCAAGAGCTCGATGAAATCGCCGCGCTCAACCGGCGTGTCAAATCCATGCAGCGCCTGCTGCTCTACGGCGTATTCTATCGCCTCAAATCCCCGTTTGAGGGAAACGAAACGGCGTGGATGAGCGTCTCGGAGGACGGGCGCGAGGCCGTCGTCACACACGTGTTCACCCTCGCCCAGCCCAATGCCAAGCCGGCGCTCCTTCGCCTTGTGGGCCTCAATCCCTCGCTCGACTATCGCGACGAGGCAACCGGCAGGGTGTACGGCGGCGACGAGCTCATGCATCACGGCATCCGCATCGAGGTCCCGTGGAATGACTATCGCGCGCAGCAGTTCCATCTGATCGCCCTGGATTCATAATTCCGCATTCAGCAAACGCCCCGGCAGAGACCGCGCAGCCGCGCATTCCCCGCCGGGGCGTTGATGTTTTTTTCAGCAGAAAAGCGCTTTTCACGCCGGCCGTCCAATCAGATTTCGATTTCCTTCAAATACCGTCTCAGCGCGTCCCGCCAATCCGGCAGGGGGATAAATCCATTTTCC
>JAUNJB010000206.1 GCA_030535375.1 Clostridia bacterium | reverse complement strand
GCACCTTGAACGCGCGGTTTTTCCTGCGGCGTCCTGCGCTGAAGCTCTCGTAGGCATCCTCGCGCGCGGCGCGGGTCTGAACGCGGCGGGGCATGTATTCCTCGTCGGTGAGCGCGCCCTGATCGCCGGAATCCGGCGTATAGCCGTCGTAGAAGATGGGCGCCTGCTCGTCATCATCCACATAGGTCAGCGGACGCTCATACAGCGGATCGCCGAAATAGCCAAGCGGCGTGTCCTGCGCGGGCTGCTGCGCCTTTGGGGCGTCGTCCGGTTCGTCGTCCATGACGTACTGTGCCTGGCGCTGCTGCTGCCTGCGGCGGATGGCCGCGCTGTCGCCCGCGTACTGGGAGGCCATGTCGCTGGATTCCGGCGCGGGGCGGATGATCTGCGCCTCCTTGATGGAGCGGCGCACGCGTTCGGCCTGATCCTTCATCTGCTCAATGCGGCGGGAGCCCTCCTCGCGGCGCTTTTGCAGCTCCTCCATCTCATCCGCCAGGGAAACGCCGTCGAGCTTGTCGGGATCGTAGATATCCTCCTGGGGAAGCGCGGAGAGATCCTCTTCGCCCGGATCGAACTGCACGACCGTCAAGGAGGGTTTTTTCTTGTGCATGGATTCTTCCCAGGACGCCTGCTTTTGCGTATTGTCTGTGAGCGGCGCGCCGCAACGGGTGCATTTGGGCATGTAGGCCTTGTTCCAGGCGCCGCACTGGGGACATTTCATAGGGCAGGAAACCTCCGAAAATAGTTTAACATCCCTATATTCGCGATAAAAGTCGAAAAATCCTCTATTTTTGTCCGCGCGGTGCCGTCGCGCAAAAGTATCGTCGTGAAGCCAAAAGAAGTCGGGCGCAAAGGCTTGTCCAACGGAGGACTTTGGTGGTATAATAAAAAGACGAATTGGATGGAGGAGACTGCTCTATGATGGATAATTTTAAGGAAGATATCGTCGTCAGCCGCAATCAGACGCTCCCGTCGATCCTGTACGTCATCTGCTGGATTTTCCTGGTGATCTTCGGCCTGTACGCGCTGCTGATGCTTCAGGTGCTCTTTGTCGCCTTTGATGTGCTGACGCTGCTGATGACGGTGCTTTCCGCCGGCGCGGCGCTGGCGCTGTTCTTCATCAAGGACAATCTCAAGGTGGAGTATGAGTACACGTTCACAAACGGTTCGCTCGATTTTGCCAAGGTGATGCGCGGCGCAAAGCGCAAGGAGCTGGGCAGCATGAACGTCGCGAATGTGGCCGCCTGCGGCCATGTGGCGCACGACAGCTTCCGCCGCTTCCTCTCGATGCCGGGGGTGCAGAAGAAGAACTGGTTCCTCAACCGGGACGGCAACCTGTTCTATTTCTACTACAAAAAGGATGACAAGAATCACATGATCATCATCGAGCCGAGCGAGGAGATGGTGGGGATGATCCGCAATTACCTCGCCGCGGGCGTCTATCAGGGCTGATCATATTGCGCGGAATTCACTCCAGCATGGCTCGCCGTACTGGAGATTTTGTTTGTTTATCTGGAAGAGGGAAAAGACGTGATCTATCTCGACAACAGCGCCACGACGCGGCCGTTTGATGCCGTGATCGAGGAGATGGACAGAAGCATGCGCGAGGCGTATTTCAACGCTTCGGCGGCGTATAAGCCCGCGGTCGACGTCGACCGCGAAATCCGCGCCTGCCGCAGGGAGATTGCGGCGCAGCTGGGCGCGCAGGAGGACGAGGTTTATTTTACGAGCGGGGGCACGGAGGGCGACAATCTGGCCATCCTCGGCCTGGCGCAGACGCTGCATGGGCCGGCGAACTTCGTGTGCAGCGCGGTGGAGCATCCGGCCGTCCTGGAGACGATCCGCCGCGTGGAGCGGCTGGGGCACGAGGTGCGCGTGCTGCCGATCGATAAACGCGGGCTCGTCGACCTTGACGCGGCGCAGGAGATCATCGACGAAAAAACGGCGCTTGTCTCCTGCATGCAGGTGAGCAACGAAACGGGAGCGATCCAGCCCGTTGAACGGCTCTCGCGCCTGGCGCATGGGAGGAATCCGGACGTGCGCATCCATGTGGACGGCGTGCAGGGCTTCATGCGCGTGCCGATGCACATGGCGCGCATGGGCGTGGATATGTACGCGCTCAGCGGCCACAAGATCCACGGCCCAAAGGGCGTGGGCGCCCTGGTGGTCAGGAAGGGCGTGCGTTTGGCGCCGCAGATGACCGGCGGCGGGCAGGAGAGGAACCTGCGCTCCGGCACGTATAATTCCCCGGCGATCATCGGACTGTGCGCGGCCGTGCGGGAGATGGCGCAGCGGCGGGCGCAGCTTGAGCGGATGTGCGCGATGAAGGCGCGGCTGTGGGAAAGGCTCAGTGCGCTTGACGGCGTGCGCGTCAACGGCCCGCTGCCGGGCGACGAGGCCGCCGCGCCGCACATTCTCAGCGTGTCGTTTTCCGGCGTGCGCGGCGAGGTGATGCGCAACGCGCTGGAGGGCGCGGGAATCCTGGTGTCCACGGGCTCTGCCTGCGCCTCCCACAAGCAGAAGGTGAGCGGCACGCTGCGCGCCATGGGCCTGAGCAGCGAGCAGGCGGACGGCACGGTGCGCGTCAGCCTGGGGCTGATGAACACGATGGACGAGATGGACGAGGCCGCGGCGCAGATGGAGAAGATCTACGCGCTGCTGCGCCAGTACAGGAGGAGATAGACGATGAGAGAGATCCTGTTGGTTCGCTATGGCGAGGTATTTTTGAAAGGGCAGAACCGCCCGTTCTTCATGAAAAAGCTGCTCGATCACATCAAGCTCGCCGTGCGGGAGGTGGGCGGCCGCGTGTGGCTGAGCGAGGGACGCATCTATGTCTCCGATTTCAGCGATTTGCAGGAGTGCATCCGCCGCGTGACGCGCGTGTTCGGCGTGCATTCCGTCAGCCCGGCTATCGAGATGGACAAGGACGATTTTGAGGCCGTCTGCGCTCAGGCGGCAAAGATGATGGAGCCGCTCTCCGGCACGTTCAAGGTGCTGGCCCGCCGTTCGGACAAGCGATACCCGATGGATTCGCCCGCGATCATGCGCGAGGCGGGCGGTTACATCCTCACGCATGTGCCGCACCTGTCCGTCGATGTGAATCACCCGGATCACGTGATGACGATCGAGATTCGCGATCACGCGTATCTGTCGGTAGAGCGCATCCCCGCGGTGAACGGCATGCCCATGGGCACCAACGGCAAGGCGTGCCTGCTGCTTTCCGGCGGCATCGACAGCCCGGTGGCGGGCTTCATGATCGCCAAGCGCGGCGTGGAGCTGTGCTGCGTGCACTACCACTCCTTTCCGTATACCAGCGAGCGCGCGCGGGAGAAGGTGCTCGAGTTGGCGCGCCTGCTCAGCGAATACTGCGGGCGTATGCGCGTGTACGTCGTGCCGTTCACCGAGATTCAGATGCAGATTCACCAGAAGTGCCCGGAAAATTTCACGACGCTGATCATGCGGCGCTACATGATGCGCATCGCGGAGATCCTCGCCCGGAAGGACGGCGCGCAGGCGCTGATCACCGGCGAATCCGTCGGCCAGGTCGCCAGTCAGACGATGGAGGCGCTCGGCTGTACGGACGAGGTGGTGGGCATGCCCGTGTTCAGGCCGTGCATCGGCATGGATAAGAGCGAGATCATCGAGCGCGCGGAGAGGATCGGCACATTTGAAACGTCCTCCCTGCCGTATGAGGACTGCTGCACCGTGTTCACCCCCAAGCATCCGGCCACGCATCCGCGCAAGGAGCTTATC
>JAUNJB010000035.1:18430-21853 GCA_030535375.1 Clostridia bacterium | reverse complement strand
TACACGATGACGGATTTCAGCTTCATCGGCCTTTCCAACTATTCCGAGCTGATATCCGATCCCATCTTCCGCAAGGCGCTGGTCAACACCATCGTCATCGTGGTGGTCAGCGTTCCGGTCACCTGCATGTTCTCGCTGTGGGTCGCTTCGGTGATCTACAAGATGCACGACCGCTATACCTCGCTGTTCCGCTGCATCTTCTATCTGCCCGTCGTCACCGGCTCCGTGGCGGTCACGGTCGTGTGGAAGTGGATGTACAGCCCGTATACGGGTATCATCAACTACGTGCTCAGGTCTCTGGGCATCATCACCCAGAACATCAACTGGTTGGGCAATCCCAGCTACGCACTGGGCTGCATCATCCTCATCCTGCTGACCACGTCCGTCGGCCAGCCGATCGTGCTCTACGTCTCCGCGCTGAGCAACGTGGATCACTCCCTGGTGGAAGCCGCCGAGGTGGACGGCGCCACCAATCTGCAGGTCTTCTGGAAGATCAAGTGGCCGCAGATCATGCCGACCACGCTGTACATCCTGGTCATCACGACGATCAATTCGTTCCAGTGCTTCGCGCTGATTCAGCTGCTGACATCCGGCGGCCCGAACAACTCGACGCAGACCATCATGTACTACATCTACTACGAGGCATTCAAGCTCAACCGCTATGGTTACGGCAGCGCAATGGGCATCATTCTGGCGGCTATCATTGCGGTCTTCAGCGCCATGCAGTTCAAGCTGGCCAAGAGCGACAACGGTTAAGAGGGGAGGACAGATGATATGAGTCAAAACATTCAGGCTGCTTCCGCTCAGCATCATTTTAAGAAGCCCAAGAGCGGCAATCAGGATCACAGCGTCCAGCAGCTCACGCCTTACCGCGTGCTCGGCGTCGTCGTACTGATCGTGCTGGCCCTGCTGTTCACCTTCCCGCTCTACTGGATCATCACCGGCTCCTTCAAGAGCCCGCAGGCGGTCAACGCGCGCGTGCCGGTCTGGTTCCCCACCGAGCCGACGATGGTCAATTACGACAAGCTCTTTGAGAAGCCGGCATTCCTCTGGCTTTACAATACCGTCTTCCTGTGCGCAATGGCCATGCTGCTCACCTGCGTCACGGCGGCAATGGGCGGCTATGCGCTGGCCAAGAAGAAGTTCACCGGCCGTACGGTCATCTTCTCGATCTTCGTGTGCGCGATGGCGTTGCCCAAGCAGGTCATCCTCATCCCGCTGCTCAAGGAAATGGCGTTCCTCAGCTTGCACAACACGCTCTGGGCCGTCATCCTGCCCACGGTCGGCTGGCCGTTCGGCGTGTTCCTGATGAAGCAATTCGCCGAAAATATTCCCGATGAGCTGCTTGAAGCGGCCAAGATCGACGGCGCGGGCGAAACGAGGACGTTCACGCAGATCGTCTTCCCGATGATCAAGCCGGGCATCGGCGCGCTGGCGATCTTCACATTCATCAACGCGTGGAACGACTACTTCCTCCAGCTGATCATGCTCAACGACACCAACATGCTCACCATCTCGCTGGGCATCGCCAAGCTGCAGACGGAGCTGAGCACGGACTACGGCCTCATCATGGCCGGCGCGGCGCTGGGCTGCGTCCCGATCATCGTCATCTTCCTGATGTTCCAGAAGTTCTTCACCCGCGGCATCACGATGGGCGCCGTCAAGGGTTAAGGCAGCGGAGATTTCCCCGCATCACATGAAGAGAGGTTTTAGCAATGAACAATCATCTGGAAAAGTACCATGGCGTCATTCCCGCGTTCTACGCCTGCTATGACGAAAACGGTCAGGTCAGCGTGGAGCGCACGCGCAAGCTGGCGCGCCATCTGGTCAGCAAGGGCGTCAAGGGCCTGTATGTCGGCGGCTCCTCCGGCGAGTGTATCTATCTGGAAAAGGAAGAGCGCATGCAGATTCTGGAGGCTGTCATGGCCGAGGTCAAGGGCGAGTGCACGATCATCGCCCACGTCGCCTGCAACAACACCCATGAAAGCTGCCAGCTCGCCGCGCACGCGGAGAGCCTGGGCGTCGACGCCATCGCCAGCATCCCCCCGATCTACTTCCATCTGCCGGATCACGCCATCGCGGCCTACTGGAATGCCATGTCCGCCGCCGCGCCGAACACGGATTTCATCATCTACAATATTCCGCAGCTGGCAGGCGTGGCGTTAAGCGTCAGCCTGTTCCACGAGATGCGCAAGAATCCGCGCGTCATCGGCGTGAAGAATTCCTCGATGCCCGCACAGGACATCCAGATCTTCAAGGCCGAGGGCGGCGAGAACTGCGTCGTCTTCAACGGGCCGGATGAGCAATTTGTCGCGGGCCGCGCCATCGGCGCGGACGGCGGCATCGGCGGCACCTACGCGGTCATGCCGGAGCTCTTCCTCAAGATGGACGCGCTGATCCGCAGCGGCAACCACGCCGCCGCCTGCCCGATCCAGCACGAGGTCAACGGCATCATCACCGACATGTGCGCCTGCCACGGCAACCTCTACGCCGTGATGAAGCAAATCCTCAAGATCCGCGAGGGTCTGGAGCTCGGCTCCGTGCGCGAGCCCATGCCCGCACTCATCCCGGAGGACATGCCCAAGGTACAGGCCTGCGCCGAGCGCATCTCCGCAGCCATCGCGCGCTTCTGCTGATCAAAACTCTACAGCAATCGTTTCCTCCCCTTCGGGGGAGGAAACCTCTTTCGTCCATACGAATATCACGCCAGGAGGCTCCCATGGAACTTAAGGGATCAACGATCAACTTTTTAGGCGACAGCATCACATTCGGCATCGGCGCATCCAGCGAGGAAAAACGCTTTACCGATGTGCTCACCCGGGAATTCGGCCTGAAGCAGGCGAATAACTACGGCATCTGCGGCTCCCGCATCGCGCGCCAGCGCGTGGTCACCGACGAGGAATACGACCGCGACTTCTGCATGCGCCTTGATGAAATGGACGCGGACGCGGATGCCGTCGTCGTCTTCGGCGGCACAAACGACTATGGTCACGGCGAAGCGCCGATTGGCATGGCCTGTGACCGCGAGCCCACCACATTTTACGGCGCCTGCCACTACCTGATGGACGGGCTGCTCACCCGATATCCCGGCAAGCCGGTCGTCATCGTCACCCCGCTTCACCGTCTGGATGAGGATAACCCGACAGGTGACGGCACCGGCAGAAAGCCCCTGAGCGTCGCGCCGCTGCGCGTCTATCGCGACATCCTGATCGAGGTCGCACAGCAGTACGCGCTTCCCGTGCTCGATCTCTACGCCACCAGCGGCATCCAGCCGGAAAACGCCGTCTCCCGCGAACGCCTGCTGCCCGACGGGCTGCACCCCAGCGACGAGGGCCACGCACTCATCGCGCGAAGGATCGGCCACTTCCTGCAAATGCTGTAAAAAGCGCGCCGTGCGCGCCCCCACTTCCGAAGCACCTCACA
>JAUNJB010000035.1:0-18330 GCA_030535375.1 Clostridia bacterium | reverse complement strand
CTGGTTTTTCGCGCAATTTCCTGTCAAGCAAAAAAACGGGCAGCACCAAAAGTCCGCCCTGCGAAGGACAACTCATCCATCGCAGAGCGGACTTTCTTTCATATGATTTACTGCGCGGCATTCAGCTTTTCCCGGATCTCCTCCGGCGTTCCCGTGGTGAGCACGCCCTGCGTCATATCCGCCGGGCCGCCGCCGCGTCCTCCGAAGGCGGCACACAGCGCCTTTGTCACAGGGCGCACATCCTCCGTCTGTGAGGAGAGCGCAAAGCTCCAGCCCTCTTCCCGCGGCACGAGGGCCAGGCCAAGCCGCGCACCCGCGCAAAGCCTGCCCGCGGCCTTGCGCAGCTGGGATACCGGCAGCGCATCACAGGCCACCACGCGCACGGCATTGTCCGCCTCCGCCCCGGCCATCGCCTCAAAAACCCGCATGCCCAGCGCATCATTCTGCGCGCGCAGGCTATCGCGCTCGGCGATCAGCCTTTCCACCGCGCCCGCGACCTCATGCTGCTTGACGGAGAGCGCAGCGCCGGCCCTGCGCAGCTGCTCCTGTACGATATTCTCCTCGTCCAGCGCGCGCCTGCCGCACAGAATGGACACCCGCACGCCGCTCTTGTACTTCTGCCAGCCGGTCACCTTGATCTGCCCGACGCTTCCCGTCCGATGCACGTGCGTGCCGCAGCAGGCGCAGGTGTCCACACCTTCGATATTCACAATGCGCACATCCCCCGCAATCGCCTTTTTGCTGCGGTAGGTCATCGCCGCCAGCTCCTCACGCTCCGGCACCCAGGCACGAACGGGGATATTCGCCCAGACAGCCTCGTTGGCCAGCATTTCAACCCTGGCGATATCTTCCCCGGTCAGCGGGCCGTTAAAATCCATGGTCACGGCCTCCGTGCCGATGTGAAAGCCCACATTGTCATAGCCGTATAGCTTATGCACCAGACCGGAAAAAATGTGCTCCCCGCTGTGCTGCTGCATCATCGACAGGCGGCGCACGCCGTCCACCCGGCCGCAGACCGTCTCCCCCACGGTGAGCGGCGCGTCCACCATATGCACCACCTCGCCATGGACATCGTGCACATCCGTTACGTTGGCCGCACCCAGCGTGCCGTGATCCGCCCCCTGCCCGCCGCCCTCCGGGAAGAAGGCCGTCCTGTCGAGCGTGACGGCATAGCCGCCGTCACGCGTCTCGCAGGAGAGCACCGTCGCGGCAAACTCCAGCATGTCCACATCCTGATCATATAGATGAAGGGTCATGATTGCACTCCTCTTTTCTGTGTCTTCTGTGTTTTTCATTGTAGCACAACGCGGGGAAAAAGACAAATGTACTCAGCGCGGTGATAAGCGCCCGCCATGAGCACGGTTCCGTCCGCGCCCAGCGCGATGCTGTATCCGCCGCCCGCGTCGATGCCCGTCCATGTTCTCCGCTTCCTTTGCATGGCGTGCATCCGTAGAAATACACCGTGCCACCGGCCTTGTGGCCCGGCATATGCTCCTCTCCCGCCGAAATCTTGGTCACATTCCGTCAGTCTTTGGTCCGATTCACTTTCCCGGCATGCATGCCCGCGCATTCCCGTGACATAGCGTTCCCGCTGAACACCGACCCTGCCGCGAAATCCCCGGTGCAAAAAGCTCAGCATGTGCTTTCCCCATGTTCCTTTGAAAAGCGTGCTTCGCGCTCTGCCCAAATCACGAGCCGCCTGTGCCATTTCTTCCCAAAAAATGGGTCTGACAATGCGAAAAAATGTGCTATAATAGAGACAGCCGAATTGTGAATCCGACTATATGCCATCAAAGGAGGGCGATTCCATGAAAAACCCGCTCATCATCACCATCGGCCGTGAATACGGCAGCGGCGGCCGCCAGATCGGTCAGGCAGTCGCCGAACGCCTGGGCATCTCCTTTTACGACAAGAAAATCATCAGCCTCGCCGCGGAGAAGAGCGGCCTGTCCCATGAGTTCATCGCCAACAACGAGCAGCGCGTGCGCAACGGATTGATGCAGAACCTGGCGGCGTCCGCCGCATACTCCAGCGGCTTCTTCTCCGGGCAATACCTGCCGCTGTCCGAATCCATCTTCATCTCTCAAGCGCAGGTCATCCGCGACATCGCCGCCAAGGAGAGCGCCGTGATCGTCGGCCGCTGCGCGGACTACATCCTCGCCGGACGCGAAAACACAGTCAATGTGTTCGTGCATGCGCCGCTTGAGGCGCGCATCAAGCGCATCATGGAGCTGTATCACCTGGATGAGGCTGCGGCCATGAAGGCGATCTCCACATCCGATAAGGAGCGCGGCAACCACTACTTCCGCTACACGGATCAGAAGTGGGGCAAAGCGCAGAACTACGATATTTGCGTCAACTCCGCCCTGATGGGCATCGACAAAACCGTCGAGATGCTCGTGAGCATGGCGAATATAGAGGAGCGTGTCTGATGCATCCTCTGATTCCATCTGAAACGGCGCTCGTGCTTGGCGGCGGCGGCGCCAAGGGCGCCTACGAAATCGGCGCCATCGCCGCGCTCGAGGATCTGGGCATCCGCGCGGGCAGCGTATTTGGCGTATCGGTCGGCGCGCTCAACGCGGCCATGTACGCCCAGGACAATATGGCGGCCGCCGGAGAGCTGTGGGACAGCATCCGTCTGAGCGATGTCGTCAGCCCGGAAAGCCTGGCCATTGCGGACGACGCCGAGGGCATCTTCGGCCATCCGGAAAAGCTGGTCGATTTCATCACCCGCTACGCGCATCAAAAGGGGATCGACACCACACCGCTGCAGGAGGTGCTCCACCGATATGTAAACGAGGAGGCCGTGCGCAGGAGCACGATCCGCCTCGGCCTGGTGACCACGCGCTTCCCGACGCTGGTGATGGTGGAAAAGCGGATCGAGGACATGGAGGAGGGCTCCCTGCACGACTGGCTGATGGCCAGCGCCTCCTGCTTCCCGATCTTCCCGATGAAGAGCATCGGCAGCGAACGCTACATCGACGGCGGCTTCTGCGACAATACGCCCGTGGAGATGGCAGTGCGTTCCGGCGCCCATCACATCATCGCGGTAGACATCGGCAAAAACCGCGCCCATACGCAGTACGACGCCCGGCCAAATATCACCTACATTCGGGCATCGCACCCGCTTGGCGGTCTGCTGACGTTTGATCCCGAGCGCTCGGCGCGCAATCGCGTGCTCGGCTACAATGACACGATGCGCGCCTTTGGAAAGATGCGCGGCACACGTTACGCGTTTGATCCGGTGGACGCCCAGGCGCTGTACTCCCGCGCGAGGGACTTCATCTACCGCCTCACCCAGATCGAAACCAGCCTGCAATCCCAGAACGCGCTCACCCGTCATCAGGACAGCGCACCGCTCTTCTCCCTCCTCGAGGAGGGGCTGCGGCCCGGTGCGGACGTGATCGATTACTTCCTGCGCGCGTGCGAGATCTGTGCCCAGACCGCGGAGGTCAATCCCGCGCAGGTCTTCACGTTCGGCGCGTTTGTGGACGAGCTGCGCACGCGCCTGCCGCTGGAGAAGGCGGAGTCCATGCTCGGCTCGCTTCTGGGCGGGCGGATCGGCGTGCTCTTCGCACCGCCCCAGCCCGATCGCAAGCTCGTCATCGCCTGCCTGTATCACCTGCTGCAGAGGGAGAATGTTTTCTCCTCGCTGGCCATGCACACGCTCAGCGCCTTTCCGCGCGAGATGCTCTGTGCGCTCACGCTCAGGGAAATCCTGTAACGGATCATGCGCGCCCCGATAAGCGGCATCAATCAAAAACACGCCTGCCGGCTCTGCCAACAGGCGCGTTTATTCGGTTTATTCGGTTTTCCCGTTTGCCTCATGCCAGCTCATCGAATGAGTCGATCAGCCGGTCGCAGGCCGCGCGGATCGACTCGCGATCGGCGGCGTTGGTATCGTCTGTGATGCCGATGACACCCAGGCCCGCCGCGCGCGCGCCCTGCATCGCGTAAAGAGAATCCTCGAACATCACACAGTCCTCACGCTTTTCCCCGATGAGCGCGCACAGGCGGTCAAAGAACTCCGGATCGCTCTTCTGCCTGCCGATCATGTCAATGCTGAAGATGAAGTCGAGATCCTTCACCAGGTTCGTGCGATTGAGCGCGATCAGCGCCAGCCGCGCGGGCGTCGCCGTGGCGATGACGCACTTCACGCCGCGCTCGCGCAGGCGGCGCAGATAATCCGCCGCGCCGGGCTTAAGCGGAACGCCGGACGCATAGATGGGCTCCATCTGTTCACAGGCCTTCTCGCACAGCGTCGCGAAGTCGCTTTCAATGCCGTATTTGTCCTTGAAATAGGAAATGACCATCATTCCCGACATGGTGTACATCTCCTGCTCCTCCTCGGGCGTGGGCTCGATGCCCATAGCGCGCACGAACGCGCTGTTCAGCCTCCGCCAGCAGCCCATGGAGTCAAGCAGCGTGCCATCCATGTCAAAGATGGCCGCTTTCATCGAGTTCTTCATGATTTCCCTCATCCTTTTGCAGAATATCCTCACGATTTCTTCCCTATTATATGCGACGCCGCGCACCCCGTCAAGTGCGCGGCAGCGCCAACCGGAGGCTCCACATGAACCGTGATCAATATATCCGCATGACATCACGCGTGCGCCGGGCGACGCAAAAGCTCCCCGGCGGCACATCGATTCTGCGCTTGCCCACGCTGATCTGCGCCGCGGCGTACATCGCGGCGCTGCTCACGCTGGCGGTCGGCCGGGATATGCGCCTGATCCGAGCGCTGATCGTCCCCGCCTGCTGCTTTGGCATCGTCACGGTGCTGCGCCCGCTCATCGGCCGCCAGCGGCCCTACGACCGCTTTGACACGGAACCTGTCGGACGCTACCGCCGCGGCAAGGGCAAAAGCATGCCCTCCCGCCACACGGCCAGCGCCGCCGCCATCGCGTGCGCCGTGATATACGTCTTCCCCAGCTGGCCCATCGCGGTTGCGATGCTGCTTTTGTGCGCGCTGATCGCCGCGCTGCGCGTCCTCTCCGGGCAGCATTACACGAGCGATGTGCTCGCCGCGCTGGCCCTGAGCTTCATTCTCTCCCTGATCGGCTACACGCTTTGAGCCCATTGATTCGCGGCGTCTAAAAATCCTCCGTTTCCCCGGCAGGAAAACGCGCGCAGGCGTCGTATAGTAACTGGGATAATCACTTTACACCATTTTCACATATCACAACAAGAAAAGAGATATTCCATGAAATCCATGACTTCCTCTCAGCGCAGCGAGATGATGCTCAACGCGCCCATTCGCCAAGTCATTCCCAAGATGGCCGTGCCGACGATCATCTCCATGCTCATCACCAACATCTACAACATGGCAGACACCTTCTTCGTCAGCCAGATCGGCACATCCGCCTCCGGCGCGGTCGGCGTCATCTTCTCGGCGATGGCCATCATTCAGGCCATCTCCTTCATGATCGGCATGGGATGCGGCACCAACATCAGCCAGGCCCTCGGCGCCGGCGATGAAGAGCGTGCCAACCGCTTCGCCTCCACGGCATTTTTCACGGCGTTCCTCACGGGCATCGTGATCGCCTTTCTCGGGCTGACCAATATCGACCGCATCGTGCGCTTCCTCGGCTCCACGGAAACCATCGCTCCCTACGCCAAGGATTACGCCACCTATATCTTCTATGCCGCGCCGTTTATGATGTGCTCCTTCGTGATGAACAATCTGCTTCGCTACGAGGGACTGGCCATGTACGGCATGGTGGGCATCACCACCGGCGGCATCCTCAACATGGTGCTCGATCCGCTGTTCATCTTCGGCCTGGGGCTCGGGACCGCCGGTGCGGCCATTGCAACGGCGCTGTCGCAATGTGTGAGCTTCGGCATCCTGCTGACGATGTGCAACACCAAACCCGACGCCATTTCGATCCGCCCGAGCAACTTCCGCCCCAGCCTGTCGATCTATGGCCGCATCATCTACAACGGCTTTCCTTCTCTCGGCCGTCAGGGCATCGCCAGCATCGCCACGATCCTGCTCAACAATACCGCCGGCGCTTACGGCGACGCGGCCATCGCCGCCATGTCCATCGTCAGCCGGTTCATCCTGTTCATCAATTCTTCGGTGATCGGCTTTGGCCAAGGCTTCCAGCCCGTATGCGGTTTCTGCTATGGCGCGGGGAAGTACAGCCGTGTGCGCGAGGCCTTCTGGTTCTGCGTGAAGGTGACCACCGTGTTGCTGATCGCGCTGGGCGGCGTCTCCCTGCTCCTGTCCCAGCAGATCGTCACGCTGTTTCGGCGCGACGACCCGCTGGTCATCGAGATCGGCACGCTGGCGCTGCGCCTCCAGCTTTGCACCATCCCGCTGTGGGGCTTCATCACCATGAGCAATATGTTCACGCAGTCCATCGGATACGGCGTCCGCGCCACGATCATCTCCATTTCCCGCCAGGGTATCTTCCTGATCCCCTCGCTGCTGATTCTGCCGCGCCTTTTCGGCCTGCGCGGCATCCAGATCGCGCCTCCGCTCAGCGACGCACTCACCTTTCTGCTCTCGTTTGCCATCGTCTGGGGCATCTTGGGGCAGCTAAAGCGCATGCCGGATAAGCAGCCGTCATGAAATAGAACGGGGAGCCTTCCAAAAAGGGAGGCTCCCCGCAATTTATCAGCGAAAAATCAGTCGCAAGCTACATCCACGTTTTTACCCCTTCTGGCCGTCCACAGGTCAACAAATCCATTCGAAAAGGAAGCCCTGCCATTCGTCCCATCATTCCATTTCCCGTGCGTCCTCTGAACACGTGAACATGATATAAAAGAGGCTCGTCCGTCCGCCTGCGCTTTTTACTCCGTCTTCAGCTCCTGCACCTGATTGATGATGATGGAAATGGTGCCGTCCGGATTGCTGACCACGGCAAAGCTGTTCTCATCATCCGCCAGCGAGCGCGGAAGGGTGATGGATATCCCGTTGTCCGTTTTGATCCTGACCTTTTGCAGCTGTGCCACGACGCGCTTATTCTCCACAGGGATCTGCGGCTCAATGCGCTCCTCCTGCATCTGGCGGGATACCTCCTCGATGATCGCCTCTCGCTCCGGATCGGAACGAAAGACCTCCTCCGCGACATCCTGCACGTCGATGACACCCTTCTCCTCGATGGACTTGGCCATCGCGCGCTTGAGCGCGGGCTTGAGCTCCTGATCGGGCATCTGCGGAGCGGCCTGCGAAATCATCTCACTGACCACTTGAACGACCTCCTTCGTCGTGCGGGTGGCGGCCATGGTGAACAGCGCCTCCGAAAACAGCTGCCGGTTGCCCACATTGGTGAGCACGCCCGTATCCCGCAGGCGAATGTCGCCTGTGGAAAGATTCACCACGAAGCCCGCAATAACCTTGCCCCCGGGAGGCGGAAGAACCGTGCCGTGCGCGAGCAGCTGTGTGGCAATCACCCCGTCCTCTTCCTCCAGCTGATGTACGACCGCACGGCGATACGGCAGCTGCGCCACACACAAATGCGGCTCATTGTCCCTGTCAAAGGAAAAGACCACCAGATCAAATCCCTCGCGCGGAATCTCCAGCGCCTGCATGGATTCATCCATGGCGCGCAGAAGCGTATCCGCCGCCTCAGCAAACGGCATGTAACCAAAGCGCTTCAGCAATTCCTCCTGCGCGCCGCCCGGTTCCACACAGGTCGTGCGCGTGCCATCCGAATTCATCAGCTTCTCCGCCACAGCGGAGAGGTATTCGCCCGCCTCGTCGGACGGCTTGTTGATCTTCGTGGGAAACACCGGGGACATCGCGCTCCCGTCATACAGGGCGATGGCCGCTCGGGCGATAATATTCATGGGGAAATCTCCTTTACAACCGAATCAGAATCATGTACAGCACCGTGCCCACGCCGATGCTCAGCAGTGTATTGCGCTTCCAGATGTGCAGCGCCACCACGGCAGCCGCGGCGATCAATTGTCTCGCACCGTCGGCAAAAGCGCCGTAAGGCACGCTCTTGAGGCAATAGATCACCAATGCCGCCATGATCGCGGGCGGCAGCGTGCTGCCCAGCGAAGCGATGAGCCGCGGCACGCCGCGCTTGCCGCCAAAGCAGATAAACGGCAAAGCGCGCAGGGCGACCGTCGCCCCCGCGCAAATGAGCACCACCGCCAGGGCATGCAGATTCACACTCATTTCACCGCCCCCTTTTTTGCGGTCACCGTGTCCGTCACCGTCAGCAGCGCCGCCGTGATGGCCAGCGCAGGCGCAAGGAAATTGTCCGGGCCAAGCACAAACAGGCTGCCCAAAGCGCACACCGCGCCCAGCACAAGCGGCAGACGATCCTCGCGATTCATCGCGCGTTCCACGCAGATGACGATGAACAGCGCCGTCATCGAATAATCGATGCCCGTCAGATCAAGCGGAAGCTGTGTCGCCAGCAACGAGCCCAGCATTGAGCCCGCCACCCAATACAGCTGATCGTACAGCGAAACGCGCAAAAGCACACCGTCGGGTTCATCCTCCGGCAGTCCGCAGAAGACGGAGTACGTTTCGTCCGTCAGCGAAAAGATCATGTATGGCTTCGCCCTGCCCATGCGCTTAAACCGCTCAATGAAGGACAGCCCGTAGAACAGATGCCGGGCGTTGACCATCAGCGCCGTGAGCAGCACGGCTATCAGGGAAGCTCCCGCCGCCATCAGCGGCACCATCACAAATTGCAGGCTGCCCGCATAGACTACCGTGCTCATCAGCAGCGCCCATATCGGGCCGAATCCCGCCTGCGCCAGCGTCGCGCCGAACGCCGTGCCCAAAAAGACGTAGCCAAACATCACGGGCAGGGACTGCGTCCATGCTCGGGTCCGCATTTCCTTCGCGGTCATCCGTCTTTCAGCCATGGCGCTCATCCCCTTTGATCCGCTCAAAGCGGTATTCCTGCCGGGCATCTGGATACTTATCCCTGTCCACGGGGGAGAAAAACATGTCCATCGGGCGCACCCATACGCCCTGCTCCCCGTATAGCGCACGGTAAACGACAACGTCCGCCTGCGTCTCCGAGTCCTTGGCAAAGTGCAGAATTTCGTAACGATTTCCTTTAAAATGCCGGACGATATCGCCCGGCCGCATGCGCTGATCCATATGTGTCCTCCGTGATATGCCGGGCTATCTCTGCCCCTCTTCCTCCAGAATCCGCGACAAATTGACCATCAGGCTGAGCATCGGCGCAAACAGCGCGCCATCCTCCATACCCATTAGCTTTTGGATCTTGGTCAAGCGATAGCGCACCGTATTCGGATGCTGAAAAAGCGCCTTTGCCGCCGCCGCGATCTCCATGCCCTCGTTGACATAGACGCGGGCCGTGTATTCGAGATTGGTGCGGTTCTGCGCGTCGTACGCCTGAATGTTTGCCAGGCACCGGCGGCACTGATCGCAGACGAAGGCATTCTCGCTCATCGGGAACAGATAGGCGTAAAGGCCCAATTCCCGCGCGCACATCGTCGGCCGGTTGCACAGCTTCGCCGCCCGCGCGGCATAAATCGCCTCGCACAGGGCCAGGCCAAATGTCGCCTGCTCCGTTCGCGTCTCGCTGACGCCGACGATCAGCCCCGAGCGCTCCACGCCGGCGCGGCCCAGCAGCTCCTCGATGGGCCTGAGCTCGTCCGGCTCCTGCTCATTCAAATGGCACAGCACCAGCAGCATCCGCCGCCATTCCATGCAGACAAAGCGGTGCGCCGCCTGCGCATCCTCACACAAAAGCGCGTAGAGCTTTTCGTCGAGCACGGGCATCCGCCCCCTGGGATAGAGCGCATACAGCCTGTACGCCCCTCCGCCGACCGGATCAAGCCTCTGCATGCGCTCCTTGATCTGCTCCGCGGTCAGCTGTCCGCGCATCAGCGCGTCAAGCTCCTTCTCGTAGCCGGCAAAATGCCGCTTGCCGCGGATGAGGTCGGTCACCTCGAGGATAACCTCCTCGATATACGTCTCGTCAAACAGGAACAGCGGCGTGCCCAGCCTGTCGGCCATGCTCACCACGGCCTGGGGCAGCTCGCTGAAATACGCCGTCTTGACCAGCAGCCCCGCGATGCCCTGATTCATCAGCGCCAGCAGCGAATGCGTCACCAGTTGCGCGTCGCCGCGCGCATAAGCCAGAGTGGTGACGACAAGATCACCGCGGTAGAAGTCCGGCAGCTGCATCCGCGAGGGATCATACTCAAAGAGCACGGCCGCCGTGACCGTGCGCTCCAGCCCCTCCTGACCCGCGATCAGGCGCAGGCGTTTGATGTTTTGCAGCCGAAACAGCTCTTTGATGCGAATCAAGACGTTCACCTACTTTATCGTGATCCCCCTTATTTTACCATCAGGGCGAACGGTTTGCAAGATTTGCAGGCGATGGGCTGCATAAAATCGCGTGCGCGTCAACAATATTTTAACATTGGCGTGCTATACTGAGGAAAACACCCAAGGAGGCCTGTCAGCCGTGTTTAAGATTCTCCTGCTTGAGGATGATCCCGAACTCAACCATACCGTTTGCGCCTTCCTCTCCCAGAATGGGTACGAGGTCACCGGCTGCCAAACCGCCTCACAGGCATATGACGCGATGTATGACACCCTGTTCGATCTGATCATCTCCGACATCATGCTTCCCGGCACGGACGGCTTTGAATTCACCGCAGCCGTTCGCGCGCTGAATGAATCCATCCCCATCCTCTTCATGAGCGCACGGGATGACTTCACCGCCAAGCAGCGCGGCTTTCGCCTGGGGATCGACGACTACATGGTCAAGCCCGTCGATCTCGATGAGCTGCTCCTGCGCATCCATGCGCTGCTGCGCCGCGCGAGGATCGCCTCCAGCAAGCAGATCGTCGCAGGGAATCTGCGTCTCAGCGCGGAAGAGCACACCGCCTATCTGGGCGACGAGGAGATCGCGCTCACCGTTCGGGAATTCAATCTGCTCTACAAGCTGCTCTCCTACCCAAAGAAGACGTTTACCCGTTCCCAGCTGATGGACGAGTTCTGGGCCGCGGACACGGCCTCCAGCCCGCGCACAGTCGATGTGTACATGGTCAAGCTGCGCGAAAAGTTCGCCAAGTGCGAGGATTTTGAGATCGTCACCGTCCATGGGCTTGGCTACAAGGCGGTGCTCAAATGAACCGCACCGTCCGCGATCCCGGCACGCTCGCGCTGCGCATCCTGCTTGCGCTTCGCAAATTCGTGCTCACCTTTGCGCTGATCTGCCTTCTTGTGACATGCAGCTTCCTTCTCTTTCTGCGCTCCATGGCGCTCGATCCCCTTCTGGTGCGCGAAAACGCATGGCTGACCTTCCTCAACATCCTGCTTCTGACGGCGCTGCTGTGCATCCTCGACTCCATCCGCCGCGCCATGGTGCTCAAACGTCCCGTGCGGCAGATTCTGCGCGCCATGGAACGGATTCAGGCGGGCGATTTCTCCGTCCGCATCGCGCCCCTGCACGGCGGCAGGCATGTCGATGAGTTCGACGCCATCATCGACGGCATCAACCGCATGACGCAGGAGCTCGCCGGGGTGGAGACGCTGCGCACGGATTTTGTCGCAAGCGTTTCCCACGAGCTCAAGACGCCGTTGGCCGTCATAAAGAATGACGCCGCCATGCTCTGCGCGCCCGGCCTTACACAGGAGGCTCGCCAAGCATATGCCCGTGCGATTGCCGGAACATCCCAGCGCCTGGCCGAGCTGATCACCAACATCCTCCGGCTGAACAAGCTGGAAAATCAGCAGATCTACCCAAACGCCGCCGATTACGATCTCGGCGAACAGCTTTGCGAATGCCTGCTCGCCTTTGAGGAATCGTTCACCGGCAAACGGCTTGATATCCATACCGGGTTCGAGGACGGCGTCGTCATCCATGCCGACGCGGAGCTGCTCAGCCTCGTTTGGAACAATCTGTTCTCCAACGCCATCAAGTTCACACCGCCCAGCGGGCGCATCGGCGTGACGCTCACGCGTGAGGCGGACTTTGTCGCCGTGTGCGTATCCGATACGGGCTGCGGCATGAGCCCGGATGTCGGACGGCACATCTTCGAAAAATTCTATCAGGGCGATGCCTCCCATACCGCGCAGGGCAACGGCCTTGGCCTGGCGCTGGTCAGGCGCGTCATCGACATCCTGGGCGGAGAAATCTCCGTCGTCAGCCATCCGGGCGAGGGCAGCGCTTTCACCGTCCGTCTCCCCATGTCAAGCATGACGCGCGGCGCGTGACGCCCCGCCCTTCCAAGCAAGGAGCATCCCCATGAAGATCCTCAAACGCATTTTCTTCCCGCCGGCGGCGATCACGGCCGCGCTCTGCGTGTTCTGCGCGTGCGCCCTGATGATCGCCGCACACCTTCGCCTGCTGACCTTCCCCGTCCTGTACGGCACGCTGTATCCGCTCAGTATGTACGCGCTGGCGATCCTCTGCGCGCGCATCCCGGCCCTTGCGCGTGCCATGCGCGCCGGCGCAAACCGCAATCCCCTCATCCGACGCTTCATCGCCGATCCGCCCTATCGCATTCGCCTCACGCTGTCCATTTCGCTCGGCATCAGCCTGTGTTACTCGCTCTTCAAGCTGGCTCTCGGCGTGATCTACCGCTCCACATGGCTCGGCGCTGTCGCGTCGTATTACATCGTGCTGAGCATCGTCCGCTTCCGCCTGCTGACCGGCCTGCGCCTCTCCTCCCCCGGCATTCGCTTTGAATGGCAGCGCTACCGCTCCTGCGGCGTGCTTCTGCTCGTTCTCACCGCGGCGCTGTCCGCCATGGCCGCCCACATGGTCATCACCGGGAAGGGCTCTTCGTATCCGGGATATGCCATCTACGCCGCGGCTGCATACACATTCTATATCCTCTCCACCGGCATAATCGGCCTCGTCCGCAGCCGAAGGCTTCGCAGCCCCATCCTCTCCGCCACCCGCCTGCTCTGCCTGTCGACGGCGCTCGTTTCCATGCTTTCGCTGCAAACAGCGATGTTCGCCTCCTTTGGCGACGGCTCATCGTTCGAGCGCGTCATGAACGCCATCTCCGGCAGCGCAGTCTGCGCGACCGTGCTTATCATCGCGCTTTTCATGATCCGGCGCGCCAACCGCGCTCTGCGGCAGGCGGAGCGCATCGCGTAAGCCACCGGCCCCTTCACCCACAGCACCGATCCATCAGGAGGTCACCCCCATGCTTCAAGAGAATCGTCAGGCGCCCGACCGGGCCGTCCCCTCCTTCTCCTATACCTATTCCGCCCAGAATCAGGAGGAAATCGAGCGCATTCGCCAAAAATATGCCGCGCCGCAGGAGGATAAAATGGCCCGGCTCCGGCATCTGGATCGGCTGGTCGAGCGCCCGGGCACGATCGTCTCCATCTCGCTGGGCATCGCGGGCACGCTGATGCTGGGCATCGGCATGTGCTGCACAATGGTTTGGACGAGTCTGTTCGTCCCCGGCATCGCCGTCGGCCTCACCGGCATAGCGGGCATCTGCGCCGCATACCCGCTCTACGGCATGATCACCAGGCGCGCACGCGAAAAATACGCCCCGCAGGTTTTAAAGCTCATCGACGAGCTTTCCCGCAGGGGATGAGGCTGTGCCATTGCCGTCCTTCAGGCGCCCCACATCACCCATCATTCAACGCCGCTCAGCCGCCGGCCGGGCGGCAAATCCATACCCGCACGGCGGCCTTCTGGCCGCCGCGATTCATGCCGTCCCTTTTTTGAACAATTCGTTAACTTCTCGGGAACCTTTTTTCAACATGCGCGCTCTACAATGATCCCAGTCAAAGCAATACATCAACCGAATGGAGGACGACACAATGACTAAGAAAGATTTCATTTCCATGATCCTCGGCGCGGCCGGCCTGATGCTCTTTGCCCTGGGCATGTGCATGGTGCTCCTGCCCGAGTGGAACGCCCGCACACAGGGCATCATGCTCGGCGTTGCCGGTGCGGCCGCCATGCTCTCAACGCTGCTCGTCCGGCGCGCGATGGAGGGCAAGCCCCTGTTCTCCTTTGATGCCAAGGTCGTCATGCGCGTCGCCCTGGGGCTGGTGGGCGTGTTGATACTGGGCACGGGCATGTGCATGGTGATGGTCTGGTCGATGCTGGTTCCGGGCATTCTCGTGGGCATCGTCGGCATCCTCGCGCTGCTGTGTCTCATACCGGCGTTCATCGGGTTAAAAGAGTGACGCGGCAAAAAGCGGCAGGGCCAAACCGGCCCTGCCGCTTTTGATATTCAGCGCCTCACATCGTGATATCCTTCTTGCCGCTGATCTTGAAGAACGCGGCCAGCGCGATCACCGTGGAGAAGGTCAGGATGGCGGAAATAGCCGAAGCCACGCCGTCGTTGCCGCGGATGATCTGGGAATAAATCTCCAGCGTCATCGTCTTGGTCTTCGTGGTATAGAGAATGATCGAGGTGGACAGCTCCGTGATGATCATGATCCACGAGAGAATCGCACCGGAAATGACGCCGGGCATCATCATCGGCACGGTCACCTTGAAGAACGTCTTCATATCCGACGCGCCGAGGTTGATGGAAGCCTCCTCGATGCTCGGCGAGATATTGCGCAGAATCGCCGAGGAGGAACGGATGGTGTACGGCAGACGGCGGATCGTATAGGAGAGGATCATGATGAACGCCCCGCCGGTCAGCAAAAGAGGCGGCTTGTTGAATGTCGTCAGCAGCGCGATGCCCAGGATGGAGCCCATGACGGTCTCCGGGAACATCGATACGATGTCGATCGCCGCGTTGATCGTGTTGCGGCGGCGCACCACGATGTAGGACACCAGCAGCGCCACCAGCACGATCACCACGATGGCGGCAAACGCCAGCGCATACGTGTGCACGATGGAGCTTCCGACGGTGTTGATCGCCTCTTTGTAGCTGCCCAGCCAGTAGCCCGGGATGTAGAGCTTGCCGTTCGTCTTGCGGAACGAGGAATAGATGACGTAGCACTGCGGCATGATTGCCGCGCCGACCAGCAGATAGCAGTACAGATGCGCGAGCACATTCTTCACGCCCGTAAGCTTTTTGGGCTCGACGGGATGCAGCGCGCTCATGGAGAACACCTTGCGGTTGGCGATGTATTTTTGCAGCAGGAACACGGCCGTCGTAATCACGATCGCGATGATGGAGATCGCGGCGGCCAGGCCATCGCTGGAGCCGATCTCAGAGAGAAACTCCTTGTAGACGATGACCGGCAGCGTATTGTAGTTTTCGCCGATGAGCATCGGGGTGCCATAATCCGCAAACGTGCGCATGAACACCATCAGTGCGCCGGAAAGCAGGGTCGGCAGAATCAGCGGCAGCACAACCTTGAATATCTTGCGCAGGCCGGAGCAGCCGAGGCTCTCGCTGGCCTCGATGAGGGAGTTATCCATGTTCTTGAACGCACCGGAGACGAACATGTATACCAGCGAATACAGCTGCAGGGACATGACGATCACGCATCCCTTGAAGCCATAGATATCCCCCAGCTTGATGCCAAAGGTGTTAAACAGCAGATTGGTGATGGTGCCATTGCGGCCAAAGAGCATGATCCAGGCGTACGCACCGATGAACGGCGCGCTCATCGAGCTGACCAGGATGAGGATCTGCAGCGCGCCGGCGAACCTGATCTTCACCGTGGACATGATGTAGGCCAGCGGCGTGGCCAGCAGCACGGTGATCAGCGTCACCGTCGCGGAGATCTTCAGGCTGCCCAGGATCGCGCGATAATAATACTTTTTGGTAAATACGCGGTTGAAGTAATCCCACGTGAAACCGCCATCATCTCCGATGATGCTCTTGCTGAGCATCGAAATCAGCGGATAGAGCAGGAACAGCAGGTAGAACAGGCTGACGGCAACCGTCACGATCATCCACAAATCCCACTTGATCTTCTTATGGGGCGCTTTAGCGGACATCGTTCACAACTCCCTTCGTGAGGTTGGCGCTGCCGTCTGCGGTAAAGACGTTGATCTTGTCGAGCTTGAGGCCAAGCTTGACGCGCGTGCCGTTGGGGATGATGCTGGAGATGGAGCTTTCCTCCACAATCTCGGCCTGTGTGCCGTCGTAAAGCTCGACAAAATACGTCGTGTTCAGCCCGAGGAAGACGCTCGAGGTCACCGTCGCGTCGATACCGCTCTGACCGTTTTCGGAGAGGACAAACTCCTCCGGGCGCACGGCGACAAGCACATCCTCATCCGGCGCGGTCATGTTGTCATATTGCACGGCGTATCCGTTGCCGAATTTGAGCGTGCCGTGCTCATAGCGGGCCTTGAGCGTGTTGCTGCGGCCGATGAAATTGGCGACAAACTGATTCGCCGGGCGCTGATAGATGCTCTTTGGCGAGGAGACGTGCTGGATGACGCCGCCGTTCATGACGGCGATGCGGTCGGAAACGGCCATGGCCTCTTCCTGGTCATGCGTGACATAGATGGTGGTGATGCCCACGCTGTTTTGGATCTGCCTGATGGCGTTTCGCATCTCGATGCGCAGCTTCGCGTCAAGGTTGGAAAGCGGTTCATCCATCAGCAGCACGTCGGGCTTGATGACGATGGCCCGTGCCAGCGCGACGCGCTGCTGCTGGCCGCCGGAGAGGCGCTCGGGCAGGCGGTCGGCATACTGGGTGATCTTGACGGTTTCCAGAATCTCATCGACGCGGCTTTTGATCTCCCCCTTGGACAGGCGGCGGTTCTCCAGGCCGAAGGCGACATTCTCGCGCACGGTCATGTGCGGGAAGACGGCGTAGTTCTGGAACACCATGCCGATATTGCGCTTGTTGGGGGCAATGTCGTTGATCACCTTGCCGTTGAAGGAGATCGTTCCGCCCTCAATGGAATTGAAGCCCGCTACCATGCGCAGCAGCGTCGTCTTGCCGCAGCCGGACGGGCCGAGCAGCGTGAAGAATTCGCCCTCCCGGACATCGAGGCTCAAATCGGGGATGATGGTATTGTCGCCGTACTTCTTGACAACATTTTGAAAGTGGATGGAAACGCTCATACGAACACTGATCCTTTCGCGTGTAGTGGTGGGCCGCCGGCTCATGCGCCGCTGCTCCCCATGATAAAGCAGGAGGGCGCGGCGCCATGCCGCGCCCTCCTGCGCTGTGTGAACATTACATGTCCATCATGATGTCCAGAACCTTCTCCTTGAGATCGGAGGTATGCTCGATGACATAGTCGCTGTCCTCATAGATGAGGTAAATGTCGGAAAGCGGAGCCATCACATCGTTGGTGTAAACAACCTCGCGCACGTTGCGGCTGGTGGTATTCTCCGCCAGGAAGATCTGGGCCTCCTCGGAGAGCATGAAGTCGACAAACGCCTTCGCCTCTTCGACGTTCTTGGCGTTCTTGACGATGCCGATCTGCGCCGGCAGGAACACGGTGCCCTCGACCGGGTAAATCACTTCGATGTTGGTCGCGCCGTCCTTGATCAGGGTGACGCAGGGGTCCTCATAGGTCAGGCCGACGGCGTATTCGCCGTTGTACACGCCCTTGTAAACCGCGGAAGAGCTGCTGGTGATGGCCACCTGCTCGCCGACGAACAGATTGTGCACATACTCCCAGGCCGCATCCTCCTCATAGCCGCCCATGGCCAGCAGCATGTTGGTCAGCTGGCAGAACGCGGAGGAAGAGGAAGACGGATCAGCGGAGACGATCTTGCCCACCAGCTCCGGCTGGAGCAGATCGGCGTAGCCCGTGACCTCGATATCCATCTCGGCCAGCAGATCCTTGTTGACCAGCAGCACGGAGCCGTCGATGGTGTAATTGGTGCAGTAGCCGCGGGTATTCTTATAGGCGTCCATCAGGTTGCCGTCTTCCGGGGAGACATAGTCCTGGAAGAGGTCCTTATTGGCCACGTAGTTGGCCAGGGAGCCGCCATACATCAAATCAAACGTGCCAAATTCCTGCGCGCTCTCGCTCTCGATACGCTTCATGCAGTCGCCGGTGCCCAGGGATTCGACAGACACCTTGATGCCGGTCTTCTCCTCAAAGATCGGGATGATGGACAGCAGGCCGTCGCTGTTCGGGGAGCAGATGGACAGGGTTCCCTCCGCAGCCGCAAACGCCGCACAGGAAACCAGCATGACCAGGCACAGCGCCATGGCAAGGATTTTTTTCATGGATCGTTCCTCCTTGTTGATTGTAGGCAATGAATGGAGTCGACTTGCCTTTGTTTTATTATAGCACGCCGGTTGAACAAACACAATCATTTTATGTGTCTCTTTTTGCGCAAACTATACAGAGACCGTTCCGCTTTTCTCCATTGATCACACAAAAGCGGCCGCCTCCACTTCCGGAAATCTCCGCAAGTCACCCGATGAGGGCGAACGCACCCGGTTTTTACTTAGTTTCCTACAAAGCAAAAAGCGCGCCGTGCGCGCTCCCTCTTCCGAAGCGCTTCACACTCCAAAGTGTT
>JAUNJB010000205.1 GCA_030535375.1 Clostridia bacterium | reverse complement strand
CGAAACTGTGTTTTCATTTTAGCATTTCTATGCTATAATGGCTCGTGACATTTCATTCAAGTCCATGACAAGTCTTAGACACGTCATCTTGAAAAGCGAAGGGAGGAACTTGTCTGTGGCTACTACCCAGACATTTGGCGGCGGCGTCCATCCCCGCGAGATTGGAAACGGCAAAAAGGCGACCCAATCAGCGCAGATTGTGAACGCAGCTGCCCCGGCTCGAGTTACGATTGCGATGGTTCAGCATGGCGGCGCACCGGCGGTGTGCTGCGTCAAGGCTGGCCAGGTGGTCAACATGGGCCAGGTCATCGGCGAGGCGCAGGGCGTCATTTCTGCGCCGGTTCACGCGTCCGTTTCCGGCAAGGTCGTCTCTGTGACGACATGCGTCGTGCCGAACGGTAAGAGCGTTCCCGCGGTCGTGATCGACAACGACTTTGAGGACCGCTGGGATGAATCCGTGAAGCCGAGGGAGGATGCCGATGCGCTGACGGGGGAGGAGATCGTTCAGATCGCCAGGACGTGCGGTATCGTCGGCATGGGCGGCGCCGCGTTTCCGACGGCCGTCAAGCTCGACACATCCGCCGCGGAAAAGAAGCCGGACACGCTGATTGTCAACGGCAGTGAATGCGAGCCCTATCTCACCGGCGACGACCGCCTGATGGTGGAGAATGCCGCGCAGATCATCGACGGCATTGTGCTGGCGATGAAGGCGACGGGCGTTTCGCGTGCCCTGGTGGGCATCGAAAACAACAAGCCGGAGGCGATCGCCGCCATGAAGGCCGCGGCGAAGGACGGCGTTGAAATCGTATCGCTCACGGCCAAATATCCGCAGGGATTTGAGAAGATGCTCATCTACTCGCTGACCGGACGCAGGGTGCCCAATGGGGCGCTGCCGTCCGCCGTGCAGTGCGTGGTGCTCAATGTGGCTACCTGCGCCGCGCTGTCAAGCGCTGTGCGCGAAGGACGCCCGATTGTCGACCGTGTGGTGACCGTGGCTGGCCGCGTGGCCAAGCCCTGCAATCTGCGCGTGCGCATCGGCACGCCGCTGCTTGACGTCATCGATCAGGCGGGCGGCATGACGGGCGGTGTGCGCAAGCTGATCGTCGGCGGGCCGATGATGGGCAATGCGGTTTCCACGCTGAACATGCCGATCACCAAGAACTTCGGCGCTTTCCTGGCCCTGGGTGAGGAGGCGATCAGCTCCGAAGAGTCCGCCTGTATTCGCTGCGGGCGCTGCCTGCGTGCCTGCCCGATGGGGCTGGCACCCTCCAAGATCGACGCGTTGGTGCGCCGCGCCAATTATGAAGGCGCGATCGCCGTGGGCGCGCTCAACTGCATGGAATGCGGCTCTTGCACCTACAGCTGTCCGGCAAAGCGGGAGCTGACGCAGAGCTGCCGCGTGGCCAAGGCCATCGCCAAGAGCAAAAAGTCTTAACGAGTACGGAGGAACGTGAAAATGTCTAAGTATGTGATTTCGTCTTCTCCGCATCTGCGCGATAATGTGTCGACCAGGCGCATTATGCAGGACGTCTGCATTGCGCTGCTGCCCGCCGCTTTGGTCGGTGTGCTGTTTTTCGGCTATCGTTCGGCGGTGGTCCTCGCATTGTCTGTGGCGGCTGCGGTTCTGAGCGAGTGGTTTTACTGCAAGGCTTCGCACACGAAGAATACCATCGGCGATTTCAGCGCCGTGGTCACCGGCATGCTGCTGGCGATGAATATGCCCTCTACCGTGCCGTATTGGATGCCGGTCATTGGCGCTGTCATCGCGATTTTGCTGTGCAAGAGCATCTTCGGCGGCATCGGCCAGAACTTTATCAATCCGGCGCTGGCGGCCCGCGCAATCCTTTCGCTGTCATGGGCGAGCCAGATGAACACATTTGCCACGCCGTCCTTTGGAAACCTGGCGGGCGTTGACGCAGTGGCCTCCGCCACGCCGATCTCCGGCGCGGCCGCCGGCGGCTTCACGCTGGGCCAGCTTTTCCTGGGCAATATTCCCGGCACCATCGGCGAGACCTGTAAGCTCGCACTGCTGCTGGGCGCGGCCTATCTGTTTTACCGTCAGGTGATCACCTGGCACATTCCGGCGGCCTTTATCGGCACGTTTGCGGTGTGCTACCTGATTGCGACGGGCTTCAATGTCACCGAGGTGATCTATCAGCTGCTCTCCGGCGGCCTGATCCTGGGCGCGTTCTTCATGGCGACGGACTATTCGTCCTCTCCTGCGACGGCGAAGGGCAAGATCGTCTTTGGCGTGGGCTGCGGTCTGCTGCTGTTCATCTTCCGTTACTGCAAGAATACTCCGGCGGAGTGGTGCTCCTACGCCATTTTGCTGATGAACGTCGTGTCTCCGCTGATCGAGCGCGTGACCGGCGTCAAGAGCTTCGGGGAGGGCAAGAAGAATGGGTGATATCATGAAGCTTGCGCTTCGTCTGTTCATCTTCGCGTTTGTGGCGGCCGTGCTGTTGGCCATCACCAACGAGGTGACGAAGGGCCCGATCGAGGCGCAGAAGCTCGCGGCCAAGATGGACGCGCTCAATAAGGTGCTCCCGGGCTGCGAATACGAGCAGATCGAATATGAGGGACTTGCCGAGGGCAGCGTGCTTGACGAAATCTTCGTGGGCAGGAATGCTTCCGGCGAAATCGAGGGCTACGCCCTGACTGCCAATCCGCAGGGCTATGGCGGACCGATCCCCATCACCATCGGCGTAAGCACCGGCGGCTATGTGACGCAGGTTTACGTCGGCTCGCTACAGGAGACCGCCGGTCTGGGCAGCAAGGTGGGCGAGGCCGATTTCATGGATCAGTTTATCGCCATCGCTGCTGATCCTGATACCCTCCGCGACGATGTGGATACCATCAGCGGCGCGACCGTCTCGTCCTCCGCGTTTGTGAACGCCGTGAACGAGATGCTGGTTTACTCGAAGGAAACGCTGGCGATTGCCCCGAACAAGGGCGATAAGGATGCCATTCTGGCTGCTGCCGCAGCGGCTTCCGGCGAACCGGACGAACCAGTCGTCACCACGAATACCTACGATGTGACGGGCTTTGCGCCGTTCAAGGTGGAGATCGTGGTGGATGACGCGGGCAAGATCGTGTCCGTGACCGTGCCCGAGCATGGCGAAACCGAGGGCTTCGGCGCGGATCTGATCGCGGATACCGCCGTGTTTGACGCGCTGGTGGGTCAGGATATTGCGACGGCACAGATCGATGTGAGGGCCGGTGTGACGCTGACGAGCAACGCCATCAACGACGCCCTCAAGCAGGCCGCCGCGCCGGCGGAAGGCGGCGCTCAGGTCTATGATGTGACGGGCTTTGCGCCGTTCAAGGTCGCCATTGAGGTGGATGCGGACGGCAAGATCGTGTCCGTGAGCGTGCCGGAGAATGACGAGACGCCGGGCTTTGGCGCGGACCTGATCGCAGATACCGCCGTATTTGACGCGCTGGTGGGTCAGGATATCGCGACGGCACAGATCGACGTGAAGGCCGGTGTGACGCTGACGAGCAACGCCATCAACGATGCCCTCAGGCAGGCCGCCGCGGGTGCAAACGGCGCTGAAGCCGCCGTACCCGGCGATCCTTACACTGTCAAGGGCATGAACAAGTTTACCCTTTATATTGAGGCTGAGGACGGCAAGATCGTGTCCGTTTCTGCGCCTGAGCACAGCGAGACGCCGGGCTTCGGTGCGGACCTGCTGACCGATGAGGCGCTTGCAGCGCTGGCGGGTCAGGAATTGGCGACAGCGCAGATCGACGTAAAGGCCGGTGTGACGCTGACCAGCGAAGCGATCAACAGTGCGCTTCGTCAGGCCGC
>JAUNJB010000204.1 GCA_030535375.1 Clostridia bacterium | reverse complement strand
CGCAGGAGCTGGATCGGCTATATGAATTCGTCTGCCGCCACAGCGAGCGCTTTTGTGCTGTGGTGCTGAACAACGTGGGCCAGTTTGATCAGGCGTGGCCCGTGCCCGTCTGGGGCGGACAGGGACTCAATGTGATGAATGCGGAATGCGCCGGCTTCTATTATGCGCTGGGCGCGAAACGGCTGACCGCATCCTGTGAGCTGAACGCCGGAGAGCTGCGGGCGCTGATGGCCGCGGGCGGAAGCTATGAAGTCGAGGCATATGGCAGGACGCAGCTGATGCTGCTGTCCCATTGCCCGCACAGAACGCGTGACGGAGATACATGCCAGGATGCGAAGTGCAATGCATGTGAGGCGGGCGGAGGGGGTCCCGAGGTGTATACGGACAGAAAGGGATACCGCTTCCCGCTGAGACGGCTGCAGATGGAGCATGGCTGTGTGCTGAGGCTGTACAACAGCGTGGTGACGGACATGAGCAGATCCGCCCAGAGGCTGCGGGAGCTTGGGTGCTCGCTGCGCGTGTCCTTCACGGACGAATCGTTTGACAGACAGAAGGAAATCGTATCCTCATACCGCGGCGTGCTGGATGCCGGCCGCGCGCGGCATGAGATAACTCCCCACTCGACGTCGGGCCATCTTTCGCGCGGCGTCGAGTAGAGCTTGATCATAAGGAGCATATATGACCGAGAGATCTTTGCGCGTGCTGGAATTTCATAAGATTCGCGCGCAGCTGGCGCAGTACTGTGTATCGGAGATGGGCCAATCGCTGTGCGAGGGTCTCGTTCCCGTCAGCCGCATCGAGGAGGTGCGGCGCATGCAGCAGGAGACGGAGGAGGCGGGCAGCGTGCTGGCCTATCTGGGCGGTACGCCGATGCTTCCCTTTACCGATGTGCGCACGGCGCTGCACTTGGCCGAAATCGGTTCGGCGTTATCGCCGCGCGCGCTGATGGATATCGGCGCCTGCCTGCGCGCGTCGAGGGCGGCGCGGGACGCTCTGGTCGGGGAGCGGGAGAATACGCCGCTGATCACGGCGAATGCTTCGCGCCTGTCGACATTCAGGGCCATCGAGCAGGCGATCGGTGACGCGATCATCAGCGAGGACGAGATTGCCGACCGCGCGAGCAGCGAGCTGTTTTCCATCCGGCGCAAAATGCGCGCCTGCAACGAACGCGTGCGCGAACGGCTGAACGGCATGATCCACCATGCATCCTTTCAGAAATACCTGCAGGAAGCCATCATCACCATGCGTGCGGACCGCTACGTGCTGCCGGTCAAGCAGGAGTACCGCTCCATGGTGCCGGGCATCGTGCACGATCAGTCGGCCACAGGCGCGACGGTGTTTGTGGAGCCGATGGCCGTCGTGGAGATTGGCAACGAGCTGAAGCAGCTCATCTCCGCAGAAAAGGCGGAGATTGAGCGCATTCTGAGGGCGCTGTCCGCGCAGGTCGCGCCGGAAGCCGCAGCGATTGCCGACAATCTGGCAATTCTCGCGCAGCTCGATTTCGCGTTTGCCAAGGCCTCCTTGGCGCGGCAGATGCACGCCTGCGCGCCGAAGATCAATGGCAACGGGCGGCTGAACATCATTCGCGGCCGCCATCCGCTGATCGATCCGGAGAAGGTGGTTCCGCTGGATATCCGGCTGGGCACCGATTTCATCAGCCTGATTATCACCGGCCCGAATACGGGCGGCAAGACTGTCACGCTTAAGACCACCGGTCTGTTTACGCTGATGGCACAGGCCGGCCTTCAGGTGCCCGCGGAATACGGCACGGAGCTGGCCGTGTTTGACGATGTGTTCGCGGATATCGGCGACGAGCAGTCGATTGAGCAGTCGCTTTCCACGTTCTCCGGCCACATGAAGAACATCGTGTCCATTCTTGAGAATGTGACGCCTGATTCGCTCGTGCTCTTTGACGAGCTTGGTGCGGGCACCGATCCCACCGAGGGTGCCGCTTTGGCGCAGGCGATTCTTTCCACGCTTCTGGCCATGCATACGCGCACCGTCGCCACAACGCATTACAGCGAGCTCAAGGAGTACGCGCTGACGACCGAAAATGTCGAGAATGCGTCCGTGGAATTCGACGTGGCTACGCTGCGGCCGACCTACCGGCTGTCCATCGGCATCCCGGGCAAGTCGAATGCCTTTGAGATTTCCCGTAAGCTCGGACTGCCGGAATTCGTCATCGGCAAGGCGAAGGAGCTGCTGTCGAAGGAGCAGGTGCGCTTCGAGGATGTCATCGCCAATGCGGAGTATCACCGTCAGGTTGCCGAGAAGGAGCGACAGCTGGCCGAGGAGGCGCGCGCGGAAATGGTCGCCATCCGCAATCAGGCGGAGGCCGAGCGCAAAAAGCTGGAGGATCAGCGCGACCGCTCCATCAAAAAGGCGAAGGATGAGGCCAAGCGCATCGTCGAAAACGCGAGGCGCGAATCGGAGGCCATGATCGCGGAGCTGCGTGCGATGAAGAAGGCCGGCGGCGCGCAGGAGCATGAGATTCAGCGGGTTAAGAAGAAGATGGAGCAGGCGCAGGAGGCGCTGGCCGATAAAAAGGAGATCGGCGGTGAGATTCCCAAGACCGTGAAGCCCGGGGACATGGTGCATATCGCATCGATGGATGTGGATGCCACGATTGTCACCGCGCCTGACGCCAAGGGTTATGTGCAGCTCAAGGTCGGGCTGATGAAAATGCGCGCGCCGCTTGATGATCTGCGCACGCTCACCTCTGCGCAGCAGATGATCAAAAAGGAGCAAAAGAAGCTCGAACACAAAAAATCCATGCGCGCACAGCGGGTGGATATCACGGCGCGCGCCGTACGCCAGGAACTCGATGTGCGCGGGCTGGCGCTTGATGAAGCGATTCCCGAGGTGCAGAAGTTCCTTGACGATGCAATGCTTTCCTCGCTTGGCGAGGTCAGCATCATCCATGGCAACGGCACGGGCATTCTGCGCGCGGGCATTCAGGATTGCCTGCGCCGGCATCCGTGTGTCAGCGGCTTCCGCCTGGGGCGCTATGGCGAGGGAGAGACGGGCGTGACCATCGTTTCGCTCAAGTAAACGTGATAAATCCGCTCATTTCGGAGAAGCTATATCCGAGGTGAGCGTATGGAGAGGAAAAGACAGATCGCGATGGCCGTCTTCGCGGCATTGACGCTGGCCGCGCTGGTGTTTGTGGGCATCGATCGGGACGGCGCGCTGGAAACCAGGACCGTCTACGCGCAGGGGGAGTATGTCAGGGCGCTTGAAGGCGTCAGCAGCCCGTTTGCGGACGTGGCTGAGGTGGTCATGCCCTGCGTGGTCGGCGTGAGCAATCGGGCCAACACGTACAGCATCGTCAGCGGACAGACGGAATTGGTGGAGCAGGCGACGGGCTCCGGCGTCGTGGTGACGACGGAGGGACACGTGGTCACCAATTATCACGTCGTTGAGGGCGCCAGCGATGTGCAGGTGCTCTGGCAGGGGCAGTATTTGTCGGCGGAGATCGTGGGCGTGGATGAGCTCACCGATTTGGCCGTCCTGCGCGTGACGGAGGATGTGGCGCTGCCTGCCGTGCAGATGGGCGATCCCGCCGACGTCCGCGTCGGCGATTGGGCGATCGTCATCGGCAATCCGCTGGGCAAGCAATTCGCGGATACCGTGACGGTTGGCGTCATTTCCGCACTCAACCGGGAGCTTGAGGGCTCATCCATCGTCAAAATGCTGCAAACAGATGCCGCGATCAATTCCGGCAACAGCGGCGGCGGCATGTTCAACACGCGCGGCGAGCTGATCGGCATTCCGTCGCTCAAGTTCAGCTCGTCCGGCAGCCGGAGCGTCGCGAGCATCGAGGGCATCGCTATGGCGATTCCCAT
>JAUNJB010000203.1 GCA_030535375.1 Clostridia bacterium | reverse complement strand
GGGGCAGAAGATTGTGTCGGACAACGGCTATGTCGGCACGGAAGACGCCGCGGCTTATGTACCCGCCGGGGCAGAGGGCAAGCTGGTCATCGGCGGCTCCTCCTCCGTTTCCCCGGTCATGGAGAAACTGATTGAGGCGTACAAGGCGGTCAACCCGAAGGCGGCCATTGAGCTCCAGACCACAGACTCTACCACCGGCATGACCTCCGCCATCGAGGGCACCTATGACATCGGCATGGCCTCCCGCGAGCTCAAGGAGGACGAGGCGGCGGCGCTTGCCAGCCATGTCATCGCCATGGACGGCATCGCCGTGATCGTCAACCTCGCCAATACCGTCGAGGATATGACGGTTGAGCAGATCGGCAGCATCTTCCTGGGCGAAACCACGGCCTGGAATGAAATCTGATCCGGCGGAAGCGCCGTGGGCGGCCGGGCGAGCGCGCCCTGCCGCTCCCGGGCTTTTTTCTGACAAGAGGAGAAGCATATGGAGCGAAATGTCAAAGCCCTCGCCATCCGGGAAAAGGAGATGGAAGCCGTCTTTCTGATCGCGGCCTGCACGTCCGTCTTCTGTGTTGCGCTGATCTGCGTCTTTCTGTTCGCCAACGGATTGCCGGCCATTCGGGAGATCGGCCCGCTGAAGTTTCTGACCGGCACGACCTGGAAGCCCGGCGCGGACATCTACGGCATCTTCCCGATGATCGTCGGCAGCATCTATGTGACCGGCGGCGCGCTGGTGATGGGCGTGCCCGTCGCGCTGCTGACGGCCATCTATCTGGCTTTTTTCTGTCCGGCCCGGCTGTATCGCGTGGTGAAGCCCGCCATCGAGCTGCTGGCTGGCATCCCTTCCGTCGTATACGGCTTCTTCGGCATCGTGGTGCTGGTGCCCGCGGTGCGCGCACTGGGCGAGGCGTGGAACGGAAAGGGCAATTCGATGCTCACGGCCTCCGTGCTGCTGGCGATCATGATCCTGCCGACGGTGATCGGCGTGGTGGAGCCTGCGCTTCGCGCCGTGCCGGGCAGCTACTATGAGGGAGCGCTGGCGCTGGGCGCCACGCACGAGCGCAGCGTATACACCGCCGTCGTGCCCGCGGCAAGGAGCGGCATTCTCGCGGGCATTGTGCTGGGCATCGGCCGCGCGATGGGCGAGACGATGGCCGTCATCATGGTGGCGGGCAATCAGCCGCGCATGCCCAAGGGCATCTTTGAGGGGGTGCGCACGCTGACGGGCAACGTCGTCATCGAGATGGGCTACGCCGCGGGCCTGCACCGGGAGGCGCTGATCGCCACGGGCGTGGTGCTCTTCGTGTTCATCCTGCTGATCAATCTGGCGTTTACCGCGCTCAAGAGGGGGAAGGACGCATGAGCCGGAATACACCCGAATATATCAGGAAACGGGCGGGCGAAGGGGCCGCGCCGCGAAAGGGCATCCGTGCCGTCGGATTTCTCGGCCGTCTGCCGGCATACCGGAAGCATCCGGCCTCCCTGGCGGCCGCGCTGGCGACGCATCTGGGCGCGGCGGTCACGGTGCTCGTGCTGGGCTTTCTGATCGTCTATATCCTGGCGAAGGGCATACCGAACCTGAAACCGGAGATGTTCTCCCCGACCTATACCTCCGACAACCAGTCGATGCTTCCGGCGATCCTCAATACCTGTACGATGACGCTGCTTTCGCTGCTGGCGGCGGTCCCCTTCGGAATCGGCTCTGCCGTCTATCTGGCGGAGTACGCGCCCAAGGGCAGCGGGCTCGTCCGCCTGGTGCGGATGACGACCGAGACGCTCCAGGGGATTCCCTCGATTGTCTACGGCCTGTTCGGCAAGCTGCTGTTTTCGGATGCGCTGCATTTCGGCTACTCGATGCTCTCCGGCGGCCTGACGATGGCGATCATGATCCTGCCGCTGATCATGCGCACCACGGAGGAGGCGCTGCTCTGCGTGCCGGATATGTACCGCGAGGGCAGCTTTGGCCTGGGCGCGGGACGGCTCCGCACGGTGATGCGCATCGTATTGCCCACGGCCGTGCCGGGCATCCTGTCGGGGATCATCCTCGCCATCGGACGCATCGTGGGCGAGACCGCCGCGCTCATGTACACATCCGGCACGGTGGCACAGGCTGCGGGTCTCTTCGATTCCGGCAGCACGCTGGCGCTGCACATGTACAAGCAGGCGTCCGAGGGGCTTTACACCCGGCAGGCCTATGCCACAAGCGTGGTGCTGCTGGCGCTGGTGCTCGTCATCAACTTCGTCTCCGGCAGGATCGCCAGGTGGATTACGAAAGGCAGGCAGACCCATGACCAACAAGTTTGAAGTCAGGAACATGGATTTGTACTACGGCAATTTCCATGCGCTTCACCATATCAGCCTCGATATGCCGGCCAACCGGATCACGGCGTTCATCGGCCCGTCCGGATGCGGCAAATCGACGTTTCTCAAGAGCCTCAACCGGATGAATGATCTGGTCAGCGGCTGCAGGATCACCGGCGATATCCGCCTGGACGGCGAGGACATCTATGGAAAGATGGACGTGAGCCTGCTGCGCAGACGCGTGGGCATGGTGTTCCAAAAGCCGAATCCGTTCCCGATGAGCGTGTATGACAACGTCGCCTACGGCCCGCGGACGCACGGAATCAAAAGCCGCGGGCAGCTCGACGAGATCGTGGAAAAGAGCCTGCGCGACGCCGCCATCTGGGATGAGCTCAAGGACCGCCTGTTTAAAAGCGCCCTGGGCCTGTCCGGCGGGCAGCAGCAGCGCCTGTGCATCGCCCGCGCGCTGGCGGTGAAGCCAGAGGTCATTCTGATGGACGAGCCGACGAGCGCGCTTGATCCGATCTCCACCAGCCGCATCGAGGATTTGGTGACGGAGCTCAAGCAGACGTACACGATCATCATGGTCACGCACAACATGCAGCAGGCCACGCGCGTGTCCGACAGGACGGTCTTCTTCCTGTTGGGGGAGATCATCGAAAGCGGCGAGACGGAGCAGGTCTTCTCCATGCCGCGCGACAAGCGGACGGAGGATTACATCACCGGCAGATTCGGATGATGAGGGGGAAGAAAGCATGCGCAAGCAATATGATATGCAGCTGCAAAGGCTGAACGCGGAGCTCATTCACATGGGCGAGATGATCCGGGAGGCGATTTCCGGGGCGGTGAGCGCGCTGCTGGAACGCGATGACGAAAAAGCCAGGCGGATCATCGGGTTTGACGAGGAGATCGACCATCAGGAGCGGCTGATTGAGCAGATGTGCTTCAAGCTGCTGCTGTCCCAGCAGCCCGTAGCCGCCGACCTGCGGATGGTCTCCTCGGCGCTCAAGATGATCACGGATATGGAGCGCATCGGCGACCATGCGGCGGACATCTCGGAGATCGAGCTGATGCTCGAGCGATTGCCGCCGGTGAGCAATGCCCATCTGCGCGAGATGGCGACGCAGACGAGCGTGATGCTCATCCGCAGCCTGGAGGCCTTTGTGGAAAAGGATGAGCGCAAGGCGGGCTGGGTGATCGATCAGGACGACGTGGTGGACGATCTGTTTACCACGGTGAAGCAGGAATTGATCGGGCAGATCCGCACGAGCCCGGACAGCGGAGAGCAGGCGGCCGACCTGCTGATGGCGGCCAAATACTTCGAGCGCATCGGCGACCACGCCACCAACATCGCGGAATGGGCGGTATACGCGATGACGGGACGCCGCGCGGGAACCGAAGCCTGCCGCGTCCGGCAGGAGAAACAGGCGGGCGGAGCATGCTCCTCATACGACGGCTGAAGCTTTTCATCGGGAAATAGCATAAATCTGCGCATAACCGCGTCTTTGGCAGGAAATTTTACATTTAACCAGAATTTTACCTTGAGTTGCCCATAGCTTAACAGTCCCTTGTTAAGATGGATGAGAGAAAGAAGAAAGCTGAAGCGAAAGGGAAGAAAGGCATGGACATCTTTGGGCTGCTCAATATGCTGTGCGGGCTTGCGCTGTTCCTGTACGGCATGCATGTGATGGGAGAGGGGCTCTCGCGCGCCTCCGGCGGCAA
>JAUNJB010000202.1 GCA_030535375.1 Clostridia bacterium | reverse complement strand
ACGCCCGGCGCGCGGCGAAGGAAAGAGCTTTGCGCCGCGCGGGGAACGCCCGGCGCACGGCGAAGGAAAGAATTTTGCGCCGCGCGGGGACAGGGGAACGCAGAGGCCCCGGCCGATGAATCTGGCGCCGCGCCGCGTGGCACTGGAAACGCTGCTGGACGTGAGCCGTTCCGACGCCTATGCGTCCCTGGCGCTTGACAAGCGGCTGGCGCAGGCCGCGTTTGGCCGGCGGGACCGCGCGTTTACCACGCAGCTCGTCTACGGCACGCTGGAAAACAGGATGACGCTCGACTGGCGCATCGATCAGTTCCTGGAGGGTGAGAAGGAGCTTGAGCAGACCGTGCGCGAGATCCTGCGCATGGGCGCGTATCAGCTGTTCTATCTCGACCGCGTGCCGGATATGGCGGCGGTGGACGAGTCCGTCAGCCTGGCGCGCGCGATGGGGCTGGAGGCGTTCACCGGCCTGGTCAATGCCGTGCTGCGCAACATGATCAGGGGCAAGGACAGCGTGGTCTGGCCCAAGCCGCAGGATGATCCGGCGAAGTACCTGTCGGTCATGTTCAGCGTGCCCGCGGAGCTGGCGCAGCTGCTCATCGACGCATATGGCCAGCATGAGGCGCTGGAGATTCTGCGCTATCGCCCGCAGGAGCGGGACGTGACCGTGCGCGTGAATTATCTGCGCTGCGACGACGCGCGTCTGCGCAGCCTGTTTGCGGATGACGAGATAGAGTTTGCGCCCGGAATCATGCCGGGCACCTACAAGATTCGCCGCGCGGGCGATTTGACGCGCATGCGTGCCTTCCAGAACGGTCTGTTCACGATTCAGGGCGAGAGCTCGGTCATCGCGGCGCGCGCTGTGGGCGCCAGGCCGGGACAGACCGTGTTGGATGCCTGCGCCGCGCCGGGCGGAAAGACCGCCGTGCTCAGCGAGATGATGAACGATACCGGCCGGGTCTATGCCTGGGATACGCACGCGCACCGCGTGGAGCTGATCCGCGGCACGGCCAACAGGCTGAAGCTTGAAAACGTGCGCCCGGCGGTCAAGGATGCTTCCGCCCCGCGGCCGGAAATGGCGATGACGCTGGATGCCGCGCTGGTGGATGCGCCGTGCTCCGGCACGGGCGTCATGCTGGAGAAGCCGGATGTCAAATACCGCGTGAGCCTTTCGGGCCTCGAAAGCCTGTGCCGCATGCAGGCGGAGATTCTCGACGCCGTCGCGCCGATGGTCAAGGTGGGCGGCACGCTGGTGTACTCCACCTGCTCCATTCTTCCCATGGAGAACGAGGCGCAGGTGAAGGCGTTCCTCGAGCGCCATCCCGAGTATGAGACGGTGCGCATGGGCGCGGAGCTGCCCGAGGCGCTGGCTGCGCATGAGGGCGAAGCGGGTCTGCAGATGTTTGCGCATCGCGACGGCACGGACGGCTTCTATGTCTGCAAGCTGCGCAGGGTGAGGGCATGAGCGAAAACGTCGAAAAGCGGCAGCTGCTGGGCATGACGCCGCAGGAGCTGGGGGAATACTTGCGGGAACTCGGCCAGCCCGCGTTCAGGGCGAAGCAGGTTTTTGCCTGGCTGCATCAGGGCGTCCCGTTTGAAGGCATGAGCAACCTGCCCAAGACATTGCGCCAGATGCTGGCCGATGCCTGCGTGGACAATCCGGTAGCGGTGCTTTCCACCGTGCAGTCGAAGATAGACGGGACGGTCAAGCTGCTTTACCGCCTGCTTGACGGACATGTCGTCGAAGGCGTGCTCATGCGCTATAAGTATGGCAACACGCTCTGCCTGTCCACCCAGGTGGGCTGCCGCATGGGCTGCGCGTTTTGCGCGTCCACGCTCGATGGGTGTGCGCGCAGCCTGACGCCCGGCGAAATGCTGGGGCAGATCGTCTGTGCCAACGGCCTCCTGGAATCGCAGGGCGAGGGGCAGCGGGTCGGCAACATCGTGCTCATGGGCAGCGGCGAGCCGTTTGACAATTACGACAATGTGGTCAAATTCCTCCGCATTCTGCGCATGGAGGGCGGGCTGTGCATCGGCATGCGCAGCGTTTCGCTCTCGACATGCGGGCTTGTGCCGCAGATGCGCAGGTTTGCAGAGGAGGATCTGCCGGTGACGCTGTCTTTGTCGCTGCACGCGCCCAATGACGAGGTGCGCAGGCGGCTGATGCCCGTGGCGAAGGCGTATCCCATGGACGAGGTGCTCGCGGCCTGCCGGTATTACATTGAGAAGACGGGACGGCGCGTGATCTTTGAATACGCGCTGGTGCACGGCGTCAATGCCGCGCCGGAGCAGGCGGCCGAATTGGCGGGACGGCTGCGTGGCATGCAGTGCCACGTCAACCTGATTCCGCTCAACAGCGTGCCGGAGCGCGGGCTCACGGGCGTGAGCGAGCGCGAGGTGGACGCATTTAAAAGGGCGCTTGAACAGAAAAATATCTCGGTGACGCGCCGCCGCGAGATGGGCGACGATATCGAGGGCGCCTGCGGCCAGCTCCGCAGGCGGTACATGCGGGAGAGCGAGCCGCAGGCTTGAATTCGGATGCAGAGCGCGGGAGAGGAGAGGGAACGTGGCAGCAACGCTGAGGACGCACGTGGGCAAGGTGCGAAAGCAGAATGAGGATGCCGCCTGGTATGACGAGAAGAGGGCGGTTTTTGCCGTGGCAGACGGCATGGGCGGCCATCAGGCGGGCGAGGTCGCCAGCGCGATGGCGATTGACGCCGTGAAGGCCATGGTCGGCGCGCATGACGTTCCCAGCATCTCGGTGATGCGCGAGGCCGTGCTTTCCGCGCACGAGACGATTCTAGAGCATGCGGAAACGCATGCGGAATGCGCCGGCATGGGCACGACGCTTTCCGTGATGTGGCGCAGGGACGGTTATATGTATATCGCGCACGTGGGCGACAGCCGCATCTACCGCCTGCGCGGCGGCGTGCTCACCCAGATCACGCAGGATCATTCGCTGGTGGAGGAGCTCGTGCGCAACGGGCTGATCACCAGGCAGGAGGCGCGCGTGCATCCCAGGCGCAACATCATCACCCGCGCGCTGGGCACACAGGGGGAGAATACGCCCGATCTGCTGGCGGCGGATGCGCGGCGGGGGGACGTCTGGCTTTTGTGCACGGACGGGCTGAGCACGATGGTTGAGGATAAGGACATCGAGCGCGTGCTGGACAGGAGCGGCCTGGAGAAGGCGGCCGATCAGCTTCTGCGCATGGCGCTGAAGGCCGGCGGACGGGACAACGTCACGCTGATTCTCTACCGGGATGAGGAGGGCGAGCCGTGGAATCAAGACTGATCGGCAAGATCGTCAGCCGCCGCTTCCGCGTGGAGGACATCATCGGCCGCGGCGGCATGGCCATCGTCTACCGCGCGTTTGATCTGAAGAGCCACCAGACGGTGGCGCTCAAGGTGCTGCGCGAGGAGTACGGCGACGACCTCGAATATCAGGAGCGCTTCAAGCGCGAGGCGGAGGTATGCCGCAAGCTGAATCACCCCAACGTCGTCAACATGATCGATTCGGGCGTTGTCGGCGGCGTGTCCTATATCGCGCTTGAATATGTCGACGGGAAGACGCTCAAGGAGATCATCAACGAATCCGGCAGAATGGCGCAGGGCGAGGCCGTGCGCTGCGTGCTGCAAATTCTCGCCGCGCTGTCCCACGCGCATCAGCGCGGCATCATCCACAGGGATGTCAAGCCGCAGAATGTGATGGTCACGCGCAGCGGGCAGGTGAAAATCGGGGATTTCGGTATCGCCGGCATGGCGGATACCAAGACGCTCACCTCCGACGGCAACGTGATGGGCTCGGTGCACTACTTTTCTCCGGAGCAGGCCAAGGGCATGAAGGCCACCGCGGCATCCGACCTGTACTCCGTCGGCGTCATCCTCTACGAAATGCTGGCCGGTCATGTGCCCTTTGAGGGAGAAACGGCCGTGTCCGTCGCCATGATGCATCTGATGGAGACGGCCAAGCCCATCGAGCAGGAGGCGGAGGTCTGCCGCGCGGTGGAGCTGATCGTCAAAAAGGCGCTTGAAAAGCGCCCGGAGGACCGCTACCAGAGCGCGGATGCCATGATGCGCGATCTGCGCCGCGCGCTGCGCCATCCCGACGGGGAAT
>JAUNJB010000034.1 GCA_030535375.1 Clostridia bacterium | reverse complement strand
GGAATGGCAGGTGGTCATCGGCACGCACGCGCTGATTTCCGAAGGCGTGGAGTTTGAAAATCTGCGCCTGGTCGTCACCGATGAACAGCATCGCTTCGGCGTTCGCCAGCGCACGATGCTGGAGGGCAAGGGCGCCGCGCCGCACGTGATGGTCATGAGCGCGACGCCGATTCCGCGCACGCTGTCCCTTGTGCTCTACGGCGATCTCGATTTGTCCGTTGTGGACGAGCTGCCGCCGGGGCGCACGCCCGTGCGCACGCGCATCGTGCCGGAGGAGAAGCGGCCTGGGCTTTACGACTTCATCCGGGCGGAGGCAGGGCTTGGGCATCAGACAGATGTCGTCTGTCCTCTGGTCGGCGAGGAGGCGGAGGAGGGGCTTGAGCCTGCGCGCAGCGCCACACAGGTGCAGCACGAGCTGAGGGAGGCGCTGGCCCCGCTGGAGGTGGGGCTTGTGCACGGCCGGATGAACAAAGCGCAGAAGGAGGAAACACTCGACCGGTTTTACGCCGGGGAGATCGACGTGCTGGTGGCCACGACGGTGATCGAGGTGGGCGTCAACGTGCCCAAAGCGACGGTGATGGTCATCGAGGGGGCGGAGCGCTTCGGCCTGGCGCAGCTGCATCAGCTGCGCGGGCGCGTGGGCCGCGGCGCGCAGGAGAGCTGGTGTTTCCTGATGGCGCAGCCCAATGAACGCCTGCGCACGCTGGTTTCGACAAACGACGGATTCCTCGTCGCGCAGAAGGACCTCGAACTGCGCGGCGCGGGCGAGTTTTTCGGCACGCGCCAGCACGGCGAGCCGCAGATGCCCGCGCTGATGCTGACCTCGGATGCGCGACTGCTGGAGCGCACGAGGGACGCGTTTTTGCAGATCATCAGGGACGATGCCTGCCTGGCGGAGAGGGAGGCGATCCTCCGCTCGGCGAGGCGGCGTTTTGAGCGAACGGGCGGTATGATTGCCCGAAATTAAATTGATAAAGAACGGGGAAATTTGGCATCATAAATTTACCCAAACCCGACAAGACGTCTGATGAGTGCGGGAAAAAAGGCGAAAAAATCCTTGTAAAATTACAAAAAATGATTGCCAAATGACGGAAGAGGAATTATAATGAACCATGTGCGGCCATTTGTAAGGGCCGACGCGAAATGTCAATCATCATGCAGTTTTTGAAGAGAAGCTGCAGTGATTATGAACCATTTGAAGGAGGAACGAACAAGTATGACGAAGTACGTTTACCTGTTCACGGAAGGCAATGCCGGCATGCGCAACCTTCTGGGCGGCAAGGGCGCGAACCTGGCCGAAATGACAAACATCGGCCTGCCGGTGCCCCAGGGCTTCACGATTACCACGGAAGCCTGCACGCAGTATTACGAGGATGGCCGCCGCATTAACGAGGATATCCAGGCTCAGATCATGGAGCACATTGCCAAGATGGAGGAGATCACCGGAAAGAAGTTCGGCGATCTGGAGAATCCGCTGCTGGTTTCCGTCCGCTCCGGCGCGCGTGCGTCCATGCCGGGCATGATGGATACCATCCTCAACCTCGGCCTCAATGAGGACGTGGTCAACGTGCTGGCCAAGAAGTCCGGCAATCCGCGTTGGGCGTGGGACTGCTATCGCCGCTTCATCCAGATGTTCTCCGACGTCGTCATGGAAGTGGGCAAGAAGTACTTCGAGAAGCTCATCGACCAGATGAAGGAAAAGAAGGGCGTCACCTATGACGTCGATCTGACCGCTGAGGATCTGCACGAGCTGGCCGACCAGTTCAAGGCGGAGTACAAGAATCAGCTGGGCAAGGATTTCCCGACCGATCCCAAGGAGCAGCTCTTTGAGGCCATCAAGGCCGTGTTCCGCAGCTGGGACAATCCGCGCGCGAACATCTACCGCATGGACCACGACATCCCGTACTCCTGGGGCACCGCCGTCAACGTCCAGATGATGGCGTTTGGCAACATGGGCGATACCTCCGGCACGGGCGTGGCTTTCACGCGCAATCCGGCCACCGGCGAGCGCGGCCTGATGGGCGAGTTCCTGATGAACGCTCAGGGCGAGGACGTCGTCGCCGGCGTGCGCACGCCGATGCCGATTTCCAAGATGCAGGAGGTTCTGCCCGAGGTGTACGAGCAGTTCCTGGGCATCTGCAATACACTGGAGAAGCACTACCGCGACATGCAGGATATGGAGTTCACCATCGAGGACAAGAAGCTCTACATGCTGCAGACCCGTAACGGCAAGCGCACCGCCGCCGCCGCCATCAAGATCGCCTGCGATCTCATCGACGAGGGCATGATCTCCGAGGAAGAGGCGCTGATGCAGATCGACGCCAAGAGCCTCGACATGCTGCTGCACCCGACCTTTGATCCCGCCGCCCTCAAGAAGGCTGAGGCCATCGCCAAGGGCATCGCGGCTTCCCCGGGCGCCGCTGCCGGCACCATCGTGTTCACCGCCGAGGATGCCGTCGAGCACGGCAAGCGCGGCGAGAAGGTCGTCCTCGTCCGTCTGGAGACCTCTCCGGAGGATATCGAGGGCATGAAGTACTCCCAGGGCATCCTGACCGTCCGCGGCGGCCAGACCTCCCACGCGGCCGTTGTGGCCCGCGGCATGGGCACCTGCTGCGTCTCCGGCTGCGGCGACATCAAGATGGACGAGGAGAACAAGTGCTTCACCCTCAAGGGCAAGACCTTCCACGAGGGCGACGTGCTCTCCCTGGACGGCTCCACCGGCAGCATCTATGACTGCCTGATCCCGACCGTGCCGGCCGACCCGAACAGCGGCTACTTCGGCCGCATCATGGAGCTGGCGGACAAGTATAAGAAGCTGGCCGTCCGCACCAACGCCGACACCCCGCACGATGCGAAGCAGGCTGCTTCCTTCGGCGCGCAGGGCATCGGCCTGTGCCGCACCGAGCACATGTTCTTCGATCCTGAGCGCATCGGCGCGTTCCGCGAGATGATCTGCGCGGAGACCGTCGAAGAGCGCGAGGTTGCGTTGGCCAAGATCGAGCCGATGCAGCAGAGCGACTTCGAGGGCCTGTTCGAGGCGCTTGAGGGACAGCCGGTCTGCATCCGCTTCCTCGATCCACCGCTGCACGAGTTCGTGCCGACCGAAGAGGAGGACATCAAGGCGCTGGCCGAGGCGCAGGGCAAGACCGTCGCTTACATCAAGCAGGTCATCGCTGATCTCCATGAGTTCAACCCGATGATGGGCCATCGCGGCTGCCGTCTGACGGTTACCTATCCGGAAATCGCCAAGATGCAGACCGCGGCCGTGATCAAGGCTGCGCTGGCTGTCCAGGCCCGTCATGCGGACTGGAATGTGGTGCCGGAGATCATGATCCCGCTCGTTGGCGAGATCAAGGAGCTCAAGTTCGTCAAGGACATCGTCGTCAAGACCGCGGACGAGCTGATCGCTGCCGCCGGCACCAGCCTCAAGTATGAGGTCGGCACCATGATCGAGATCCCGCGCGCCGCGCTGACCGCGGATGACATCGCCACGGAGGCCGAGTTCTTCTGCTTCGGCACGAATGACCTCACCCAGATGACGTTCGGCTTCAGCCGTGACGACGCCGGCAAGTTCCTCCCGGCGTACTATGCGGGCAAGATCTACGAGTCCGATCCGTTTGCCCGCCTGGATACCGTCGGCGTCGGCAAGCTGATGGAAATGGCTGTCAAGATGGGCAAGGCGACCCGCCCGGCGCTCCACTGCGGTATCTGCGGCGAGCATGGCGGCGATCCGTCCTCCATCGAGTTCTGCCACAAGATCGGCCTGAACTACGTATCCTGCTCTCCGTTCCGCGTCCCGATCGCCCGCCTGAGCGCTGCGCAGGCCGCGATCAAGGAGAAGAACGGCCAGCTGTAATCCTGCTCCTGAGCGGTTCGCCTTATCCCGATTGGGGTAAAGCGGGCGGCCGTCGGGCGGTATAGCAAATCAAGCCTTGAGGGAGAAATCCTTCAAGGCTTTTTCTGTCCGGTCATCGGGCAAAAATGCAAAACAAGGGGTTTTCGCGCGTAAAACCGTTCTTTCCGGGTGGAGAGGGCCTGAGGGAGACATCGGAATTGGGAAGGGAATGGGCCTTTGCCCGAAACGAGATCGGACAGGGCATTGGGACAGGGCCGCAACGCATCAAAAACGCTTGATTTACCTGGGAAACTGCTTTCCCTGAATGTTCGGAATGATCCCGATAGCCCCTTTCTTTTCGGGAAAATGCTTTTTTCTTGGGCGGATTTATGATATAATGTTTTTCGCATTCCTGCAAAGGGGAGTTTTTTGATGAAATCGCGCGAAAATCGGAAGGAAGAGGCGCGCTGTTTCGTCTGTTATGGGGATGGGAGGATGAAGGCGGCTTACCGTAATGGCAGGCCGTGCCCCGATAGACTGCATTTTCAATCGTAAGAAACAGGAGGCGATGACATGAGATCGAACAGGCCCAGCTATTCGGCGACGCCTGCCGGCTCAGCCAAGGCGCTGGATCAAAAGCCGAGACCCAAGCGCTCCAAACGGGAATGGAATCAGCTGATGCTGATGCTGTTCTTCATGGTGCTGCCGGTGATGGGGTTGCTCGCCATCTTTTTTCAGCCGGTGAGATGGGTGTTCATGGCGGCTGTCGTGCTTTGTTTGGTGCTGATGTGGGTGGCGCACGCTTTTTTGTTCCCGGGGAGGATGATCCTCTCCGCGGTGTACGGCCTGCTGTTCGTGTTCACGCTGGTCACGGCGCTCAGCACGAAGGGCAGCTCGCCGGTGATGCAGCAGTCCGGCTTTGTGACGATGGCTACCGCAGTGCCGACGCAGACGCCCGCATTTTCGAATATGTACAGCACCATGGGCACCAGCGTGCCGGATGGATATTATGACGATGAAACGGATGCCCTGGACGGCCTTCAGGAGGTCGGCGTGGCCGGCGGCAGCGAGGACGAATCCGGCGAGGATCTGGGGCTGTCCGACGCGGGCGTGACGGAGTATGTCTCCGCGGTCAAATCCGACGCGGAGATCGCGCTTGAAAATTTCATGGAGAAGTGGCGCAAGGGCATCATCGCGGACATGGTGGAATACACCGCGCCCAGCTGGCAAAACGCGCAGCAGGACTCCGCGTCCCAGCAGCTGTTCTGGAAGTTTGCCCAGAAGCCGCTGATCGACTGGCGGCAGCTGGATGCGCCCACGGGCACGGACGCCAGCACCGCCAGAACGATCACCATTCAGGCGGATGTCACCTACGGCGGAGAGACGCGCACGTATCAGTATGACGCGCTCACGCTGTTTGAGAATGATGCCTGGTATGTCGATCCGGATTCGCTTTCGACCGGTGTTTTGGCGACGGCCGTTCCGCCGACGCCGGACCCCAATGCCACGCCCACGCCGACGCCCGAGCCTACTCCCAAGCCGACGATCCACCCGAGCACGGTGTTGTATTATAACAAGAGCGGCGGCGAGTATTATCATGCGGACAAGGAGTGCTCGTCCGTCAACAAGAAGTATTTCCCGTTGTCCAGCTTCAAGTACAGCGAACTGTCCAAGGACACCTATAGCAAGCTGAAACCGTGCACCGAGTGCAATGCGCCGGAGAGGCCGTGATTGAGGTGCGCGCAAAAAGCGCCGGGCGGATGCCCGGCGCTAATTTGTTGATATAGGCGTGGCGGCGGGATTTCTTCCGGCTAAGGCCGGAGGAGGTCCCCCTCTTCCGGGTCCCCTTTCGCCGGTGCTTTTCCTGTCCGCCTTATTCGATGGATGCAAAGAACATCTCGTATGCGTCGTCAAAGCAGTCATACGGCAGAGGATTGCCGCCGTTGGTGGATTTGGTCTGGTTGCAGGAGAATTCCTCGCCGTCGGAAATGACGTCACCCAGCGTGAGGGAAAAGCCGTTTGCACAGGCGAAGTCGCACAGCGCGCTGAGCGGATCGCGCATCTCGCGCGTGGCCAGCAGTCCCCTTCGGAACGCCTCGTCCCGCAGGGCGCGCTCGCGCATGGCCAGCAGGGTATCGTTCATCGTCAGGCCTCCTGTCTGAGCGTGCCGCCCGCGGCAAAGTGCTTTTCGCCCGCCTCGGATGCGACCAGGAAGGAAAAGGCCGCGTCATCGCGGGAGAGAGACAGGCGAAGCGGCGCCTCCGAACGGATTTCGCGCTCGTATCCGGCTGTCAGATCGCCGATGTACATGCCGTTCATGGCCTCGCTGCCCAGCGTATCGCACAGCCAGGCGATGTACTTCGTGTTGTTCACGTGACCGTTGACGTCAAATTCGGAGAACACCGGCGTGCGGGAGAAGCTCTTCTGCGCGTCGCCCAGCGAGGGCAGACGCGTGGGCAGGGCGATGGGTGCGGGCAGGTCGCTGTTGTCCGGAAAGCCGAGATCGATTTTCTGCGGGCTGACGATGCGGCGCTCCTGCACGTCCAGCATCACCCAGAGCGCGCCGGCCGCGGCCAGCGGCGTGCCGTCCCTGAGCGTAAAGACGTGGTAGCGCGGGCAGAAGAAGCGATTGGCCACACCCGGCCAGGTGGTGTGCAGAACCTCCTCGCCGCAGCGCGGCGCGCGCTGCGTGGTCACGTGGATGCGCGCCAGCACGAAAAACAGCCCGCGGGCCATCATGGCGTCGTAGCCGGCGCCCAGCGCGAGGGCGTGGCGCTCTCCGCCCTCCTGCATGGCGATAAACAGAGCGTCCAGGCGCATGCGACGGTATTTGTCGCAGTCGGTGGCCCGGACGACGAAGGATTCCGTATACGTCTTATTCATAGTGTGCCTCCCCCAATGATCAGTGCCAGCATAACACAATTTGCTTTCCTTGACAAGTCCCGCCATATGGATTAAAATTATACAGATTCATTAAAATGGTGAAATGGGCAGAATTCTGAGGCCGCGGCTTCATTGACTGCGCTTCTTTTTTCCAAATACCGGCTTTTGCGGAGGAGATCGTGTTGAACAAGCGTATGATCGGAAGGGGCATGCTGCTGGGCGCCTGTGCGGCGCTGCTGAGCGGATGCATGGCGGTCGCAGAGGAAAAGCGCCTTGGCGACTATATTTATGTGCCGGCGATGACCGCGCCGGGCAGCGTCGGCATGATCGGCCTGCGCGTAGAGGGGCTGACGCTGGAGCAGGACGGCGACGAGCAGGTGATTGTGGAATCGCTCGCGGGCGCCGAATTCGGTGTGTATGTCATCTCCAGCGACGGACAGCTGACGCCGTGGGCGAATCCGCTGTATCCCAGCGAGCCCATGCGCATCCGAACGGGCGAGGGGGAAACCAGCTTTACCCTGCCGCAGGGAACGGAGTTCTATCTGCGCCAGGAGAGCGCGCCGCAGGGCTATCTGTTCGACAGCGAGACGCTGATCCCGGTGACGGGCGAGGAGATCGTCGTGCGCAACGCCATGGCCGGTCAGCTGGTGATCGCCGCGGTCGATTCGCTGGGCCGGGCGCTGGCCGGTGTGGAGCTGACGGCCGTCGACGAGGCGGGAAACAGCCAGACGGTCAGGACGGATGAGAACGGCGAGGCCCTTGTGCTGTGCGAGGGCGAGCAGGTTTACACCGTGTACGAGAGCGCTCTGCCGGAGGATGCCTTCCCCGCGACCGATGTGATGGTCGTGAAGGGAAATGGCGACGCGCAGGGAAGCGCGGAGGCCCGTGTTCAGATGGCAAACGCGACGCGCGCACGGGTGGAGTTTGTCCATCCGGCGCCGGGCTATGTGCAGCTGGACATGCAGCTGGTGAGCATCGACGCTAATGCGGAGGAGGATGCTTCCCCGCTGGAGGGCGTCAGCCTGACGGTGCTCGGGGACGAACCCATTGTGATGACGACGGACGAGGACGGACAGGCGAGCGCTGCGCTGCTCAGCGGCACGTATGACGTGGAGCTTTCCTACGCCGGAGAAGAGGATGTGCTTCTGCCGGTTGAGCGGGGACAGGTGATTGTGGAGACGGGCGCGACGACGCTCGTCGGATTGCAGGCGACGCAGTCCACTGGCCGCGTGAGCCTGGCGGCGTCGTGTGAGCGGGAGATTTCCGGCGGCAGCGTCAGCTTTACCAGCGAGCAGACGGGCGAGGAGTTTGGCCCGTATGCGATGGATGCCGAGGGCATGGCCGTCTCCGATCCGCTTGCCGCCGGCGAATACCGCGTGAGCTTCGACTTGCCCGATCACATGGAGCTGGGCAGCGTCGCCTGCGGGGAGCAGAGCGCGCAGGATGCCGAGGAGCTGGTGCTGACGGTTTCGTCCGGCGAGGTGACCCGCCTCAGCGCGCATCTGCTGACGCGTGAGCGCCAGACCTTTGAATTGATCGCTGCGCAGACGGACGATCAGGGCCGGATGCAGGAGACGCTTCTTGGCGGCGACATCGAGCTGGAACTGCTTGACGAGGCGGGACAGGTGGCGGCGAGCGTGGACGCGAGGGACGGCCTGGCCGACGTCGAGGCGCTCAGCGGCGTCTACACGCTGCGCATGACGGCGGAGCAGGCGAAGGCGCTGGGCGTACAGCCGGTTTCCGAGGCCTTTGAGCTGCCCGCACAAAGCGAAGCGGTGACCTTTGTGGGAGACAGGGCGCGGCTGATTCTGGCGTCCGTCGATGAAAACGGCATGCCCGTGCCGGGCGCGCAGTACCGTATCTTCGACAGCGAAGGGGCGGCGTTGGTGATCGACACGGATGAGTCCGGCGAGGCGGTGACGCCGCTGCTGCCCGCGGGCCAGGTGAATATCCAGACGAATACGGCGCCCGACGCGCACGATACGGCCGAGGATATGACGGTGACGGCCATTGCCGGCCAGGCGACGCGCGTGACGCTGGTTCATCCCAGCTACGGCACGGTCAGCCTGAGCGTGCGGATGCAGAGCCTCGACGAGCACGGCAATCCGTCGCTTGCATCCATGCAGGGGATGAGCATTCGGCTCTATAGTGTGGCGCAGAGCAGCATGACGGAGACGGGCATCGTCCTGACGACCGGGGAAGACGGCTCGGCGAGCGTCAGCCTGGCGCCGGGCGAGTATGTCGCGCAGGTGGATTCTCAGGGATTGGCGGCGGGATGCCGCGCGCCGCAGGCGCTGCGCTTCACCGTGGAAAACACGGGCAGCGTGGAGGGCGAGCTCGTGTGCATGGACGCGCTGGGCGGCGTGCGCGCGCGGCTCATCGGCGGCGAGCTCACCGATGAGGAGCTGGCGCAGGTGCGCTTTGAGTTGGTGTCCTCGGACGGCCGGTCGGTCGGGCTGACGATGCAGGACGGCGCGTTCTATGTGGGCGGGCTTGCCTCCGGCACCTATGTGCTGCGCCAGACGCAGATCCCGGAGGGATATACGCTGGCGGCGGAGCGCACGGTCAGCGTGAGCGGCGGCGAAACGGCGGTCATCGAAGTGCCGCTGGAGGAATACGCGATGATCTCCGTATCCAAAACGGGGCTCACATTTGACGATCAGCTCAGAACGTACATCGTTCCATTGGTGGGGCAGTACGGCGTATATACGCTTGTGGACGGGGAGATGAAGCCTTATCCCTCCGCCGACAGCCAAATCACCATCTGGTCGAATGTCACGCTTGAGCAAATTGCCCAGGGCAAGGCGGCGCGCGTCAAACTGCCCGCCAAGCTGGAGGGAACGACCTACTATCTGCATGAGCTGAGCGGCGTGCAGGGCTTCGGGGCCGACGAGGCGTATCACGAGATCACCCTGTACGCGGGCGGGGATCAGACGGTGGAATGCACCGTCTCCAGCGACCGCGGATTCTTCACCTTTGAACAGCTGGATGCTGCCGACGGAGCGATTGTGCCCGGGGGCGAGTATGAGCTTGTGGATGCGCAGAGCGGCGATGTGATGCTTGCCTTCACGATGGAGGAGAACGCCTATCGCAATGAGATGGCGATTCCCGTGGGCGCCTATGTGCTGCGCCAGCGGAAAGCGGCCGACGGCTATGCGCTCAGCGCCGAGCCGGAGATTCCGGTTGAGATTCCGCCGTATCTGACGCAGGGCGGCACGATGGCCTCTGTGGAGATGAGCTGTGCGCGCGTGCCTCAGCAGGAGGAGATGGAGGACCTGATCGGCGAATTGTACATCGCCGAGGAGCAGGGCCTCACGCTGGTCGGCGTCGAGGCGGGAACGGTGGCGGCGGGTGAGACGCTGATTGCGCCGCAGATGACGGTGAGCGTGGGTGCGCAGAGCGGAGAACGCACAAACATCGCGAGTCTGGTGCTTTCCGGTGTGGGCGACGCGCAGGGACAGCTCTATACGGCCCGTGTGGAATACTGTCTGGCGGGCGGCGGATGGCAGCCCTCCGATGCGCGCATGACCGGCGTGATCACCGGCCCGACGGCCGTGAGCCTTGCCGATGTGAAGGACGATGTCAGCGCCGTGCGCGTGACCTATCTGAACGCCGAAACCGGCGAGGAAATCGCGGGCAGCGGCTTTACGCCGGGAGAGATGACGCTCAGCGTGCAGGCCAGTGCGCAGGGCGAAACCGATATGCAGGCCGATGCCCGGTTCACCGGTGTGTTTGCCTACCGCACGGAGCTGGAGGGCAAGCGGCAGCTGATGGCGCGCAGCGCCGGGCGCTCGCTCGATTTTGCGATGCAGGGCAGCGGCGTGTTTGAAAACGTCTCCGCCGGGCGCGACGGGCGCATCAGCGGCGTGGCGTTCTTTGATGAGGACGCGGACGGCGTCATGGATATGCAGGAGACTGGCCGCTACGCCGGGCTGACGGTTTCGCTGATCGCACAGTCCGGAGAGGTGATTGATACCTGCCGCACGGGGCTCGACGGAAGCTATGCGTTTGACACGATCTCCAGCGGCGTGTACACGGTGCAGTTCGATGCGGGGCAGAAGGTGGTCTTCTCCAGCGGCGAACTGTTCAGCGCGCACAAGATCAGCGGCGTGCAGGATACGCACTATGGCCTGAGCGCGCCGGTGACCATCAACGGCGATCACACGGACTACGTGATCCATGTCGGCTGCATTTATGCCTGTGAGCTGGACGGCTCCGTGCTGGAACGGCTCGGGGATGAAACGCTGAGCGGGCTGGGCGGCCTGAGCGTCGAAATGCGTGCCGTGGGCGCGGATGAAGACGACGAGCCTGCCGTGGTGATGACGGATGATCTGGGCCAGTTCAGCTTTACCGGCGTGCTTCCCGGCACCTATGAGGTGACGCTGTGCGTGCCGCAGGGCTATCTCTGTGAGCAGGCGGAGGACGGCGCGGTTGTCCGGACTGTTGAGCTTGAACAGGGCGATGAGCTCTCCTTTGGGGAGATCGTGATGGCGAAATCGGCGAGCGTTTCGGGCTCGGTGCGCATCGACGACGACGGAGACGGCCTGATCGCGGAAAACGCGGAACCGCTCGCGGGAACGCGCGTGGTGCTGCTCCGGGCGGACGGCGGGCACACCGGGCAGGTGGCCGAAACCCATACCGGCAGTGACGGCGCGTACAGCTTTGACGATCTGTACGCGGGCGAATACAGCGTGCTTTTCGAGCTGGACGGCGAATGGACGTTCACGCGCTATGGCGAGGATTCCGACGTCTACGGCGCGGTATCCCAGAGCGGAAGCACCAAGAGCTTCACGCTCACGCCGGGGCAGGCGGTGACCGGGCTTGACGCCGGGGTTACGCTGCCTGTGCAGCTGACCATTACCGTATTCAAGGATACGCAGTATGACGGCCAGATGGGCATCTACGAGGAGATGCTTGAGGGGGTGAGCCTGTCGCTGATCCGCCTGGAAAACGGCGCGGATGCGGAGGAGATCACCTATAAGACCGACGCGGAGGGCACGGTCGTCTTCACGGGCGTGAGCCCGGGCGAGTATGTGCTCGCTTACAGGATGCCGGGGCAGTGGCGCGCCACCAAGCAGGTGGACGCCGCGACGACGAATTATCCGGTGAGCTGTGTGCCGCAAAGCGCCCTCAGCGAAGGCCGGAGCGAGCCGTTCACGCTGTCCATGGGACAGAGCGTGAGGCTGTACATCGGCGCGATGCTTTCGGGTTCGATTTCCGGCACGGTCTACTTTGATGACGACGCGGACGCCGTGCTCGGCGAGGATGAGGCGTTCTGCAGGGGCGTCTACGTGGAGCTGCTCGATTCGCAGGATGCCGTGATCGCCGCGACCGAATCGGATGAGGACGGCAGCTATGCCTTTGAGGGGCTTGCGCCGGGCCGCTATCGCGTTCGCTTTACGGCCGCGGAGGGCTGCGGCTTCTCCGGCACGGAGAAGAGCATGGCGCGCGGAGGCGTGCAGGAGAGCGACGAGTGCGTCTCGACCACCAGAACGATCACCGTGTCCGGCGGTGCGGCGACGGATTCCGCGGATGCGGGTGTCGTGCGTCTGGCCACGGTTTCTGGCAGAATTTGGGAGGACAGGAACGCCGACTGCGCGTTTGACGGGGAGGAGACGGGCCTTGAGGCCGTCACGGTTTACCTGATGAACGGCACGGGCCGCACGATCCTGGTGACCGCGGAAACGGACGCGCAGGGCGGCTTCACGTTTGACGGCCTGCGCCCGGGCACCTATAAGCTGTGTGTGGATGCGCCGGACGGGTACGTCTTCTCCGGTGCGCTGGCGGGCGGCGCCCTGCCGATGGAAAGCCAGACGGACGGACGCGCGTATTCCGTGCCCTTTACGCTGCGCGGCGGGGTGAAGGTAGAGACGATCGGCTACGGCGTGCTCACACAGGGCGCGATCAGCGGCCGCATTTGGAACGATACGGATTACGACGGCCTGCTTGGCGAGAGCGAGGCAGGGCTGCGCGGCGTGACGCTCACGCTTCAGAGCGCTTCGGGCGAAACCTTTACCACGCAGACGATTCGAAGCGGCGAGTTCTCCTTTGGGGAGCTGATGCCGGGCGAGTATACGCTGAGCGTGGAGCTTGGCGAGGGCTATGTGTTCACGGCCGACGGGGGAGATTCCCTGGTGCCGCGCACCGATTCCCGCAGCGTCAGCCTGTATTTGGGCGCGCTTGAGATGGGCGAAGCGCTGTCCGGCGTGAATATCGGTGCGCTTGAGCCCGCGAGCGTGGGCGGCATCGTCTGGTATGATCAGGACAACGACGGCCGCAGGCAAACGAGCGATGCCGGCGTTTCCGGCGTGCGCGTGACGCTGACCATACTGAGCGGCAGGGATGCGGGCAAGACATATGCGACGGCGACGGACGAGACGGGCGCCTATCGGTTTGACGGCGTGATGCCGGGCGCGGCCCAGCTCACCTTTGAGCTTGATCAGGGCTATGCCTTTGCCAAAAATGTCTCCGGCACGAAGCGCGTGAGCAGCGTGCCGCAGGCGGATGCGGTCGTAGCGCAGAGCGCCGTGTTTGACGTGAGCTCCGGCGTGAATCAGACGGATATGGATGTAGGCGTCGTCGGCGTGGGCACGGTCAGCGGCATCGTCTGGGAGGACAGCACCTATGACGGCAGGCGCGGCGCGGACGAGCGCGGCGTCTCTGGCGCAGAAATTGCGCTCCTGGACGCGGCGAGCGGCGAGATGATTGCCAATGCGGTGACGGATGAAAACGGCGCGTATGCCATCGAATTCGTCCGCGTGGGAGAATACGCGGTACAGGTGACGCTGCCCGGCGGCAGGGTTTTCACCACAGAGGGAGAGAGCGCCGTGGCCGATATCGACGCGGCGCAGGCCCGGACGGAGACGTTCAGCCTGGCCATGGGCGAGAGCAGAAGCGGTCTTGACGTGGGCGCGATCATCCCGTCGGCCATCCGCGGCCGGCTGGCGGTGGACGCCGATGAGGACGGCGTGGCGGGCGAGGAGGAAGCCGGCCTGGCGGATGCCGTGGTGACGGTGATGCAGGGCGGCACCGTGGTGGCGACGGTGAAGACCGGCGCGGATGGAAGCTTCGCCTTTGATCTGCTGCGCCCGGGCACGTACCGACTGAGGTTTACATTGCCGGAGGAGACGCTGTTTGCGTCCGGCGTGGCGCTGAATCTCACGCATGCGGACGCCCAGGAGGGCGAGTCCGGCAGCTGTACGCTTGCCATGGGTGATCAGGCCGTTTTGACGGCGATCCCGGTGGTCAGGGCGGCGAAAATCGCGGGCCGCGCCTGGATCGACGAGGATGTGAACGGACGGATCGGCCCGGACGAAGAGGCGCTCACCGATGTGATGGCCGAGCTGCTTGATGAAAACGGGCAGGTGCTCGGCAGCCAGTGGGTGAGCGACGAGGGCGCTTATGCCTTTGATCAGCTGCGCAGCGGCGTGTATACCGTGCGCTTTACGCTGCCGGAGGAGATGCTCTTCACAGAATGCACGGGCGAAGCGGGCGGATCGAGCGTCGCCGTCGTTCCCGGAAATGTGGGCAGCACGGCTCCGTTCTCCCTGAGCATGGGAGAGCAGAAGCTTGATCTGAACATCGGCGGCATTCTGCCGGGTGAAATCGGCGATTCGGTCTTTATGGATACGAACGGCAACGGGCTGCAGGATTACAAGGAACCGCTTGTGCCGGGCGTCCGCATCACGCTGCTGCACGTGCAGCAGGACGGATCGATGGAGGAATATGCCGCGACGGTCAGCGATGAGTATGGCTACTATCGCTTCAGCGCGCTGAGGCCGGGCACCTATGTGGTGCGCCTTGACGCGCAGCCCGGCGATGTGCTCACCGTTCACTTCGGCGAGCCGCTGGGGGAGATCGACAGCGATCTCGATCCCGAGACGGGCCTGAGCGACCCCATCGCGCTGCGCTCCGGGCAGACGCTGCTGAATGTGGACATTGGTCTGATCGAGCACGAGAACTGAGCGAAATCAAAAAGGCGCCCCATACCGACCGGGAGTCGGTATGGGGCGCTGCGCGCAAACGAAGGGAAATCAGAGGCCGACCTGGCCGGCAACGGCCGCGGCTGCATCGGCCATCAGCGGGTTATCCACCGTCTCAATGGCGCCCTCGTCGCAAAGCTGCGCGGCTTTGGCGTCAAAGGGCAGCTGTGCCAGCACGGGCAGGCTCAGCTCGGCGGCCTCCTGCGCGATGCGGGACTTGCCGAAAAGCTCGATGCGCTTGCCGCAGTCCGGGCACACGGCGTAGGACATGTTTTCCACCAGGCCGAGCACAGGGATGTTCATCATGGAGGCCATGTTGACCGCCTTGCGCACGATCATCCCGACCAGATCCTGCGGGGTGGAGACGACCACCACGCCGTCAAGCGGAATGCTCTGGAAGACAGTCAGCGGCACGTCGCCGGTTCCCGGGGGCATGTCGATGACCATGACGTCGAGCTCGCTCCAGGAGACGTCCTCCCAGAACTGCTTGACCGCGCCCGCGATCACCGGGCCGCGCCAGATGACCGGCGCGTCGTCGTTTTCGAGCATCAGATTGATGGACATGACCTCAATGCCGGTCTCCGTCTCGGCGGGGAAGATGTGCTCGCCGTCTCCGAATGCCTTGTCGTGGATGCCGAACATGCGCGGGATAGACGGGCCGGTGATGTCGGCATCCAGAACGCCGACGCGGTAGCCCATTCGCCGGAGCATGACGGCCAGCTCGCCGGAAACAAGCGACTTGCCTACGCCGCCCTTGCCGCTGACCACGCCGATGACCTTGCGCACCTTGGGCGGGGCCTTGGGTGCGGGCTCCTCGCTATCCGCGTTGTGGTTGTAGCTGCATCCGGCGCAGGCGGGTTTGGTGCCGCATTCGCTGGGGGCGCAGCCCTGCTGAAGTTCCTCAGACACGGAAATTACTCCTTTCGAACCGGTGAAAACTCTGCTATAATGAATATGGCCGGTTTTTCCGGTGAGATACGCTTATTATCATACCACGAAATAGGGAAAAAGCAAGGGTGCATCAGCGATGAAAAACGCAATTTGGAGATGGGTCAAAGGAATTGTGCTGGCCTGCGCGCTGGTATGGATTCCGCTTTGCGCGGCGGCGCAGGAATACAATGCGCAGACGGCGCAGAACTGGCTTGAGGAGTTTGCCGCGGCGCTCGGCGGACTGCCCGCGCTCAACGATCCGCAGGAGACGGCCGATCCCGCGCGCGCGGGCCAATACCTGATCGAATACGAGTTCGGCACGGTGCTTGCCGCACGGGCGGACGCGCCGCAGGCCGGGGAGCTGCTGACCATCGATGTGCGCACCAGCCAGGTGACGGACTGCCTCGGCCTGCGCGTGGGCATGAGCCTTTCGGACGCGCTGGGCGGCGCGCAGGTGGACAAAAGCAACACGCAGCTCTATGTGCTGGGCACGCAGGAGTCCGGAATCGGCTGGAGCTGGGCCTATGTCGGCGATGCGGGCGTATACGGCGTGGAGTACATCACATACGGCGGAGAGGATGCCGCGATGACCGAGTACACGCTGACGTACATGATCGGGGATGACGGCTGCATCAGCGCGATCCGTATGAATATGGCGCAGACGACGCTTGCGCAGGCGCAGGATGGGCTCAGCACGGCGGAGGAGATCGCCCAGCGCCAGCGCGGCGAGGTGCTCGCGCTCAAAAACAGCGAGGCGATCTTTGGCGAGGCGGATCTGCAGGTCATGGGCGCGGCGGCGCTGGGCGTGGAGGTGGCGCAGCTGGTGAGCCGGCTGGGTGAGCCAAGCGAGGTGCAGACGCTGCCGTCCGGCGGCGGGCGCATTCTGCTCTACGACGGCCTGGCGGCGGAGCTGGGGCTCAGGGAAGCCACCGGCGTGGAAATCGTGCGCGGCGTCAGCGTCAGCGGTGCGGATGTCACCGGCCCGCGCGGCCTGCGCGTGGGCATGAGCGTGCAGGAGGCGGCGGCGCTGTTTGCCTGTGATGCGGATGTCTACTCGGTCGGAGGGCTGCTGTACATGGAGGGCGAGGCGTTGGGCGAGCCGCCGTACGGCGAGCTGATCCGCGGCGGATCGGATGAGGTGACGCTGCGCTACGTCTGTCAGACGGCCTCCGGGGAGAATGCCGTGCTTGAAGCGGGCGTGCAGGACGGCGTGGTCGGCTATTGGCATCTGTTCTACGGCGACGCGGAGGCGGAGGGCGGCATCTGAGGCGCGCGCCGATTGGATCAAACAGCGATAACGGGAGAGGATTGCGGCATGGAACGGGAAGAGGAGCGATTTGTGCTGCGCAACGCGCGCCATCTCGCGGCGGACTATATGCGCCGCGTCATTTTGCCGGGGGACACCGTCGTCGACGCGACGATGGGCAACGGCAAGGATACGCTGTTTCTGGCGGAGCTGGTTGGTGAGAGCGGGCACGTGTACGCCTTTGACGTGCAGGCCGAGGCGGTGGAGCGCACGGGCGTGCGGCTGACGCAGGCGGGAATGCGCGGGCGAACGACGCTGCTGCTGGCCGGGCATGAGACGATGGCGCAGCATGTCGGGACGCCTCCGCGCGCGGTGATGTTCAATCTGGGATGGCTGCCCGGCGCGCAGCATGGGGTGACCACGAAGACGGACACCACGCTGGCCGCGGTGGATGCCGCCGTGCGCATGGTCGTGCCGGGCGGCGTGGTGACGGTGTGCATCTATCCCGGCCACGAGGAGGGTAACCGTGAGCTCGGCGCGCTGCTTGCGTGGGCGCAGGCCCTGCCGGTGCGGGAGTTTAATGTGCTGCATCATCGGTTTTTGAATGCGGCCGCGCATACGCCGCAGCTTCTGCTCATCCAGAAAAACGAATAAATTACGATTCTGTTAAGTTTGTCTGTTTTTTCTCTTTTTTGAGAGAAGTAGGAAGGAATAAGGTGAATCTTGTTGAATCAAGGAAAATGGGTTAAGTTGTATCTGATGTCACTTTCCCTGCGGAAAAGCGGCGTCGGAACCTATATGATTACGGAGGCGATAGTGGAATGAGCACCCTTCAGGATCTCAATCAGGTGCTCTCGCGCAAGCAGGACATTCTCTCTGAGAATGCGGCGGGCGTTGAGAAACAGAAGAAGAGCGGCAAGCTGACCGCGCGTGAGCGCGTGGCGCTGCTGCTCGACGGCGGCAGCTTTGTAGAGCAGGCCATGCTCGCGTGCGATGCCGGCGTCGTGACGGGCTCCGGTACGGTCGAGGGCCGTCCGGTGTATGTGATCGCGCAGGATTTCGCCGTGATGGACGGCGCTGTCGGCGCGAAGCAGGCGAAAAAGATCGTCAAGGTTCTTGAGCTGGCCCGCAAGACGGGCACGCCGGTGGTCGCGATGTGCGACAGCAACGGCGCGCGCGTGGGCGAGGGCGCTGCCGCGCTGGAGGCTTACACCGACATTTTCGCGCACATGGCGCGCCTGAGCGGCGTCGTGCCGATGATGACGATGGTGCTCGGCCCGTGCGTGGGCGCCGCCGCGATGATGGCGGAGCTGTCCGATCTGGTGTTTGTCGCCAAGCCGGCCGGCGCGCTGCTCGTGGCCGGGCCGCAGGTGCTCGCCGCTACGATGGGCAAGAGCCTGACTGCGCAGGAGCTGGGCGGCGCGAAGACCGCCGTGGAGACCGGCGCCGCGCACTTTGCCTGCGAGAGCGAGGAGGAGGCCTTCGCCCAGGTGAAGCGCGTGCTGGGCATGCTCCCGGCGAACAACCTGGAGGATGCGCCTTTCTCCGTCGAGGAGGATATGAACCGCAAGCTCGAGGGCCTTGAGGCCGGCGCGGATGGCCTGAGCGTCATCACCGCCATGGCCGACACCGGCTCCGTGGTGGAGCTTGGCAAGGGCTATACCGGCGCTGTGACGGCGCTGGGCAAGATGGCCGGCCGCACGGTGGCGTTTGTCTACACCGGCAAGGGCGACACGTGCGACAAGCGCATGCAGAAGATCACGAGGCTCGTCCGCTTTGCGGATTGCTACAACATCCCGGTGGTGTCCCTGGTCGATTCCACGGGCCTCGAGCTGTTTGACACCGTCGACCGCCAGATGAGCGTGCTCAAGGCCGCCTCCGCGATGGTCTACGCGTACAGCGAGGCGACGACCGTGAAGGTCACGCTGGTCATCGGCAACGCCATCGGTTCCGCGTATGTCGCCATGGGCGGCAGCGCCAATGCCGATGCGACCTATGCCTGGCCGGGCGCCGTCATCAGCCCGCTGACCGGCGAGGCTGCCATTCAGGTCTTCGAGAAGGAGAAGATCAAGGCGAGCAAGGGCGACGCCGTCGCCGCGCGCGCCGAGCTGGCCGCTAAGTATGAGGCCGAGGTCGCCGACGGCGTGAACGCTGCGGCCGCCGGCCTGGTGGATGACGTCATCGATCCTGCGGACACCCGCAAGATGGTGATCGCCGCGCTGGAAATTCTCTCCAGCAAGCGCGACTCCAACCCGCCCAAGAAACACGGCAACATGCCGCTGTAATCAGGGGAGGAAACATCAATGGCATCAATCATTGCGAAGCTTCAGTACGGTCTGTCTGTCGCCTTCGTCGGCATCGCGACGGTTTTCGTCGGTCTGGTCATACTGATCGGCCTGATCAAGCTGTTGGAGATGGTGATGGGCGCTTTGACCAAGAAGCAGACTGCTGCCGCGCCCGCTCCGGCCACGCCCGCTCCCGTCGTGGAAGCGCCGGCTGAGGAGGAGACGGCAGAGGATGAGGGCGAATTGATCGCCGTCATCGCCGCGGCGGTGGCCGCCGCCATGGAAGCGGCAGGGGAGAGCGATGCGTCCGGCTTTGTCGTGCGCTCCATCCGCCGCGTCAACAATGCGCCCGCGTGGAATCGCGCCGGCCGCGAAGAGCAGATTTACAGCAGAATGTAACCTGCCGGCAAACTGCAAACGAAATGAGAGAATATTGCGAGGAGGATCTCCATTATGCGTAATTTTGTGATCACTGTGAACGGCACCCAGTATGAGGTCGCCGTGGAAGAAGTCGCTGCCGGCGCCGCTCCTGTGGCGGCCGCCCCCGTTGCCGCCGCTCCCGCCGCCGCGCCGAAGGCTGTCGCGGGCGAGAAGGTTGCCGCTCCGATGCCGGGCAACATCGTCGATGTAAAGGTGCAGGCCGGTTCCTCCGTCAAGAAGGGCGACGTCCTCGTGGTGCTTGAGGCCATGAAGATGGAGAACGAGATCATGGCCCCGCGCGACGCGAAGGTTGCGCAGGTGCTCACCAGCAAGGGCGCCGCGGTCAACACCGGCGACGCGCTGGTCGTGCTCGAATAATACGCAAAGGGGTTAAGCGCTGTGAAAAAGATTCTGAGTGTGTTCCTCGGACTGGCGCTGTGCTGCATGCTTGCGGCGCTGCCCGTTTGTGCCGAGGAAACCGCTGCCCCTGTGGAGGCGGAAGCCGCCGCGGACGAAGCGGTGGGAAACGGCTATGTGACGCTGGTCACGGACCCCGATTCTCTGATTCCGGTGTACGTCGATGAAGAGGCGGAGGGTGCCGCGGGCACGGTGGAGCAGGCGATGGCGAATTTCAGCGTCGGCGGCACCGTGATGGGTCTGGTCAAGGATTCCGGCATCTACGCGCTGTTCACCGGCAACTGGAAGAACGGAGTGATGATCCTGATCTCCTTCGTCCTGCTGTATCTGGCGATCGTGAAGCAGTTTGAGCCGCTGCTGCTGATGCCCATCGCATTCGGCATGCTGCTGACCAACCTGCCGCTCGCCGGCATCATGGACGAGCCAATTTACGAGATCATTTCCAATCCGACGTATCATGGCAAGGCCGGTATCCCGATCTACAACGGCGAAGTGCTGGTCGGCTATCAGTACATCAAGCAAAACGGCGGTCTTCTGTACTATCTGTATCAGGGCGTTAAGCTGGGCATCTTCCCGCCGCTCATCTTCATGGGCGTCGGCGCGATGACCGACTTTGGTCCGCTGATCGCCAACCCGAAGTCCCTGCTGCTGGGCGCCGCCGCGCAGCTGGGCATCTTCCTGGCCTTTATCGTCGCCCTGCTGCTGGGCTTTACCCCGGCTGAGGCCGGCGCTATCGGCATCATCGGCGGCGCGGACGGCCCGACGGCCATTTACGTCACCACCAAGCTGGCTCCCGGCCTGCTGGGCCCGATCGCCATCGCCGCGTATTCCTACATGGCGCTGGTGCCGGTTATCCAGCCGCCGATCATGCGCGCCCTGACCAGCAAGAAGGATCGCCAGATCGTCATGGGCCAGCTGCGCCCGGTCTCCAAGACGGAGAAGATCGTCTTCCCGATCATCGTGACCGTGCTCGTCTCCCTGATGCTGCCGAGCGCCGCGCCGCTGGTCGGCATGCTGATGCTGGGCAACCTGTTCAAGGAGTGCATGGTGGCCGACCGTCTGTCCAAGACTGCACAGAACGAGCTGATGAACATCGTCACCATCTTCCTGGGCGTGACCGTCGGCGCGACAGCGAAGGCCGAGACCTTCCTGCAGCCGCAGACGATCAAGATCATCCTGATGGGCGTCTTCGCCTTTGGCGGCGGCACCGCCGGCGGCGTGCTGCTGGGCGATCTGATGTGCAAGCTGTCCGGCGGCACGATCAATCCGCTGATCGGCTCCGCGGGCGTCTCTGCCGTGCCGATGGCGGCGCGCGTCTCCCAGAAGGTCGGCCAGCAGGAGAATCCGAGCAACTTCCTGCTCATGCATGCCATGGGCCCGAACGTTGCGGGCGTGATTGGCTCCGCCGTTGCTGCGGGCGTGTTTATCTCCATGTTCGGTTAATGATTCGCTTCTGCGCGGCGCAGGCTGCGCGGGACTTTCCCGCCCGACTGTGTGAATCACCGGATATGGCGGGCTCAAGTAAGTATAGGAGGAATGAGATATGGGCAAGGTGCTTATCACCGATACCATTCTGCGCGACGCGCACCAGTCCCAGGCCGCTACCCGTATGCGCCTGGACGAGATGCTGCCGGTCGCCGACAAGCTCGATAAAATCGGCTACTATTCTCTGGAGTGCTGGGGCGGCGCGACGTTTGACAGCTGCATGCGCTTCCTGAACGAAGATCCGTGGGAGCGCCTGCGCCAGCTGCGCAAGGCGATGCCCAACACCAAGCTGCAGATGCTGTTCCGCGGCCAGAACATCCTGGGCTACAAGCATTACGCGGACGACGTGGTCGACGCGTTTGTGAAGAAGTCCATCGAAAACGGCATCGACATCATCCGCATCTTCGACGCGCTCAACGACATGCGCAACCTCGAGCAGGCCGTCAAGTCCACCAAGAAATATGGCGGCACGGCGGAGATCGCCATCAGCTACACGATCAGCCCGGTGCATACGGAGGAATACTTCGTCAAGCTGGCCAAGGAGATCGAGCAGATGGGCGCCGACTCCATCTGCATCAAGGACATGGCGAATCTGCTGCTGCCGTATGATGCCTACAGCCTCGTCAAGAAGCTCAAGGCGAACACCAAGCTGCCGATCCACCTGCACACGCACAACACCGCCGGCACCGGCGCGATGACCATTCTCAAGGCGATCGAGGCCGGCTGCGATATCGTGGATACCGCGCTGTCCCCGCTGGCCGAGGGCACGTCCCAGCCGGCGACCGAGTCCCTGTGCGCTGCGCTCAAGGGCACCGAGTATGATCCGGGCCTCGATATGGAATTGATGAGTGAGTGCGCCGTGCATTTCCGCAAGGTGGCCGACCGTCTTCAGAAGGATGGCTGGCTCGATCCGGGCAAGGTGCTGCGCGTGGACGCCAATACCCTCAAGTATCAGGTTCCCGGCGGCATGCTGTCCAACATGATCGGACAGCTCAAGCAGTTCAACGCCATGGATAAGTACTATGACGTGCTGGCCGAGATCCCGCAGGTCCGCAAGGACTTCGGCTATCCGCCGCTGGTCACGCCGACCTCCCAGATCGTCGGCACCCAGGCCGTCATGAACGTCCTGTTCGGCCGCTATAAGACCTTCCCGAACGAGTCCAAGGGTCTGCTGCGCGGCGAGTATGGCCGTCTGCCTGCTCCGGTGAATGAGGAAGTGCGCAAGATGGCGATCGGCGATGACAAGGTCATCACCTGCCGTCCTGCCGATCTGCTCAAGCCGGAGATGGACAAGTATCGCGAGGAGATCCGCGACTACTACGAGCAGGAGGAGGACGTGCTGTCCTACGCGCTGTTCCCGAAGGTCGCGCCGAAGTTCTTCGAGTACCGTCAGGCTCAGAAGCTCAAGATCGACTCCACGATGCTCGACAAGGACAACAAGACCATGCCGGTCTGATGGTTGATCTGAATTGTATCAAAAGAGGCTGCCGCGGTGCGGTAGCCTCTTTGTATACGCGATCCTTTTCTTGATTGGAGAATGGAATCAGGGAAACGCTCAGCTGCCGACCCGGGAAGCGAAACAATCGCGCAAGCGCTCTTTTTGTTTGAAACGCTTTGTCTGCCTGTTTCCGTTGGCTTTCGGGTGTATGCTTTGCCTGTTTCCGCCGACCTTCGGGTCTAAGCCTTG
>JAUNJB010000201.1 GCA_030535375.1 Clostridia bacterium | reverse complement strand
TGGCGCTCAGCATCGTGCTTGTGCCGATGGAGCTGGGGCCTGTGGTTATGTTTGTGGTCGGCGCGGTCATGCTCGTCGTGGGCATGGGCCTGTTTCAGCTGGGCGCGGAGATGGCCATGAGCCCGCTGGGCGAGGGCATCGGCGTACAGATGGAGCGTACAAAGCGCATTCCCATTATATTGATGATCGCCTTTTTGATGGGCGCGATCATCACCATGGCCGAGCCGGATCTGCAGGTGCTTGCGCAGCAGGTGCCCTCGATTCCCAACCAGGTGCTGATCTGGTCGGTTGCGGTGGGCGTGGGGCTGTTCCTGGCGCTGGCGGTGCTGCGCATTTTGGTGCAGATCAACCTGTCAAAGCTGTTGATCGTGCTCTACACGGCGCTGCTGGTGATATCCATGTTTGTGCCGAAGGATTTCCTGGCCGTCGCCTTTGATTCGGGCGGCGTGACCACGGGGCCGATCACCGTCCCGTTTATCATGGCAATGGGCGTGGGCATGGCCTCCGTGCGCGGTGACAAGAACGCGGCGAATGACAGCTTCGGCCTGGTGGCGCTTTCGAGTGTGGGGCCGGTGTTGGCGGTGCTGATTCTCGGGTGCTTCTTCAATCCGCAGGATGCCGCCTATACCCCTGTGACCGTCGCGGCGGTGACGACCACGAGGGACGTCGCCGGGGAATTCTTCTTCGGCATTCCGCATTATGCGGCGGAGGTCGCCGTATCCATTCTGCCGATCATGGCGGTGTTTGTGATCTTCCAGCTGATGACGCATCGATATCCGCGCCGCCAGCGCATGCGCGTGTTGGTCGGCTTTGCGTATACCTATGTCGGCCTGGTGCTGTTTTTGTGCGGTGTGAACATCGGCTTCGGGCCTGTGGGCACGCTGCTGGGGCGCGATCTGGCGCAGCCGCATCTCAAGTGGCTGCTGGTGCCCATCGGCATGCTGATCGGCTACTATATCGTCAAGGCGGAGCCCGCGATACAGGTGCTCAATCACCAGATTCAGGGCGTGACCAACGGCGCGATTTCCGCGAAGGCGATGAATCGGTGCCTGTCCATCGGCGTCTCCGTCAGCGTGGGGCTGGCGATGCTGCGCGTGATCACCGGGCTTCCGATTCAGTACATCGTGATTCCCGGATATCTGGCCGCGATGATCCTCTCACGGATCGTGCCGACGATCTTCGTCGGTATTGCGTTCGACTCCGGCGGCGTGGCCAGCGGACCGATGACGACAACCTTTCTCCTGCCGCTGAGCATCGGCGCGTGCGAGACGCTGGGCGGCAACGTGATGACGGATGCCTTTGGCGTGGTCGCGCTGGTCGCGCTGACGCCGTTGATCGCCGTGCAGATCATGGGCCTCAGCTATCAGATGAAGCAGAACAAGCGGCACAGGATGATGAGCACCGCCGTGAAGCCGGTGTTCGATGGGCCTGACGAGATCATTGAGCTGGAGGAGGATTACGGCAGATGACAGAGAAGAAAAGGGAGCCGTTCCGGCTGCTGATGCTGATCACCGCGCCGAAGCTGGCCGAGAAGGCTGCTGCGCTCTTTGAGCACGGACGTGTTCCGATGCAGTATCAGTTCTATGGCCGGGGCACGGCCTCGCGCGAAATGATGGATATGTTGGGCCTGGACAGCGGCGAAAAGAACGTGATGATGTCGATGCTGCCCAAATCGTTTGCCGATGAGATGCTCAGGAAGCTCAAGAAGGATTTGCGCCTGGGTACCTCCAACACAGGTGTTGCCTGCACGATTCCGCTTTCCGGCGGCAACAGCAGGCTGATTCAGATGGTGGAATATGCATGCGCACAGCGCGAGACGCAGGGGATGAGGAGGGGCAATATGCAGGAGAACGAGTTTCAGATGATCGTCGCGGTGGTCAATCAGGGCTTCAGCGAGGATGTTATGGCCGCAGCCCGGCCTGCGGGCGCCGCGGGCGGCACGGTCTTCCACAGCCGCCGCGTGGGCAGCGAGGAGAGCGTACAGCTGTGGGGCATCAGCGTGCAGCAGGAGAAGGAGGCTGTGATGATCCTCTCCCGCAAGGAAGAGAAGCTTGCGATCATGCAGGCGATCTGTGAAAAATGCGGTATGGACAGCGATGCGCAGGGGATCGTACTCTCTATCCCGGTGGACAGCGTGGTTGGAATAGAATAAAGGCCGAATGAAGGGAACCGGAACGGGCGCGTTTCGGTTCTTTTTGCTTTATATGCTGGCCGCTGGGAAACGGCGTAAGAACCGGCCGCATTCGCTGTAATCAAGCTTGCAGCGGTTTTCGGAAGTGGAAGCAGCCGCTGGCCTCTTTTTGTGTCGGGGCAGCTGCCCGAATCTCCCTCCGACGATGGGAAAATTTCCTTCGATTGCGTCATATGCCCGCGCATGGTGTGGCCAGCTGCGCGCCATACTGGGAAATATGCGGGAGGAAGCAGTTATGAAGAGCATTGCGGTGATCACAGGGGCCAGCTCGGGGTTGGGGCGTGCTTATGCGCACGCGCTTGTGACGAAAGTGGAAGAGATCTGGGCAATCGCGCGGCATGAGGATGCGCTGCAGGCGCTGCGCGCCGAACTGGGTGAGCGCATTGTGCCGCTGCCCATGGATCTGACGATTCGAGCCAATCTGGATGTGCTGCGTGAGAGATTGGAACGGGAGCATCCGCGCATCCATTACGCGATTGCAGACGCAGGCTTTGCGAAATTCTGTACGTACAGCGATCTGAGCCTGGGCGAGTCGCTCAACATGATCGACCTGAATTGCGGCGCGTCCGTCGCAGCCGCTTTGCTCTGCTTGCCCTATATGGATCGGGGAGATTACCTGCTGTTTGTCGCCTCGCAGGCGGCATTTCAGCCGCTGCCGTGTCAGAACCTGTACAGCGCGACGAAGGCGTTTGTTCGCCATTACGCGCGGGCATTGAATCTGGAGCTCGCGCCGAGGGGAATTACGGCGACCGCCGTCTGTCCGGGATGGATGAGGACGCATCTGTACGATCGGGCCATCATCGGCGCACGGAAGGGAACGCGAAGATTTCCTGGGATGGTCTCACCGGAGGCGGTGGCAAAGCAGTCGCTGCGCGACGCACAGCGGGGAAGGGACATGTCTGTTTACGGGCTGCGGGTGAAGGCGGAGCACATGGCGGCCAAGCTCCTTCCACAGCGCGCGATGATGCGTCTGTTTCTCGCGCAGCAGGGGATTCGCCTGTAAATGCCGGTGAAAAGGGCTGTGGGACCGATTCAAAACATATAAAGAAAGCGGTTTTCTAAGCCAATCGGCGTTTTACGGGCGGGCTCTATCCGGGGGACTCGCATCACCGCGCCTGCGAAACAGCGGGATCAGCGCTGTTCCAGGCATTCCGCCTGCCTTGATCCGCCGCCAGCGGCAGCGGCCTTTGCCCCCAATGTTACGACAAAGCGCTTTCCGTGTCCGTCTGTCTGTTTCCGTCACCGACGGCGGCAGATGGACACCTCTTTGGACACTTCGACTGCAAGCACTTGGCTTTTTCTGGCCATGAATGGCAGCAATGCGTATGCCGATAAATAAAGGAGGCCGTTCAAATTGAACGGCCCCCTCAGTTTGCTTAGGGATATCAGTCCTGCGCGGCCTTTGCAGCGGCCTCGCGCTTGTTGATCTTGCCTTGATTGTAGATGGAGAACAGCACGACGGCGACGGCCACGACGAAGAAGCCGACCGCAATTGGATGGCCAAGAATCGCGGCGAAGTTGCCGTTTTCCAGATCCATGAAGCGCACGAAGTTCTGCTCGCACATCGGTCCAAGGATAAGCGCCAGAAGAATCGGGCTGAGCGGGAACTCGTACTTGTTCATCAGCCAGCCGATCACGCCAAAGGCCACACACACGCCAATGTCAAACACGTTTTTGTTGATGGAGAACGCACCGAGCAGGGAGATGACCAGAATGACGGGATAAAGGATCTTCTTTTCGACAGAGACGATCTTGGCAAAGAAACGCACGCCAGCGCAGCCGACGACGAGCATGGCCAGGTTGGCGAGCATCAGGGCCGCGAAGACGGCGTAGACGGTGTCCAGTTTATCGACATACATCGTCGGGCCGGGCTGAATGCCCTTCATGATGAAAGCGCCAAGGATGATGGCGGTAACTGCGTCGCCCGGCACGCCGAGGGAGAGCAGCGGGATCATCGCGCCGCCGGAGCAGCCGTTGTTGGCGGACTCGGTAGCGGCGACGC
>JAUNJB010000200.1 GCA_030535375.1 Clostridia bacterium | reverse complement strand
AGAGATAGGGAAAATACTGCGAATGCTGTGTGAATGGAAGAAAGTAGAAATAGTAGAGGCAGAAGTATGTAAAGACCACGTACACATGCTGGTAAAGATACCACCGAAGATTGCAGTATCGAGTTTTATGGGATACTTGAAAGGGAAGAGCAGTCTGATGATCTACGAAAAGTATCCGGAGCTAAAGTATAAGTACCGGAACAGAGAGTTCTGGTGCAGGGGATATTATGTGGATACGGTAGGAAAGAACGCAAAGAAAATCGAGGAATACATTAAACATCAGTTGGACGAAGACCAGGCAGGAGAACAGCTAACGATGGGAAACATCTAAAAAGGCAAAACCCGTTTACGGGTGGCAGGTAGTGAGCTTATGCAGATGCCAGATCGTACCAACGTGACGTGACACGTGGCCAATAACATAGGGCTATGCCCGTCAAAGAAAAACCCCCGGCTCCGCCGGGGGATCGTTATTCCATGATTTTCCTTGATGCATCGCGCAAGCCGTGCTATAATGAAGCGCATGTGAGGAGGAAAACGGCGTGTTTACGGGATTTACACAGGACGCGGTGGATTTTTTGACCGATATCCGCTTCAACAACAATCAGCAGTTCTACGAGAGCAATAAGCAGCGCTACGAGGAAAAGGTGAAATCGCCGCTGCGGGAGCTGTGCGACGAGATGACGCCGGTGGTTCAGCTGATCGATCCCCGGCTGGATACGCGGCCCGGGCGCACGATGTCGCGCATCCGGCGGGATACGCGCTTTACAAAGGATAAATCCCCGTTCCGGGATCATGTCTGGCTCGGGTGGCGCTATCCGAACGAGCGGCGCAGCGAGGGCTTTGGCATGTACTGGGGCTTCGGGCCGGATTGGCTGGGCTGGGGCTGTGGCTGCTATGCCACGGATAAGCCGCTGATGGATGCGCTGCGGCTGCATATTCGCAGGGCGCCGGAGGAGGTGCGCGATGCGCTGCACCAGCCGGCGCTCGAAGGGCGTTTCGAATTCTATGGGGAGGACTACAAAAAGATCGCCGTGCCGGACGATGTGCCGGAGGATCTGCGCGGGCTTTACGTCAAGAAGGGCTTTGGCATTGAACACAAGGGCGATGAGCGCGAATGGGCGATGCTGCGCACGCACGAGATGGCCGATCTGCTGGCGGCGGATCTGGCGGCGATGGCGCCGCTTCAGCAGCTGATGCAGCGCATGCGTCGGCAGGCGGAGCACGCGCAGGAGGAGGCGGCCAGGGAGCTTGAGGCCCGTCAGCAGGCCGAGAGGCAGAGTGTGCCCGCGCCTGCCAAACTGACCGTGCGCAGTGCGGAGGAATTTGAATTTTAACAGGGAACCATACGGGGCGAAGGAGCGGAAAGCATGGAGATCAATCTGATTCTGGAATCGCTGAAGGCGCTGCTCTTCGGCGTGGTGGAGGGCATCACGGAGTGGCTGCCGATCAGCTCGACCGGGCACATGATCCTGCTCGATGAGTTTGTCCGGCTGCAGATGAGCGATGCGTTCATGGAGATGTTCAACGTCGTCATTCAGCTGGGTGCGATCATGGCGGTTGTGGTGCTCTACTTTGGCACGCTCTGGCCGTTCAAGCGCGCGCGGAAGGGCGAGGGCATCACGGGATGGCTCAAGATGGACACGGTAAACCTGTGGATCAAGGTCGTCGTGGCGATTTTGCCCAGCGCCGTCGTCGGCATCCCGCTGGATGATTGGATGGACGCGCATCTGCACACGGCGCCCGTCGTCGCGGCGATGCTGGTGATTTACGGCGTGGCGTTTATCGCCATTGAGCGCAGGCAGAACACGCACAGGCGTGCCCGCGTGCAGAGCGTGGAATTGATCGATATGCGGCTGGCGCTGCTGATCGGTCTGTTCCAGGTGCTCTCGCTGGTGCCGGGCACCAGCCGCTCCGGCGCGACAATTCTGGGCGGCATGCTCGTGGGATGCTCCCGGGCGGCGGCGGCGGAATTCAGCTTTTATATGGCGATTCCCACGATGGCCGGCGCGAGTCTGATCAAGCTGATCAAATTCGGGCTCAGCTTTACCGCAGAGGAGCTGCTGATCCTTGCGATTGGCTGTGTGAGCGCGTTTGTCGTCTCCGTTGTGGCGATCAAGACGTTCATCGGCTACATCAAGCGCCACAGCTTTACCGCCTTTGGCTGGTATCGCATCATCCTGGGCGCCCTGGTCGCAGTGTATTTTCTGATCAGGTATTGATCGGAGCATACGGCGTCCCATGAATACAATCAAAACACGCGCCGGAGCGATGAGCTTCGGCGCGTGCTGTATATTTCCGCGTCAGTGTAAAAAATACGGCGGGATGATCCGCATCGCCCGCACGATGCAAAGCAGGATCAGGTGCAGCGGATAGGCGGCGTAGAACAGCGCCGTCAGCACCGGATGGCGATAGCCGCGCCGGCCGTTGTAGCACAGCAGCGGAATCAGCGATAGGAGCGAGCAGAGCGACACGAGCACCCAGCTGCGCGCCACACCGGAAAGGAGCAGGCTGAGGGAGTAGAAGAGCAGCGTGGCTGCCGTGCCCGCTGCCATATACAGCCGGTGGTTGCCGGCATAGTAGAAGCAGAGGCACAGCGCGATGCCCACCCAGCCGAAGCTTACGCGAGCCACCATCGCGCCCATGCAGAGCGTGAGGATGACCAGGAACGCGCTCAGCGGGCGGCCGCGCAGAGAATCGGCGGCATAGAGCGCCAGCAGGGCAAAGAGCAGGGAGAAGAGCACATTCTGCTCGACGGCGCTGGCCGACGTGCCGAAGATCAGCAAATCAAAGGGGATCTCGGAGAGGAAGGCCAGCAGCAGGAGGCGCCGGGCATATGCGCGCAGGTCGCGCGTGTGGAGGTACCCCTGCGTCAGCAGAAAGCAGTACAGCGGGAAGGCCACGCGCCCTACGCAGCGGAAGGCGTCGACGGATGGAAAGAGCGCGAGGCCGGTGTGATCCACGAGCATGCACAAAAGCGCGAGCAGGCGCAGCGAAAACGAGGACAAGCGCATCTCCCTCCCCCTGAAGTCAATCGTGCGGAAAACATCCCTACATACTATACAGCACCGCGCAAACGCTTGTCAATGTTCGGAATAATCCGAACGAAGCGGTGCGGAAAGGAAAAAAACAGGAGATTTGAGCGCAAATGCGCGTCAAATCGGATTGCAATAACGAACATTTGATGCTATAATGCGGTTGCTGTTTTGCTTATTTCGGCTGTTTATGCCAGACACGGCGGGAATGTTCCCATTTTTGAGCCCGCTTGAAATGCGAGGAGGATTGTCGTGAGTCAGGTCAGAAGAATTTATGCGGAAAAGCGCCCCGGATATGACGTGGCCGCCCAGCAGCTGTGCCGCGAGCTGTGCGAGGCGCTGGGCACTCAGGCCATCGAGCATGTGCGCGTGTTCCAGCGCTACGACGTGGAAGGGCTGACGGACGCCGCGCTTGAGAGCGCGAAGGGCATCATTTTCTCCGAACCGAATGTCGATGAGCTCTATGACGAGACGCTGCCGGAAATGGACGCCAAGCTGCTGGCGGTGGAGTATCTGCCGGGCCAGTATGATCAGCGCGCGGACAGCGCGAGCCAGTGCCTCCAGCTGCTCTCGCCCGAGCAGGCGCGCCCGAAGGTCGTATGCGCGAAGGTGTACGCCATCGAGGGTGCGGGCGTCACGACGGAGGTGATGGATGCCGTCGCGCGCCATCTGATCAACCCCGTCGAGGCCCGCCGCGCGTCGATGGACAAGCCGGAAACGCTGGCGCTGCACGCGGATGTGCCCGCCGACGTCGCGCTCGTCGAGGGCTTCACGAAGATGGATGACAAAGCGCTCGCGGCGATGGTGCGCTCAATGGGCATGGCGATGAGCGCGGAGGATCTGTGCTTCTGCCGCGACTACTTCCGCGACACCGAAAAGCGCGATCCCAGTGTGACGGAGCTGCGCGCCATCGACACCTATTGGTCCGATCACTGCCGCCATACGACGTTCCTCACCGCCATTGACGGGATCGAATTTGAAGAGGGCCGCTTTGCCGAGCCGGTGCGCGCGGCCTATGAGCTCTACGTGGATACCCGCAGGGACGTCTATGGTGAGCGCAAAAAGGACATCTCGCTCATGGATATGGCGACGCTCGGCGCAAAGGCGCTGCGCAGGATGGGCAAGCTCGATGACCTCGACGCCTCCGACGAGATCAATGCGTGCTCCATCGTCGTCACCGCGAAC
>JAUNJB010000199.1 GCA_030535375.1 Clostridia bacterium | reverse complement strand
GTACGGGTCGGCTTCGGCGTCGCGGTGGGCTTGGGCGTCGCCTGAACGGCTGCGCCCTCGATGCTCTCGCCGGCGGCGACGATGACGGGCTGGTCGTTGTTGACGATCTGGATGAACGTCTTGCCGACCTTCAACTCAAGCTCCTCGCCGTTATCGTCGAGGAAGACCATGCGGCTGGTGAGGGAATCGAATTCGTCCGCCTGCTTGTCGGAGTGGGTGCGGACCCAGGTGCCGCGGATGTATTTGCCGTTCTGGAAGATTTCGCAGGTACCCTGGCCGACCAGCTGGATGACCGGGCGCTGCGGAGCGTTGTTGTACCAGGAGACATCCGTGCGCAGCACGATCACGTTGGCGTATTCGCAGCTCATGCCGGAGAGCGCGTCATAATACGGCTCGCCGTTGCGGTAGCGCTCATAGAGGCCGGTCATTTCATTGTACTCATACGAGGAAACGTATGCCGGATTGGTGGTCTTGTAGTTGATGGTGATGCTGGTGACATCGATGCCATGGTCAAGGCCGGTATCGGTGAACTTGAACGGATGCTTCGTCGGCTCGGACGTAAAGAGGGATTCCACGGCCTTCATATCGATCTGCACATTGTGCGGCGCGACGTGGTTGCCGTCGTTCTCGCGATGGAAGAGATCCGCATAGTTGCGCTCGGTGCCCTCGATGAAGGGGAACACCCAGCGGCCCTTCTGGCGGGCGTCGGCGTGCAGATGGGTCGCCCAGTCGACGACGTCAACCGTCAGGTTGTCGCCGTTTGCCCAGGTCTGCCAGCCGTAGAAGACCCAGGCGCCGCCCCACATTTCGCGCAGGGAGCCCATGGGCACGCGCGCGGAACGAACCGGGCCGGCATATGCTGGAATATCGCCCATGAAGATGGCGAGGGAACGGGTGGAGCCGTCGGACTGAATGGGCATTTCGTAGATGATATCCGCGGAGGACACGCCCCAGTGCGGCAGCGCATCGGGATGCGCGTCAATGTTCACAAGGATCGGGTGATAAGCGCCGCTCCAGGGTTCGCCGGTCAGGGGATTGATGCCGCTGACGACGGGGTTTTCATCGGGGACGTCCACGGAAATCTTCATCGAGCTGGTGATTCCGCTGGTGGGCAATTCCAGATAATAGGAGCCCTCAGCGGAAGCGACGCTGCCGGCGCACAGGCACAGCACCAGCGCTGTCGCGAGAATCCATTTGGTCAAACGATGCAAAAGAAACACCTCCATATAATTACAATCAGAAAAGAAACCAACCAGCACAATAATAACGCAAAATTGAAAATATGGCAAGTATTTTAAAGAATAAAGATGATTTGCGCACGAAATTATTCCGCCCGGCTTATAATACGGAGGGATAAAAGGGGGCGGGATCTCGCGGGCAAAAATCGAAAAATTGCAGGAATTGAGAGAATGTCGTGCAAAACAGATAGAAGAAAGGCCAATAAAAGGGCAAAATGTCGATTGAAAAAACGAAAAAATGGTTGTATACTATATCATAGTTTCATTTTGCCGATGGGCATGAAGGAGGAGTTCAGCTTGTCTTTAGAGCTTTCCCGCGTGTGCAGCGCGATTTCACCGTCCCCGACGCTGGCCATTGACGCCAAGGCCAAGGAGATGCGTTTAAACGGCCGCGACGTCGTCTCATTCTGTGCCGGCGAACCGGATTTTGTCACCCCGCAGTACATCCGCACCGCCGCGCATGAGGCGCTTGATATGGGCATCACCCAGTATACGCCCTCGGCCGGCACGATCGAGCTGCGCCGCGCGATCTGCGACAAGCTCAAGCGGGACAACGGCCTGAGCTACAAGCCCACACAGATCATCGTTTCCAACGGCGCGAAGGCGTCGCTCTTTACCGCGATTTCCGCCGTCGTCAATCCCGGCGACGAGGTGATCATCCCCACGCCGTGCTGGGTCTCCTACCCGGAGATGGTGCGCATCGCGGGCGGCGTGCCGGTGCTCGTGCCGGGCGCACCGGAGAAGGAGTTTGTGACCGAGGCGTGCGATTTGGAGCCGTTTGTCACTGAGCGCACGAAAGCGCTCATCCTCAACACGCCCAACAACCCCAACGGCTGCATCTGGAACCGCCGGCAGCTGACGGAGATCGCGGCTCTGGCCGTCGAGCGCGGGTTCTATGTCATTTCCGACGAGATCTATGAGAAGCTGATCTATGATGGCGAGGAGCACGTTTCCATCGCGTCCCTGGGCGAGGATATCTACAACCAGACAATCCTGATCAACGGCGTTTCGAAGGCCTATGCGATGACCGGCTGGCGCATCGGCTATACGGCTGCGCCCCTGCCCATCGTCAAGGCGATGAACAGCATGCAGAGCCAGGTTGCCAGCGGCAGCAACTCCATTGCGCAGTATGCCTGCGTGGAGGCGCTCAATTCCCCGAAGGGTCCGGCCGAGATTGAGAGAATGCGGGGCGCCTATGATGAGCGCCGCCGTCACATCGTCTACCGCATCAATTCCATCCCCGGCCTGCGCTGCATGATGCCCAAGGGTGCGTTCTATGCGATGATGGACGTGAGCGGCGTTTTCGGCAGGTATTGCGGAGAGGTGCAGATCAATGATTCCATGACGTTTGCCGAGCAGCTGCTCGAGCAGGCGGACGTGGCCGTCGTGCCGGGCAGCGCGTTCTGTACGGAGGGCTTCTGCCGCATGTCCTACGCCACGTCGATGGAGAACATCGACAGGGGCCTCAACCGTCTCAAGGGCTTTGTCCGCTCGCTGGAAAAGCGCGGCTGACGGCAGAATATGGAAGAAAAAAGGGCTGCCGGAATCAGAATCCTGATATTCTAAGAAAAACGGAGTATATTCGGCCGGAGGTTCCAAGGGGCGATCGGAAGCCCCCTGGCGGGGCATTGGGGGCTGGAGCCTGTCGCCGCTTATGGCGGATAAAGGCAGGCGGTACGTCGGAACGGGCGCTGTCCCCGGCCGGCGTGCCCGCTTCGCGCGCGCAGGCAGCGCTGAAAGCGCGGCTTTGCGAGTTCCCCGGACAGGGCCTCAGGCGCATGAAGCCTTGCTTTGTGTATACTTTCTTGGAATGTTCGGAGTGATCCCGGCGGCTCCTTTTTGAACGGATAGCAGGAGAATGCTCATCCTCACCCCGCCGCCCGGGTCGGCGGCCCGGGGTCGCGGGATATGAGAACCGGAACCGCTTTTGCGGCAAGCTCGGTGGAGTCAGCCGGTTTCCGTTGACAGTCCGGGGTGAAACGTGCTAAAGTATATTCTGTAAAATAATGACGCAATACCGGGCGAACCCCGCCCGCAGATCGGGAGCGAATGATCATGTTTGAACTGAAATTGGAAAAGAGCTGGTATGACGCGCTGTACCGCCGCAGCTCTGTGCGCAAATACACCGGCGCGCCGGACAAGGAACAGCTTGACCGTCTGGGCGTGCTCTGCCGGAAGCTGAGCTGGCAGGGCATCACCGTGCGCATGTTTAAGGGCCCGGGACTCAAAAGCGGCATCAAGGGCACGGATGTCTATGCGGTCATCGTCGCCAAGCGCGGCACGCCGATGGAGCTGGAGGGCTTCATGGGCGAGGCATTTGTGCTGGAAGCTACGTCGATGGGGCTGGGCACCTGCTGGCTGGGCGCCTACTTCTATCCGGATATCATCAATCGCAATGTGAACCTCCAAAGCGATGAGGTGGTGCACTGCGTGATCGCGATCGGCAAGGCGGAGCTGCCCGCGTTTGCGCCCAAACGCAAGGAGCTGACGAAGGTCTGCGGGATGGACGAGGCCCAGCTTGCGGAGCTTGGCGTCTGGCAGAAGGAGGCCGTCCTTGCCGCGCGCCTGGCGCCCAGCGCCGTGAATCTCCAGCCGTGGAAGATCGCGGCGGACAAGACGAGCGTCTCGATTCTGGAGACCTCGGTGATCTACAAGAAGTATGCGCCGCTCGATCGCGGCATCTGCATGCTGCATGCGGCGGTGGGCGCATACTACGCCGGCCGCGAGGTGGTGTGGAAAAAGGTAGACGGCGGCTACGCGATGAAGGCCTGACCGTCCCGGTTCCGGCGTGGACTGTCTTTTCCCGTTTGAATGAATTGAACAGGGGTGCAGGATGCATCCCTGTTTTTTGACTTGTAGGAAATTGCGTAAAAACCGGGCAGCGCGCACGGAAAAACTTTGGAGAGTGAAGTGCTTCGGAAGCGGGAGCGCACACTGCACGCTTTCTTGCCCTATAAGAAATTGCGTAAAAAATGGCCGCGTTCGCCGTAATCGGGCGATTTGCAGCGATTT